>NZ_JADZDS010000045.1 GCF_020850895.1 Thermomonas sp. | reverse complement strand
GCTTTTCCTGCCCGGTGATCATCTTGAACAGGGTGGACGTGCCGGCGCCGTTGGGGCCGATGATGCCGACGATGGCGCCGGGCGGCACGATCATCGACAGATTGTCGATCAGCAGGCGGTCGCCGAAGGACTTGCTGACGTTCTTGAACTCGATCACCGAATTGCCGAGGCGTTCGCCCGGCGGGATGAAGATTTCGTTGGTTTCCTGACGTTTCTGGTAATCGACTGATTGCAGTTCGTCCAGCCGCGCCAAACGCGCCTTGCCCTTGCTGCGGCCGCCCTTGGCGTTCTGCCGCGACCATTCCAGTTCCTTCTGGATCGCTTTCTGCCGCGCCTTTTCCTGATTCTCTTCCTGCTTCAGGCGCTCGTCTTTCTGCACCAGCCAGTCGGTGTAGTTGCCCTTCCACGGGATGCCGCGGCCGCGGTCGAGTTCGAGGATCCACTCGGCGGCGTTGTCGAGGAAGTAGCGGTCGTGGGTGACCGCCACCACGGTGCCGGTATAGCGGTGCAGGAACTGCTCCAGCCATTCCACCGATTCGGCGTCCAAGTGGTTGGTCGGTTCGTCCAGCAGCAGCATGTCGGGTTTTTGCAGCAGCAGCCGGCACAGGGCCACGCGGCGCTTCTCGCCGCCGGACAGCTTGCCCACGATGGCATCCCACGGCGGCAAGCGCAGCGCGTCGGCGGCCACTTCCAATTGGTTCTCCAGGGTGTGCGCATCACCGGCGGCGAGGATGGCTTCCAACCGTTCCTGCTCCTTGGCCAGCGCGTCGAAATCGGCGCCTTCCTCGGCGTAGGCGGCGTACACGGCGTCCAGCGCGGCCTGCGCCTGCAGCACTTCGCCCACGCCTTCTTCCACCGCATGACGCACCGTGTGCTCGGGGTTGAGTTCCGGCTCCTGCGCTAGGTAGCCGACCTTGATCCCGGCCTGCGGGCGGGCTTCACCTTCGAAGTCCTTGTCCACCCCGGCCATGATCTTCAGCACGGTGGACTTGCCGGCGCCGTTCAGGCCCAGCAGGCCGATCTTGGCGCCGGGGAAGAACGAGAGCGAGATGTCCTTGATGATCTGCCGCTTGGGCGGGACCACCTTGGACACGCGGTTCATGGTGTAGATGTATTGCGAGGACATGCGTGCTCCGGGCGTGCGGCGGCAGCCATGCGTCGGGCATGGGCTGCGAAAAGGTGGTGCGGAATGCGCGAATTATACCGACTGCCGATGCCGGTTCGATGGTTGAACGGCGGCTGACGCACTGCGCGAGAACGCGGGTTTGGCGGCCGGGCATTCAGCAATGCGGGCGCAAAGTGGCTAGGCGCCACGGGCGGTCCCGGTGCGTGGCTGGCGCGGGATACAATCACAAACCCCCAACGCCCCCGGAGCCGCGATGTTTCCCCGTGCCGACCTGATTGCCGGATTCGACCCCGAACTTGCCAAAGCAATCGCCGATGAAAACCGACGGCAGGAAGACCACGTCGAATTGATCGCGTCCGAAAACTACGCCAGCCCGCGGGTGATGGAAGCGCAAGGAAGTCAGCTCACCAACAAGTATGCGGAAGGCTATCCCGGCAAGCGCTACTACGGCGGTTGCGACTACGTGGACGTGGCCGAACAGTTGGCCATCGACCGCTGCAAGCAGCTGTTCGGTGGCGATTACGCCAACGTGCAGCCGCATTCCGGCAGCCAGGCCAACCAGGCGGTGTATTTCGCGCTGCTTGCGCCGGGCGACACCATCCTCGGCATGTCGCTGGCCCACGGTGGCCATTTGACCCACGGCGCCAAGGTCAATGCCTCGGGCAAGCTGTTCAACGCCGTGCAGTACGGGGTGAACGATGCCGGCCTGATCGACTACGACGAGGTCGAGCGGCTGGCGTTGGAGCACAAGCCGAAGATGGTCGTGGCCGGGTTCTCGGCGTATTCGCAGGTCGTGGACTGGGCGCGCTTCCGGGCCATCGCCGACAAGGTTGGCGCGTATCTGTTCGTGGACATGGCGCATGTCGCCGGCCTGATTGCGGCGGGCGTCTACCCCAGCCCGGTGCCGCATGCGCATGTGGTGACCTCGACCACCCACAAGACCCTGCGTGGTCCGCGTGGCGGCATCATCGTCGCGAGCAAGGCGGGCATGGGCGAGCAGGCCGAGGAGATCGAGAAGAAGCTGCAATCCATCGTCTTCCCCGGTATCCAGGGCGGCCCGTTGATGCACGTGATCGCGGCCAAGGCAGTGGCGTTCAAGGAGGCGCTGGATCCCGCGTTCAAGGACTACCAGCAGCAGGTGGTGAAGAACGCGCAGGCGATGGCCAAGGTGATCATCGCCCGTGGTTACAAGATCGTCTCCGGTGGCACCCAGAACCACCTGATGCTGGTCGACATGATCGGCAAGGAGGTCAGCGGCAAGCAGGCGGAAGAAGCGCTGGGCAAGGCCCATATCACCGTCAACAAGAATTCGGTGCCGAACGACCCGCGCAAGCCCTTCGTCACCTCCGGCCTGCGCATCGGCACCCCGGCCGTGACCACCCGCGGCTACAAGGAGCCGGATTGCGTGGCGCTGGCGAACTGGATCTGCGACGTGCTGGACAACCCGAATGAAGACAGCGTGATCACCGGCGTGCGTGGCAACGTCGAGCTGCAGTGCAAGCAGTTCCCGGTCTACGGATAAGCCTTGTTCTGCCCGTTCTGCCAGCACGGTGACACCCGCGTGATCGATTCACGCGTGTCCGAGGACGGCGCGACCATTCGTCGTCGTCGCGAATGCGAAGCCTGCGGTGAGCGGTTCTCGACGCTGGAGGTGGTGGAACTCAAGCTGCCGGTGATCGTCAAGTCGGATGGCCGGCGTGAGGCGTTCGATGCGCGCAAGCTGCGGGTGGGCTTCGATCGTGCGCTGCAGAAGCGGCCGGTGTCCGAAGAACAGATCGAAGCGGCGGTGCGTGCGGTGGTGCACCAGCTGCGGATGGCAGCCGAGCGCGAAGTCGCGACGCGCAAGATCGGTGAATTCGTGATGGCAGAATTGCGCAAGCTCGACCATGTCGGTTATGTGCGGTTTGCCTCGGTGTATCGCAGCTTCGAGGACGTGGCGGACTTTCGCGAGGAAATCGAAAAACTGGAACGTGACTTGCCGGCCAGTGACAGCCAGCTGTCGCTCTTGGGCGGTGAGCCGGATAGCAAGGGGAAGCGAAAATGAGGGCGAAAATGAAAGCACTGAACTGGGTGCTGGCCTGCATGTTGGCCGGCTGTGCCACGATGAGCCAAGCGCAACAACCGCCACCTGCCACACAGCCTGCAACACAGGCATCCGGTCAGTTGGCACGAGCGCCGTCGCCAGCGGATGTTGCGTTGGCCGGTGAATACGAATTGGCCGGGGTGATGGATGCCGGCTCCGGCCTGCAGTTGCGTGCCGATGGCAGTTTCGAGTGGGGCTTCGGCTACGGCGCGCTGGACCTGTACGCACGGGGCAAATGGCAGCGCATCGGAAACACGGTCGAGCTGCAGGTGGAGGAGATGCGTTATCCGCCACAGGGCGCGGAGATGAAATTCGATCGGATGCGACTGCGCATCGACGGCCATGCCTTGGTCCCGTTCTGGCCCTGGGACATGGACGAGTTCGTCAAGGGCCGCGAACTTGGCCGTTATGAACGGAGCGACGAACAGGGCGAGCCATGAACTTCACCGCCACCGACCACGTCTTGATGGCGCGTGCATTGCGGCTGGCCGAGCGTGGTGCCTTCACCACCCGGCCCAATCCGATGGTTGGCTGTGTGATCGCGCAGGGCGTGGAGGTGGTGGGCGAGGGCTGGCACCAGCGCAAGGGCGGGCCACATGCGGAAGTCTTCGCGCTGCAGGCGGCGGGTGAGCGCGCCAAGGGTTCGACCGCGTACGTGACGCTGGAGCCCTGTGCGCATGTCGGCAGCACCGGACCTTGTGCGGATGCGCTGATCGCCGCCGGCGTAAGCCGTGTGGTGGCCGCGATGCGCGATCCGTTTCCGCAGGTCGATGGTGCAGGATTCGAAAAATTGCGCGCCGCCGGAATCACCACCGAATCCGGGCTGATGGAGGCGCAGGCGCGCGAGTTGAACAAGGGCTTCATCGCACGCATGGAGCGCGGCTGGCCGTGGCTGCGGGTGAAGCTGGCGACGACGTTGGACGGCCGCACCGCCACCGCATCCGGCGATTCGAAATGGATCACCGGTGATGCCTCGCGGCGCGATGTGCACCGCTGGCGTGCCCGTTGCGGTGCGTTGCTGACCGGTGCCGGCACGGTGCTGGCAGACGATCCGCATCTGACCGTGCGTTTGGACGAAGGCACAGCATTCGTGCCGCCGCTGCGGGTGGTGCTGGATCCGGGGCTGGCCACCGTCGCCCGCGGGCATGTGCGTGAAGGCGATGCACCGACGCTGTACCTGCACGCACCGGATGCCAAGCTTCCGCGTGGAATCGACATCGACCATGTGGCGATACCGGTGGAGAAGGGGAGGTTTGATCCGCTGGCCGTCCTGAAGCTGCTCGGTTCGCGCGGGATAAATGAGGTGCAGATGGAGGCCGGGGCGACACTTGCCGGTGCCTTCCTCGATGCGGGCCTGGTCGATGAGCTGCTGCTTTATGTCGCTCCGGTCCTGCTGGGCCCGAGTGCACGGCCCTTGTTCGACGGCTTGCACATCGACCAGATGGCACAGCGATTGAAGATGCGCAGGATCGACAGTGCGGTGGTGGGCGAGGATTTCCGTCTGTTGCTGCGGCCGGAGTCGGCCTGATGTTCACCGGCTTGGTGGAAGGTGTCGGCAACCTGCGCGCACGCGAGTTGCGCGGCGGCGACGCACGCTTGCTGATCGATGTGGGCAGCTTGCCCTTCACCGATGTGGCGCTGGGCGAAAGCATCGCGGTCAACGGCTGCTGCCTCACCGTGGTCGAGTTCGACACGGATTCGTTTGCGGTCGATGCCTCGAACGAGACGCTGGCGTTGACCACATTGGGCGCGCTGGCCATCGGCACGCCGGTGAATCTGGAGCGGGCGATGTTCCCGACGGATCGTCTCGGCGGGCACCTGGTCAGCGGCCATGTCGATGGGCTGGCCACGGCCACGCAATGTTGGGACGACGCGCGCGCGGTGCGCTGGCGCTTCGAACTCGCCAAGCCGCTGCTGCGCTACATCGCGAACAAGGGCTCGGTCTGCGTCGATGGCGTCAGCCTGACCGTGAACGCTGCCGATGACCGCGGGTTCGAGGTTGCGCTGATCCCGCACACCGTTGCGCACACCGCGTTTCATGCCCTGCATCCGGGCGCGCAGGTGAATATCGAAATCGACCTGCTGGCGCGCTACGCCGAGCGCCTGCAGGCCACGAAGGACTGGACATGAGTTTTGCGAGCATCCCGGAACTGCTGGACGAACTGCGCGCCGGGCGCATGGTGGTCATCGTCGATGACGAAGACCGCGAGAACGAGGGCGACCTGATCATGGCCGCCGAGTTGGTCAAGCCCTCCGACATCAATTTCATGGTGACCCACGCGCGCGGCCTGGTGTGCCTGTCGCTGACCCGCGAGCGCTGCGCGCAGTTGGGTCTGAATCCGATGGTGCGCGACAACACCTCGCCGCACCACACCAATTTCACCGTCAGCATCGAGGCTGCCGAAGGCGTCACCACCGGAATCAGTGCCTATGACCGCGCCCACACCGTGCGCACCGCCGTGCGCCCGGATGCCAAGCCGCATGACCTGTCGCAGCCCGGCCATATCTTCCCGCTGATGGCGCAGCCCGGCGGCGTGCTGAGCCGCGCCGGGCATACCGAAGCAGCGGCGGATCTCGCCCTGCTGGCCGGCTTTGAGCCTGCAGGCGTGCTGGTCGAGATCCTCAATGCCGATGGCAGCATGGCCCGGCGACCGGAATTGGAAGTGTTCGCACGCACACACGGGCTGAAGATCGGTTCGATCGAAGACCTGATCCGCCACCGCCTGGAAACCGAGCACACGGTCGAACGCATCGACAGCCGCGCCATCGCCACCGACCACGGCGAATTCACCCTGCATACCTACCGCGATCGCCTCAGCCATGGCCTGCATTTCGCGCTGGCACGCGGTGAAATCACCACGGCCGAGCCATTGCTGGTGCGCGTGCAGGCGCAGAATCCGCTGGCCGACGCGCTGCATTGGCGACGCCAGGATTTCGGGCCATTGACCGGCGATGTGTTGGCGATGATCGCCGCTGAAGGCACCGGCGTGCTGGTGCTGCTGGGCGATGCCCCCGACGCCGAGACGACCTTGGCACGTATCCGCGAGCAACCGGCGCCCACCGTGAACAAGACAGGCACGCTGGCACAATGGCGACGCACGGGGGCCGGTGCACAGATCCTGGCGGACCTGGGTGCACACAGACTGCGCGTGCTTGGCACCCCGCGGCGCCAGGTCGGGCTGGCCGGTTACGGGCTGGAAGTGGTGGACTACGTGGAAGTGCTGCCGCGCTAAACTGGTCGACCCCAATCCGGCCTGATGCCCATGCCGAACTACGAAGGCGATCTGCGCGTCCATTCGGATACCCGCTACGCGATCCTCGCGAGCCGTTGGCATCCGCGCGTGGTCGATGCGCTGGTCGAAGGTGCGCGTGCGGCGTTGCACGCCAATGGCGTGGCAGAGGTTGCGGTGGACGTGGTCCGTGTGCCAGGCGTGTGGGAGCTTCCGCTGGTGGCGCGCGACCTGGCGCGGGCAGGCCAGCACACTGCGATCATCGCCTTGGGCTGTGTGGTGCGCGGCGACACCCGACACTACGAGGAAGTGGCCGATGGCGCGGCGCAGGGCCTGATGCAGGTGGCGCTGGAGACCGGGGTGCCGGTGCTGAATGGTGTGCTGGCGGTCGAGCGCATGGAGGATGCGCTGGCGCGTGCCGGGGGTGCCCACGGCAACAAGGGCGAGGAAGCCGTACTCGCCGCGATCGAGATCGTGGACCTGCAGCGCAAGCTCGCGGCCGGGCTGCGCTGATGGCCGCGGCTTACACTGTGGCGATGGGAGCCGACAGATGAACAAACATCGCAAGGACGGGATCAATCCGGCGGCGCGTTCGCGTTCGCGCCGGCGTGCGCTGCAGGCTATCTATGCCTGGCAGATCAGCGGCGGTGACGTGCGTGCACTGATCGCGCAGTTCGCGCACGAGCAGGCGCACGAAGAAGCCGATCTCGAGTATTTCGAGGATCTCGTACGCGGCGTGCTGCGCCATGCCGACGAACTCGATGGTGCGCTTGCGACCTACATCGACCGCACGGTGGAGGAGGTGGACCCGGTCGAGCGTGCTGCCTTGCGCATCGCCGCCTATGAGTTGGTCTATCGGCCCGACATCCCCTATCGGGTCGTCATCAACGAGGCCATCGCGGCGACCAAGCGCTTCGGTGCCGAACATGGGCACACCTATGTCAATGGCGTGCTGGACAAGGCCGCCGCCGCGCTGCGCAGGCTCGAGGCGCAGCCATGACACGGCTTCGCGCGTTGGCGCTTGCAGGCAAGGCTGCCGGATAAGGCCGGATGCTTGAATTCGACCTGATTGCACGCATCCGGCAACGGGCTGGCTTGCGCGAGGATGTGGTCCTCGGCATCGGGGATGACTGCGCACTGTTGAGTCCGCCGGCCGGCATGCAGCTGGCGGTGACCACCGATACGCTCAATTGCGGGGTGCACTTCCCGGAGGAAACCGCGCCCTTCGATATCGGCTGGAAGGCGCTGGCAGTCAATCTTTCCGACCTTGCCGCGATGGGCGCACGCCCGGCCTGGTGCACCTTGTCGCTGTCCCTGCCCGAAGCGGAGGCAGGTTTCGTAGACGGGTTCCTGGACGGTTTCCTGACAATGGCGCAGCGGCATGACGTGGCCATCGTGGGTGGCGACACCACCCGCGGTCCGTTGTCAATCAGTGTCGCCGCACTTGGCTTCATCGGGCCGGGACAGGCGCTGCGCCGGGATGGTGCGCGTGCCGGGGACGACATTTGGGTCAGCGGCACGCTCGGCGATGCTGCCGCCGCGTTGGCGCAATGGCAGGCCAATGCGCCGATTGACTTGGCCCTGCGTGCGCGGCTGGATCGTCCAACGCCACGGCTCGAATTGGGTCGCGCGTTGTGCGGGATCGCGTCGGCCTGCATCGATGTGTCGGATGGGTTGCTGGCCGACCTGGCGCATGTGTGCGATGCCAGCGGCGTTGGAGCCGAGTTGCAACTGGAGGCGCTGCCTGCGTCGGCCGCATTGGATGCGGCGTTTGACCTCGGCACCCGACGGCAGCTGCAGGCCACGGGTGGTGATGATTACGAATTGTGTTTCTGCGCTCAGGCCGTGCATCGGGCACAGGTGGAAGCCATCGCGAGGGACATCGGGACGCCGGTGAAGCGGATTGGCCAGGTCACCGAGGGGTGTCGCGTCATCGTCAGATCCAGCCAAGGTGAAACTTGGTTGCCTCCAAGTGCCGGTTACGTGCATTTCGGCGAGACCGCCGCCAAGCCGTCCGAAAGAAGACAGTAACCCTCTGGGCGAGTCCCGGGCGAACTGGGGGAATCCGCGTAGCCTCATCGCCGGGCGCAGGTCGCGGACGATGAGGAGTGGGGTGACGCATCATCAATGCAGACAGGCCCCAGCCGCCGAGCCTACCGCGGCATCCGCATGGGCCTCGGCGGTCGCACGAATCGAATGGGTCTGGGGGGCCAAGGATGAGGCGGCAGCCGCTGACGGCACGGTTTGACGACGTTGCATCCGGGGTTGGAGTGCCCGGATGGCTCGGCGGGAAGGGGCATCGGGTTTCGCGACGCCCAGCGGCCAACCTGACTACTCTTCTTCGTCTTCTTCCTCGTCCCCCGATGCTCCATCCGGCCTCGCTTTGGGCAATGCTTGCAGCAAGGGGGCGATCAAGGCAGCCGGAACCACGGTCACTTTGCCGTCGCCCGCCAACCCGGGTTGTGCTTCGATTGGACGATCCGCTGCTACTGCTGCATTGAAAGGCAGCAGCGGCGCAGTGATCTGGAGGTCTCTGGCGGTGGGCACGTTGCCTGTGATGTCGCGGTACAGCGTCAACGCCAGCAGCAGCGAAGCCTGGATATTGGGGTGCTGCCCATCCGGGAGGGGATTGCTTCCGGGCTGGGCCTTGCGAAAGGAATCAAGTGCTCCAGCGGCGTTGAATATCGAGCCTCCGACCTGTTCGGCAACGTTGCGGGCGCTGTAGCCAAGGCGCGCATTCCACCTGCGGTCCGGTCCCCAGGAGGAAAACACAAGGACCTTTGCGTTTTGCGTGCGCGCCAGATTCGCGAAGGCCCTGTAGGCACGGAGGCTGGCGGTGCAAGGTGCATTACGCTGTGCCTTGGCCATGCAGGCCGCAAGCTTGCCTCCCTGCTCCTGCAGGACGATGGCGTCATAGCGGTTTTGCCCCAACGCAGCGGAGGCATGGCCGTCGTCGAGGCGGTCGCTGAGGGTTCCGCCCGGTGCGGCGAAGGTTTCGGTAATGATCGGGGTTCCTTGCGCCGTGCCCACCGCGCGCAGCAGGGCGGGCAGGTTGTTGGTGTAAGTCATGTCGTTGCCCACCAGCAGGACCCGATAGGCGCGTGCGGGGGGGGCGGTGGGGGCCTGGGCCTGGGTCGGTCCAGGATTGAGGGCAAGCAGAAAGAGTAGGAGTGAGACGAAATGATGTGTGCGCATGATCGTGATGATCCTCTGCAAGGGCTTGGCGGCGAAGCCGATCGTCGTCGGCGATACTCTAACTCCGTGCGGGCAGCAGGAAGTCATTGTTGCTGCGATCGGCATCCGGCAGCGTGTGGTCGGGGTCGATGGTCAGCCGGATGGCGAATTGGGTGCTGTCGATGGTGATCGAAGGCGTGCCGCCGTAGCGCCAGGCTTCCACCGGCACCCGGATGTCGCGCTGGCTGCCATCGGCAAAGGCAATCCGCAAGGTGGCCGGCATCACCAGCTTCTGCCGACTCAGCAGTTGCACCTTGATGCCTTTGATCGGGTCATTGTCGACATAGCCGGCACTGGTGATGCCCATGTCGAGCTGCCAGTTGTTGAAATACCAGCCGCGCCACCACCACGACAGATCCTCGCCGGCGGCGCTTTCCATGAAGCGGAAGAAATCCGATGCGGTCGGGTGCCGCCATTTCCAGGTGGCGATGTAGGCGCGGAAGGCCGGGTCGAAACGCTCCGGGCCAAGGATCTGCTCGCGCAGCAGCACCAGCCCGAGCGCGCCCTTGAAATAGGTCAGCGGGTGGCGATATTTCTCGCTGATGGTGTCGGGCAAGGCCATCAGCGTCGGCGCGTTGGCGTCGGCCAGCAGCGGCAGGATTTCATCGACCGGATTGCCGCCGCCGGGCGCATATTCGCCGTCGCGTTTGGGCGCGTATTCGCCGTGGTTGAAGGCGTCCTGCGCGTAGACGTCGATGAAGGTGTTGAAGGCCTCGTCCATGAAGGCTTCGCGGCGTTCGTTGGAGCCGACCATCATCGGGAACCAGGTGTGGCCGATCTCGTGGGCGGTGATCCAGAACAGGAACTTGCCGCCGTCTTCGTACCCGTCGAACACGATCCCCGGGTATTCCATGCCGGCGCCGTGGCCACCGAGGTTGATCGCCACCGGCCACGGGTAGGGCGCCCACGTCGAGGAGAAATGTTCGAGCGCACCCTTCAGGTATTCGGTGGAGCGGTCCCACTTGTCCTGGCCCACGGCTTCGGCCGGGTACACCGACATCGCCAGTGCGTGCTTGCCGTCCGGCAGGTTGACCCGCGCGGCGTCCCAAACGAAGGCGGGCGAGGCGGCGAAGGCCACGTCGCGGGTCGGGCTCATGTGGAAGCGCCAGGTTTGGGTGCCCGTGCGGGTTGGGCGCGAGGCCGGATCGTCCACTTCTTCTGGCTTGCGGATATAGACGGTCGCGTCACTTTGCGCGGCCTGCGCGAGGCGCTGGCGCTGCTCGGCGGTGAGCACCTCGGCGGGATTCATCAATTCGCCGGAACCGGCCACGATCCAGTTCCACGGCACCGTCACCGAATAATCAATCGTGCCGTATTCGAGATAGAACTCCGAGCCGAGGTAGGGCAGGGTGTCCCATCCGCGCAGGTCGTCGTACACCGCCATCCGCGGATACCACTGCGCGATCTCGTAGATCTCGCCATTCCTGGTCGGGGTAATCGCGGTGCGCCCGCCCCAGGTGCCGGGCACGGTGTAGTGATAGGCGATGTGCAACTTGAGCTGGCCGCCGTGGCCGCGCAGTGCGGTAGGCAGGTCGACGCGCAGGCGGGTGTCGTCCACGAGATAGTGAACGGGCTTGCCGTCAATCTCGATGGCGTCGAGCTGATAGCCGTCGGTGGACATGCCCGGTTTCTTCGGCCGGGGGGAGGTCAGCGCGCCGCGCGAGTCGGGGCGGTAGGCGTTCTGGTCGAGCTGCAGCCACAGCACATCCAGCGCATCCGGGCTGTGGTTGGTGTAGGTGATGGTGACATCGCCGTGCAGGCTGCGGGTGGCCGGATCGATGCGCGCGCTGATCGAATAATCGGCACGGTTCTGCCAGAACGCGCTGCCGGGGCGACCGGCGCCATCGCGGATCGCGGTGGCGGGGTTGGGCAGTTGCAGCGGTGCGAACAGGGTCTGCGGGTCGAAGCTGTTGGCTTGTGTCTGTGCCTGCGCAGGTCTGCTGGTGGCCAGCGGCAGTGCCAACAGGACCGACACCAGGATCCGGGGAAGCATGGCCGTGCTCGCGCAGGATGGAAAAGTCGATTGTGGGTGTTTCCGGTCGCGCGGCAATCGGCCAGAAGTCATCGCTGGAGGGCTTGGATCAGGCCGAATCCGGCAACAACTTGCCCGGATTGAAGATGCCGTCCGGATCGAACGCGGCTTTGACCGCGCGCATCGTCGCCAAAGTGGCCGGATCGAAAGCGCACGTCATGAAGTCGCGCTTGGATAGGCCGATGCCGTGTTCGCCCGACAGCGCGCCGCCCAGCGCCAGCGCCAATCCGAAAATGCGCGGCAGCGCCGCCTGCGCACGCGCGGTTTCGTCGGCATCGTCCGGGTGATAGAGGATGTTGACGTGCAGGTTGCCGTTGCCGGCGTGCCCGAAGCTGACGATGGGCAGGGCGAATTCCTCTGCCAGCGCTTCCACGCCCGCCACCAGGGCCGGGATTTGCGACACCGGCACCACCACGTCCTCGTTGATCTTGCCCGGTGCAATGCTGCGCAGGGCCGGCGAGAGCGCGCGACGCGCGGCCCAGAGCCGGTCGCGGGCGGTGCCGTCGGTCGCCACGTCCATGTCCAGCAGGCCGTCGCCATCGGCGGCGGCACCGAGCGCGGCAAGGATGTCGGGCAGAGCCTCGTGGCTGCCGTCGGCCTCGATCAGCAACATCGCGCCGGCATCGGGAACCTCGCTGCCGTTCTGCCGCAGCAATTCGAGGCTGCGCCGGTCCAGGAACTCCAGCATCGCCGGCACGACGGGCTGCGCCATCAGCCGCGACACCGCCGCGGCGGCGGCGCTGGCGTCGCGATAGAACGCCCGCAGCCCGGCTTGCGCCTGCGGGCATGGCGCGAGCTTCAACGTGGCCTCCACGATCAGCGCCAACGTGCCTTCGCTGCCGATCAACAGGCGGGTGAGGTCGTATCCGGAGGAACACTTCGTATAAGCACCACCCACATGGATCAGCGCACCGGCACCGGTGACGGCGACCAGGCCGAGCACGTTGTCGCGGGTGGCGCCGTACTTCACCGCACGCGGGCCGCCGGCATTGGTGGCGAGGTTGCCACCAATGCTGCAGGTCTCGAAACTGGACGGATCCGGTGGCCAGAACAGGCCATGCGGCTGCAGGGCCTGCTGCAGTTCAGCGTTGAGCACGCCCGGTTCCACCACGGCGCAGCGGTCGTCGGCACGGATGGCGAGGATGCGGTTCATGCGCGTGAAGGACAGCACCACGCCGCCTGCGGCGGGCACCGCCGCGCCGGTGGTGGCGGTGCCGGCGCCACGCGCCACGATCGGCACGCGATGACGGCGGCAGGCGCGCACGATGGCCTGCACCTGCGCACGGTCCTGCGGCAATGCCACTGCTGCCGGCAGGGCGTGGCGGCGAGAATCGTCGCTGGCAAGGGCTTCGCACGCGGCCGCATCGGTGCGCCAACCCGCGCCGAGCAGGGCCGCGAGTTCGTGCATCAATGGGGCCGGTAACGAAGGCGGCGATGGCATGTCAGCACTCGTCGGCACGGAACGCATCGCGCAGCCATGTGATTTTCGGTGCGGCAGGATCGCCGCTGGCCGCGATCACGTCGAACCGGCATGGTGCGTTGGCGTAACCGGAATTGCGGGCGAGGAACAACAGCGCCGCACGCACCAGTTTGCGGCGCTTGCCGGCATCCACCGAGGCCGCGCCGCCACCGAAGGCAGCATGTTCTCGGTAGCGCACTTCGACAAACACCACGCTGTCGCCGTCTTGCATCACCAGATCCAGTTCGCCGCCACGCATCTGCACATTGCGCGCCAGCAGTCGCAGCCCCTGTGCTCGCAGGAAATCGAGCGCGGCGTCTTCGCTGGCCGCGCCGCGGAGTTGTCGATTCGGCTCAGCGTGCGCCATCGCCCAGCGGCACCGGGACGCCGCCGGTGAACTGCGACCAGCTCGGACGACGCAGGATATTGCCGAAGCCGTCCAAGCTCAGTCGGCCGGTGGCACCGGCCACACTGGTGTTGGGTTGCAGTGCCAATTGCTCCAGATGGCCGGTCAGCAACCAGGCGTCATAGCCGAAGGCGAACAGCCGTGCGGCCGGGCCCTTGGCGGTGCGCGCCTGCGCCGCTGCGTTGGATTGCGCGGGCAGGCCGTGCACGCGCTGTACCAGCCAAGTCTCGGTCGGGAAGATGATGCCATCCAGCACGGCATCTTCGGTCGGTTTACCCGTGCCGCTGACGATCTGCGAGCTGGCCAGTCGCGGCAATCCGGACAGGCCAGCCGCTGCCAATTGCGGGGCCAGCGTGCGTGCCTGTGCGCCTTTCAGGACCAACAGCACGGCATCTGGCGACGCACCGGCCTGTGCCTTCAGCGCATCGGTCATCTGCGCGCTGTAGCCGAGGCTGCCGATGATGCGAACGCCCCGGCGTTCCAGCGCCGCCTTGGCCGCCTCTGCGGTGCGCCGCTGCACCTCCTCGCTGCCCGCGACGATCAGCACGGCGTGACTGCCGCGATCGACCAGCGCTTGGGCGAGGCTGACGCCCTCATCTTCTGGCGACAGCGAGAATGCTGCGCTGCCTGGCGGCGGCGTCTTGCTGCCGCGATTGAGTGCCAGCAGCGGAACATCCGGCGTGTCGTCGGCAAATGCCGCATCCACATCCTCGCGCGACAGCGGTCCGACCAACAGGTCATTGCCATCCGCTTCTGCGCGGGCGATCGCGGCAGCGGCCCCGCCACTGGTGTCGTAGAAATGCAGGGTCGGACGTCGGCGCGATTCGCCGTAATAGCCGGTCAAGTAGCCATCTCGGACTGCCGCTGCGACCGCTGCCTGGCTGCCAGACATCGGCAGCAGCAGGCCAACCCGCAGGGGAGGGCGGTAGCCATCGCCAGCTGCGGGCGGTCGTCCGGCGTCGCCGAAGCTGGTGTCTCCACGGTCGAAGGCATGCGGCAGCGGCAGCCCACGACGCAGCAAGGCGCGACCGGCGAAGTTGTACAGCGGATCGCCTGCCGGAAGCTGGGCTGCATCCCGCGAAAGGCTGGTGTCATCCAGCTGGGCGAGCAGGCGGTCGATCGCCGCGCCATTGTCGCGGCGGGCCTGCCCGCTGAGGCCAGCGTGATTTGCGGCGAGTGCCCGCGCTTCTGAAAACGCGCCGGAGTACGCATGGGCCACGGGCGTGCGCGAGACGTTGGAAACACCGGAGCAGCCGGCCAGCGCCAACGTCAGGATCAGGGGAAGTGATCGCATCAAGGCCACGGTCTTGGACGCCTGTCGATAAACTGAAGGGGATTCTAACCGCGTGGACGGATGCAGGCATGGATGGGACCGGAACGCTTTACGTGGTCGCCACCCCGATCGGCAACCTCGGGGATATCGGGCCGCGTGCGTTGGACACCCTGCGCGGCGTGGCCGCGATCTGCGCCGAGGACACCCGTCGCAGTGGGCAACTGCTGGCCCATTTCGGGATTTCCACGCCCTTGCTGGCGCTGCACGAACACAACGAGGACGCCATTGCGGCCAGGATCGTCGCTCGCCTGCTGGCCGGCGAATCGATGGCATTGGTCTCCGATGCGGGCACGCCGCTGGTGTCCGATCCTGGCTTCCGGCTGGTGCACGCGGCACGCGTCGCCGGCGTCCGGGTCAGTCCGGTGCCCGGCGCCAGTGCCTTGATCGCCGCGCTCAGCGTGGCCGGCCTGCCCAGCGACCGTTTCGTCTTCGAGGGCTTCCTGCCGGCCAAGGGCAACGCCCGTCGCGAGCGCTTGCAGGGATTGGCGGCTGAATCGCGGACACTGATTTTCTACGAATCCTCGCACCGCATCGACGACACCCTGGCCGACATGGTGCAGCTGTTTGGCGCAGGGCGCCGCGCGGTGCTGGCGCGTGAGTTGACCAAGCTGTTCGAGACCGTGCTGGACGGTCGCTTGGCCGAATTGCAGGCCAGGGTCGAAACCGATCCCGACCAACGCAAGGGCGAATTCGTGCTGCTGGTGCACGGGGCCGAGGATGATGCTGACGCCAGGATCATCGAAGGCCGTCGCCTGTACGCCAAACTCAGCCAGCACTTGCCGCCATCGACCGCCGCCAAGCTGGCCGCGGAGCTGTCGGGTGCGCCGCGCAAGGCTTTGTACGGCTCGGATTGAACAAAGCGCCCAGGGAATTGCCGATCCGTCCGGTGGTCCTCAATCGCGGTCTGGCGCACCGAGCGGGAAATGGCTGCGGAACGGACGTGCTTCATCCACTGCCCGCTTGAATGCGGGGCGCGCAAGCAGGCGTTGGCGATAGGCATGCACGCGGGTGAAACGCGGGTCGATGGCGTGCGTCCAGTCCGCATAGAACAAGAACGGTGCTGCACCGCAATCGGCCATCGAGAACGCATCGCTCGCTGCCCATTCGCGTCCGGTCATGTGCGCATCCAGCCAAGCATACGCGGTCTCCAGCATCGCGCGCGCCTTGTCGACGCCGTGGGGGTCGCGGTTGGCCTCGGCACACAGGCGGTCGAACACCACCTTCTGCTGCGGCGTGGAGATGTAGTTGTCGAAGAAACGATCCAGCATCCGTACGTCCAGCGCGGCTTCTGCGTCTGGTGGGATCAAGGTCGTGGGCCCGGGATGGTGCACCTGCAGATACTCGATGATGCAGCTGGCCTCGAGCACCGTGCGCGACCCATCCACCAACACCGGGAAGCGCTTCATCGGCCACAACGCTGCCAGTTCGGTACTGTTTTGTGCGATTTCCAGATTGCGATAGTCGAACGGCGTAGCGTTCTCGTACAGCGCCGTCAGCACCTTCTGGCAATAGGATGAGAACGGATGGGCGTACAGGCGCAGCGCGGGCGTGGACATCGGCGTCTCCGATCGTGGAATGCCTGTACGACGAATGGAGGCATCGAAATTCGACAGGCTTGCGGGGGATGCGAAATTTTGGGGGATTCGCGACCCAGGCTTGAATGGGGCGTGTGGAGGGAAAGGGCCTGGGGCCCGACGTTTGCGTAGCAAACGTTGGGAGCTTCAATCGTGCCGAGCACGATTGAAGCTGGCGACGGAGCCGGCCGATAAGCCGGGTTCTGTGCGGTGCTTGCGCACCGTGGCAATCATTCCTCTAGGCGCACGGTCACCCGTACGCTCAAGCAACCTACCCGGAGGCTCCGCGGGTCGCATCACCGCCTCCCTATTTGGTCTTGCTCCCGGTGGGGTTTGCCGTGCCGGTCTGTTGCCAGACTCGCGGTGCGCTCTTACCGCACCATTTCACCCTTGCCCGCATCCCGAAGGACCGTCGGCGGTATCTTTCTGTTGCACTTTCCGTCGGCTCGCGCCGCCCAGGCGTTACCTGGCACCGTACCCTGTGGAGCCCGGACTTTCCTCGGCACCGGTTGCTCGGTGACGCGATTGCCTGGCCGACTCCGTCGCGTCCATTGTACGGCCTGCGCGTGGCGGCAAGCTCAATCGCCGCATTCCAGCGTGGTTTCGCCCAGGAACACGCCATTCGGCCCGAAACGGCGCTCGATGATCGTGCCGTTGCCGCCGTGATCGACCAGCACCAGGGTGCTGGCGCGGGTGCCGTAGTCCTGACCGACGACGAAGGCCGAGGAAAGGTGCCGTTCCATGTCGCGCGGAATGCCGGTTTGCGGCAGTGCATCGTCATCGGCGATCCGCGCGTCGGCCAGCGCATCCCACAACGGGTCAAGCGACGTGGCTCCACGGCGGGCCCAATCCCGCAGCACCGCCTGCAAGCGCTGTGTCTTTGGCCATGGGGCATCGAAGGGGCCATTGGAAATGGCGTGCACGCCGGGCGTGATCGGTCGCATGCCGTGCGCGGGATGGTTGCCCACGTGGGCGCAAGTCGTTGCATCCGCCAGCACCAGATTGAAGGGTGCATAGGCCTCGGCGTGGCGCGCAATGGCTTCCGCACAGGCGTCGGCAGCGGCGGATCCAACGAGGAAGTCGGTTGGCAGGGCGCCGCGCGAGGGGCCATGGAAGGGAGCAGGCAGGCCGTCGCGGACATTGGTGACCACCGCGACGCGTCCTTGCGGGCCCAGGCCCATCCAGGTCCCGCCCGAGCGCAGGTCGCGGCCGGCAAGGATGGGCAGGTCGGTCCAGGCGGCCAGGTCCGCGGTCGGTCTGGCATGCCATTCATCGCGGTTGCCGGCCATGACCAGCCGCCAGCGTGGGTGAGTGTTCCAACCGATTCCGACCAGGCACATGCGGCGATTGTGCGCGATGAATGGGGCCTTGATTTGTGCGGTGCAGCACGGCCGCGTGACGACTGAGCCTTGGGCGGGCGCCGTCGTGCGCGCGGTTCAAATCTCAAAATTTGAGACGAAACATTAGCTTGTGGATAAGCCTTGAGTAACTTCTTGAAGTTTACTGCAAGTCCTTGACCGGACAAAAGAAAAACACGTCGAAACTTGTTGACAGTGCTTCGGTCGCTGCCTAATGTGGAGATACGTGGGGAAACCGGGGAATTTGTGGTTTTCCTTCGCGTGAATCGATCCACCCGCATCGACCGAACCGGGACGACTGGGCAGCATGTTTCAGGGCGAAACCGCCATCACCATCGACGACAAGGGCCGGCTGGCGATCCCGACCGCCTTCCGCGAGCAAGTTGCGTCCGTGTGCGGGAATCGCCTCGTCATCACCTATGACGCCTTCGAAAGCACCGGGCTCTACATCTACCCGTACCCGGCATGGGAGCCGGTGCGTGATCGCGTCAACGCGCTGTCGAAGACCAAGCGTGCGCATCGCGTGCTGCAGTTGAAGTTGGTGGGTGCGGCGGAAATCGTCGAATTGGACGGAAATGGGCGGATTTCGATTCCTGCCAGCCATCGCAAGGTGGCGGGGATCGATCGCCGTGCGGTGCTGGTGGGGATGGGGGACAAGTTCCAGCTGATGAGTGAGGCCGACCACATGGCCCTTGCCCAGCAGGCACTGGGGGATGAGGACCTGGGTGACGAGCTCGAGGGCTTCAATCCATGAGCGGCGGTGGCGCGGACGCCACGTCCGCCCACCTGCCGGTGATGTTCGCGGAGGTCATGGACGGGCTGGCGGTGAAACAGGACGGGATCTATCTCGACGGCACCTTCGGGCGTGGCGGACATGCCCGCGGCATCCTGCAGCGGCTGGGTCCGAAGGGACGGCTGCTGGTGATGGACAAGGACCCGGAAGCGATCGCGGTGGCCACCCGGATGGCGGCGGCTGACGTGCGCCTGCAATGGCGGCGCGGCAGCTTCGCGGGCTTGGCGGAATGGGCGGGAGCCGACGGCCTCGATGGCGTGCTGCTTGATCTGGGCGTGTCTTCGCCGCAGTTGGATGTGGCCGAGCGTGGGTTCTCGTTCGCCAAGGATGGACCGCTGGACATGCGGATGGACCCGGACTCCGGCGAGAGTGCCGCCGATTGGTTGCAACGCGCGTCGGAAAAAGAGATTGCCGATGTGCTGTGGCGCTACGGCGAGGAGCGCCAGAGCCGCAGGATCGCACGCGCCATCGTGGCGCAGCGCGAAGAAGCGCCGCTACGGCGAACTGCCCAATTGGCCAGCCTGATCGCCTCGGTGCTGCCGCGTGGCGCCAGCAAGACCCATCCGGCGACGCGCAGCTTCCAGGCCATTCGCATCCATATCAATCGTGAACTGGCCGACCTCGAATCCGGCCTCGACGCGGCGCTGGCACGGCTGAAGCCGGAAGGTCGATTGGCGGTGATCAGCTTCCACTCGCTGGAAGACCGCATCGTCAAGCAATTCATGGCCCGTCATGCCAAGGCTCCGCCGGCGAATCGGCGGATGCCGGTCCAAGTCGCGTTCACGCCGGTGCTGGCCTTGATCGGTGGCGCGCAGAAAGCAGGCGAGGCGGAGCTTGCGGCCAATCCGCGCGCGCGCAGCGCGGTGTTGCGGGTGGCCAGCAAGCTGCCGGTCGCGGGGCCGGGGGTCGCCGCATGATGCGCATGTTGCTCCTGACGCTGCTGGTTTGCGCCAACGTGGCCACTGCGCTGTTGATCGTCCGCGATCGCCACGAGCATCGGCAGGCGTTCATCGACCTGACCCGGCTGGAGAAAACGCGCGATGAACTGAACATCGAGTTCGGGCGACTCCAGCTCGAACAGGCGACATGGGCGGAAAGCGGCCGCATCAATCAGGTGGCGACCGCGAAGTTGGGCATGCTGTATCCGCGCACCGAAGATGTGGTGGTGCTGCGGCGATGATGACGCGTTTCGGCAAGCGCCTGCGTTGGCTCGGTGGCGGGGATCGCCGAGCGCGCGCCGTGCGCGGGTACCCGATGGCTTTCGACTTGCGTCGGCGGATGTTGCTGGTTGCTGGATTTCTGGCCCTTGGTTCGATGGCGCTGCTGGCGCGCGCATTGGACCTGCAGGTCATCAACCATGCGTTCTACCAGCAACAGGGCGATGCACGCTTCCTGCGCGAGATTCCGATCGTGGCTTCGCGCGGCATGATCACCGACCGCAACGGCGAGCCGCTGGCGATTTCCTCGCCGGTGGAATCGGTCTGGGCCAACCCTAAGGAACTGCTCGCGGCGCCGGAGCGGCTTCCCGAACTGGCTGATGCGCTGGGTATTGCCCGCGACGAGCTGGCCAATCGCCTGAGTGCGCGCGCCGACAAGGAATTCGTATTCCTCAGGCGGCGCATGAACCCGGACGAGGCGGCGCGTATCCTTGCGCTCGGTATCCCCGGCGTGTTCAGCCAGCGTGAATACCGCCGTTTCTACCCACAGGGCGAGGCACTGGCGCAGATTCTGGGGTTCACCGACGTCGACGATCGCGGCCAGGAAGGGCTGGAGCTGGCGTTCGACGACTGGCTGAGTGGCAAACCTGGCGTCAAGCGCGTCATCCGTGACCGTGCCGGAAGGATCGTCGAAAACGTCGACTTGGTCCACGCAGCGCAGCCCGGGCATGACTTGACCCTGAGCATCGACCGGCGCATCCAGTACCTGACCCATCGTGAGCTGCGCAATGCCATCGTCGAAACCGGCGCCAGCAGTGGCTCGGCGGTGGTGCTCGACGTCCACACCGGTGAAGTGCTGGCGATGGCCAACCTGCCGACCTTCAATCCGAATGCGGTGGGAAGCGCGCCGCGGGATGCCCACCGCAACCGCGCTGTCACCGACCTGCTCGAGCCGGGGTCGACGATGAAGCCGCTGACCGTGGCGGCGGCGCTGGAAGCCGGCGTGATCACGCCGGGAACGCTGTTCAACACCAGCCCAGGCTGGATTGCAAACGGCAAGTACCGGACCACCGACACCCACAACTACGGCGTGCTCGACACCACCGGGGTGATCCGCAAGAGTTCCAACGTCGGTGCGGCCCTGATCGCCAGGCGCCTGACCGATGTCCAATTCGATGATTTCCTGCGTCGCTTCGGCTACGGCAGGAGCACCGGCAGCGGCTTTCCGGGCGAAGCGGCGGGCCTGTTTCCACAGCCCGCGCGTTGGAGCGGCACCACCAAGCAGACCATGAGCTATGGCTACGGGCTGTCGGTAACACCGTTGCAGATCGCCATGGCGTATGCCGCGCTCGGCAATGGTGGCCTGCTGCACCAGCCGAGCTTCATCCGGGGCGAGAACAAGCCGGCACGGCGGGTGCTGGACCCCAAGGTTGCAGCCGAAGTGCTGCGCATGATGCAGACCGTCACCGAGACGGGCGGCACCGCGATCCGCGCGGCCATCCTCGGTTACCACGTCGCCGGCAAGACCGGCACCTCGCGCAAGGCCAGTGGGGGCGGTTATTCACGGCGTTACATCGGGTATTTCGCCGGCTTGGTGCCGGTGGACCATCCGCGTTTTGCCATGGTGGTCGCAGTCAACGATCCCGATCCGGCGCGCGGCAGCTACTACGGCGGCGTGGTCGCAGCGCCGGTGTTCCACAACGTGATGGAAGGTGCGCTGCGGCTCATGGACGTGCCGCCCGACGACCTCCCGGCATGGCTTGCGGCACAGGCCGAGGCCGATGCCAAGCGCCTGCGAGCGCAAGGTCGCGCCGCGCCAGCGACGCCCGCCACTGCTGCGGCTTCCGCTGCGGGGAGGGCACCATGACCCGATCGATGCTTCTGGGCGAATTGCTGCCGGAGCTGGAAGGGTTGTCGGCTGAGTTGGCCATCACCGGGCTGGTGCAGGACAGCCGTGAGCTCAAGCCGGGTGATGCCTTCGTTGCGATTGGCGGGTTCGGCACCCATGGGTTGACGTTCTGCGACCAGGTGCGCGCCGAAGGTGCCGCCGCGATCCTGTACGAACCACCGGCGCCCGACGCCCTGCCTGCCCCTGCAGACGCCATCGCGGTGCCGGGCCTGCGTGCGCGCATGGGGACGATGGCCGATGCCTTCCATGGGCATCCCAGCGCCGGCTTGGCGATGGTTGGCGTCACCGGGACCAATGGCAAGACCTCAACCGTGCAGTTGCTGGCGCAGGCGTGGACGCTGCGAGGGCAGAGGGTCGGCACCATCGGCACGCTCGGCGCCGGCATCTGGCCGAACACGATGCCGACCGGATTCACCACCCCGCTGGTGCTGCGCCTGCATGCCTTGCTGGCTGAGTTGCGCGACGAAGGCGCGGCTGCGGTGGCGATGGAAGTGTCCTCGCATGCGCTCGACCAGGGCCGCGTCGATGGCGTGCACTTCGATGTCGCCGTGTTCACCAACCTGACCCGCGACCACCTCGATTACCACGGCGACATGGCGCATTACGGTGCCGCCAAGTCCAGGCTGTTCCATTTGCCGGGACTGCGCGCCGCGGCAGTGAACATGGATGATGCGTTCGGCCGCGAGTTGCATGCGGCGGTTACGGGCAAGGTTCGCGCGCTCGGGTTCTCATCGCGCGGCGCGGCCGGGGCGGACGTGATCGCAGAGGGCTTGGTGCTCGACGGCGCCGGCATCGCCTTCATGCTCCACGCCGGTGGCCAAGCGCATCCCGTGCGTTCGATGCTGCTGGGCCGCTTCAACGTCGACAACCTGCTCGGCGTGGCGACCACGCTGTTCGCCATGGGCATGGCGCCGGCACTGATTGCGCAAACCCTGTCGGAACTTTCGCCGGTCGACGGCCGCATGAATCGCCTGGGTGGCGAGGCCGGGTTGCCGCTGGTGGTGGTGGATTACGCGCACACGCCGGATGCCCTTGAACAGGCGTTGGCCTCGCTGCGTGCGCATACGGTCGGCACGTTGACCTGCGTGTTCGGCTGCGGTGGCGAGCGCGACACCGGCAAGCGCCCGCAGATGGCGGCGATTGCCGAGCGCTTGGCCGATCGCGTCATCGTCACCGACGACAACCCTCGCCACGAGGACGGCGACGCAATCGTCGCCGACATCCTCGCAGGCTTTGCCGGCGGGGAGGGCGTGACCGTGCAGCGTGATCGTGCCGCCGCAATTGCAAACGCCATCGCCGCTGCGGGTGGCGACGATGTGGTGCTGATCGCCGGCAAGGGCCATGAGCCGTATCAGGACGTGGCCGGCATCAAGCACCCGTTCGAAGATGCCGCAGTGGCGCGCGACTGCCTGCGGAGGCACGCATGAAGCCGCGCCCGCTCTCATGGCTCGCGCAGGCGACCGGCGGTCGCTTGATCGGCGTGGACCGTTCGATCAATGCCGTGGCCACCGACACCCGCGCGCTGCCTTCGGACGGGGCGCCGCTGTTCGTGGCACTGAAGGGCGAACAGTTCGATGGCCATGCGCATGTCGCGGCGGCGGCGGCGGGCGGCTGCGTGGCCGCACTGGTCGCGCATGAGGTGGATGTCGCGATTCCGCAGGTGGTGGTGGGGAACACCGAGCGTGCGCTCGGCGAGTTCGCCGCCGCGGTGCAACGCGAGCGCGCCACCCGCGTGCTGGCGATCACCGGCAGCAATGGCAAGACCACGGTCAAGACCCTGCTGCATTCGATCCTTCGCGAACTCGGTGGTGCCTACGCCAATCCCGGCAACCGCAACAACGAGATCGGCCTGCCGCTGGCTGTGTTGGACGCGCCGGAGATGGCGCGCTACGCGGTGTACGAAATGGGCGCCGGCAAGCCGGGCGATATCGCCTACCTCACGGCGATCGCGCGTCCGGACGTGGCGTTGGTCAACAATGTCGCAGCGGCGCACCTGGAGCGCATGGGCAGCCTGCAAGGCGTGGCCGAGACCAAGGGTGCGATCTACGACGCCTTGCCGGAGGATGGCGTGGCCGTGGTCAATGCCGATGACGCGTTCGCACTGTATTTTGCCGAGCGCGTCCATGGTTGTCGCACCCTGCGTTTCGGTTTGGACGCCCATGCCGATGTAACGGCAAGTGAAATCCACGCCAGCATGGCCGGCGTGCAATTCGTGCTGTCCACCCCCATCGGCGAGGTCGAAGTGTCCTTGCCGTTGCCGGGTCGGCACAACGTGCGCAACGCGCTGGCCGCTGCAACGATGGCGCTGGCGGTGGGGGCCGACCTCGAGCAAGTCCGCGCAGGCCTGGCGCAGTCAGCGCCGGTCTCAGGGCGCCTCGTCACCCACCGCCTTGGCGATGGCGCGCTGCTGATCGATGACAGCTACAACGCCAACCCGGGATCACTGGACGCGGCCATCGATGTGTTGGCGGAGGCTTCTGGCCAGCGCTGGCTGGTGCTGGGCGACATGCGCGAACTGGGCGATGGCGCAGCCGAGCTGCATGCCCTCGCCGGCGAACGCGCGCGCGCGGCGGGAATCTCGCGGCTGTATGCCCATGGACCACTGAGCGCACGCGCAGTCGAAGGATTCGGTTCCGAAGGGCGCCATTTCGACAGTCACGAGGCCTTGATCGCCGCGTTGTCGACCGCCCTGCGGGAGGCCGATGCCGATCCGCGGCGTCCAGTGGCGTTGGCCATCTTGGTCAAGGGTTCACGCGGCAGCGCGATGGACAGGATCGTGAACGCGCTGCTGCAGGGCGATGTCGGTCGTGGCAAGGAGACTCCCGATGCTGCTTGAACTCACCCGCTGGTTGGAGACCCTGCAGCGCCACTTCGGGCTGTTCAACTACCTGACCTTCCGCGCCATCCTGTCTGCGCTCACGGCGCTTGTGCTGTCGCTGTGGTGGGGGCCGCGGATGATCCGCCAACTGGCCCAACTGAAGGGCGGCCAGCCGATCCGCACCGACGGCCCGCAGTCGCATTTTTCCAAGGCCGGCACGCCGACCATGGGTGGCTCGCTGATCCTGCTGTCGGTGGCGGTTGCCGTGCTTCTGTGGGGCGACTTGCGCAACAAGTATGTCTGGGTGGTGCTGGTGGTGATGCTTGGTTTCGGTGCGATCGGCTGGGCCGACGACTGGATCAAGATCGTCAAGCGCGATCCCAACGGCATGCGCTCGCGCACCAAGTACGCGCTGCAGTCGCTGCTTGGCTTGGTCGCGGGAATCTACCTGTACGCATTCGCCGATGTGCCAGCGGCGACGACGTTCTACGTGCCGCTGTTCAAATCGATTGCCTTGCCGATGGCAGGCGCGGGGTTCGTGGCGATCGCCTATCTCTGGATCGTCGGCTTTTCCAATGCGGTCAACCTGACCGATGGGCTGGATGGCTTGGCGATCATGCCGACCGTGCTGGTTGCGTGTGCGCTGGGCGTGTTCGCGTACGCCTCGGGCCACGCCACCTTCGCGACCTATCTCCAGATCCCGAAGGTGCCAGGGGCAGGCGAACTGATCATCATCTGTGGCGCTATCGCGGGTGCCGGTCTCGGCTTCCTTTGGTTCAACACCTACCCGGCGATGGTATTCATGGGCGATATCGGCGCACTGGCGCTGGGTGCGGTGCTTGGCACCATCGCCGTGATCGTGCGCCAGGAGCTGGTGCTGGTGCTGATGGGCGGGATCTTCGTGATCGAGACCCTGTCGGTGATGATCCAGGTCGCCAGCTTCAAGATCACCGGCAAGCGCGTGTTCCGGATGGCGCCGATCCACCATCACTTCGAACTCAAGGGCTGGCCGGAGCCGCGGGTGATCGTGCGCTTCTGGATCATCAGCGTGGTGCTGGTGCTGGTCGGCTTGGCCACGTTGAAGGTGCGCTGATGAACGCCGTCCTCGACGCCGCCACCCATGACAGCCGCCGCCAGGCCACCCGGGTCGGCGAGATCGGTGGCCGTTACGATCCGTGGTTGCTGGGAAGCGTGCTCGCATTGGCCTGCCTCGGGGTGGTGATGGTGGGTTCGGCGGCGATCGCCGGCGGTGGCCAGGGCGCGGGGCCGTGGCATTTCCTGACCAAGCATGCGTTTTATCTGGGCTGCGGGTTCGTGGTTGCGGCGCTGGTCATGCGGGTCGAGTTGAAGTCCATCGAGAAAAATGGCCTTTGGCTGTTGCTGGCCTGCTTCGCGGTGCTGGCGATGGTGTGGCTGCCTTTCGTCGGCAAGACCGTGAATGGTGCGCGGCGTTGGATCAACCTGGGCCCCGCCAGCTTCCAGGCGGTGGAGATGGTGAAGGTGTTCTTCATCGTTTGGCTGGCCAGCTACCTCAAGCGCTACAACGAGGATGTCGCCGAAACCTGGTACGCGATGATCAAGCCCGCCATGGTGGCGGTGCTGCTGGTCGGCATGTTGCTGGTGCAGCCAGACTTTGGCTCCTCGGTGCTGCTGTTGGGTATCACCGCCGGCATGCTGCTGTTGGGCGGGGCGCCGATCAAACGGTTGATCCTGCCCGTGCTGGTGCTGATCCCGGGCTTGATCGCGTTGGTGGTGCTGGAGCCCTACCGCATGCGGCGCGTCACCTCGTTCATGGATCCGTGGCAGGACCAACTCGGCGCCGGCTACCAGCTCAGCAATGCGCTGATGGCGATCGGGCGCGGTGAATGGTTCGGCGTCGGCCTGGGCGCATCGGTACAGAAACTGTCCTACCTGCCGGAAGCGCACACCGATTTCATTTTCTCGGTGATGGCCGAAGAGCTTGGTCTGGTCGGCGTCTGCGTGGTGGTCGGCCTCTACCTGCTGCTGGCCGGACGGGCATTCTGGTTGGGCCTGAAGTGCGTGGAAATGAAGCGTCATTTCTCCGGCTATCTTGCCTTCGGCATCGCCCTGTGGGTGACGCTGCAAAGCTTCGTCTCGATGGGCGTCAACCTCGGCATGTTGCCGACCAAGGGCCTGACCCTGCCGTTGGTGTCCTACGGCGGCTCCAGCGTGTTGATGACCTGCGGCGCGGTGGGACTGCTGCTGCGGGTGTCTTGGGAATACGAGCGCGCGGCAAGGCAAGTTGCGCTGCGGCGGTCGGTCGGCAGTGCATCCGCGCAGGGGGTGCCGCCCGTAGCCGCACAACCACCTGTGACTGCGGTGGAATCCGGCGTGCGCGGCAGCGTGCGCGGTCGTGGCCGGATCGAGCCGGTGCTGGGGCGTCCTGCCTGCGAGCCCGCACTGGGGAGGGCGCGTTGAGCATGGATTCGCCCCTGGTGGTGGTGATGGCCGGCGGCACCGGTGGCCACATCTTTCCCGGCCTTGCGGTGGCTCAGGCGCTGCTGGATGCCGGTGCGCGGGTGCGCTGGCTGGGCGCGGACGGTGGCATGGAAACCCGGCTGGTGCCGCCGCAAGGCATTGCGATCGACACCATCGCGGTGAAGGGTGTGCGTGGCAAGGGCGTGCTGACCTTGCTGGGTGCGCCGCTGCGCGTGTTGCGTGCGGTGCGTGCGGCTGGCAACGTGCTGCGCCGGGAAAAGCCCGATGCGGTGGTCAGCTTCGGCGGCTATGCGGCTGGCCCGGGCGGGATCGCGGCAAGGCTGGCCGGGATTCCGCTGCTGGTGCATGAACAGAACCGCGCGGCCGGGATGACCAACAAGGTGCTGTCGAAGCTGGCCCGACGTGTCCTGGTCGGGTTCCCTCAAACATTCGCGAAGGAAACCCTGGTCGGCAACCCGGTGCGCGCGCAGATCGCGCAGGTACCACCGCCGCAAGCGCGCGCGTTCAACCATGCCGGCGCGCTGCGCCTGCTGGTGCTGGGTGGTAGCCAGGGCGCGCGTGCGCTCAATTCCGCAGTGCCGGAAGCGGTCGCGGCGCTGGGCCGGCCTGTGGAGGTGCTGCATCAGGCCGGCGAGAAATTGCTCGACGAAGCGCGCAAGGCCTATGCCGATGCCGGCGTCGAATCCCACGTCGAACCATTCATCGCCGACATGGCCAGCGCCTATGCCTGGGCCGATCTGGTCGTCTGCCGTGCCGGAGCATTGACCTTGGCCGAGGTGTGCGCAGTCGGCGTCGGCAGCGTGCTGGTGCCGTTCCCGCAGGCGGTGGACGATCACCAGACCCGCAATGCCGAGTATCTGGTCGAGCGCGGTGCGGCACAGCTGCTGCCGCAGTCCGGCGACTTGGGAAAGCGTTTGCGCGATGTGCTTGCCGAGCTGTCAGACGATCCCGGCAAGCGGCTGGCGATGGCGATGGCCGCGCGTTCGCTGGCGCGCCCCGATGCCGCCCGCGAGGTCGCCACCGTGGTGCTTGCAACCCTGTCCGGCGAGGCGGCTCGATGAACGCGCACATTCCCTACCTTCGGCATCTCGGCGATGTGTCGCGGGCAAAGCCGCGCGTCCACTTCGTCGGCATCGGCGGCGCCGGCATGAGTGGGATCGCCGAAGTGCTGCGCACACTGGGCTACCCGGTCAGTGGCTCCGATGCCGCCGATTCCCCGGTGACGCGCCGGCTCGCCGATCTCGGCATCGTCATCCACAAAGGCCATGCCTCCGCGCATGTGCTGGACGCCGAGTGCGTGGTGATTTCCAGCGCGATCAAGCCAGACAATCCGGAATTGCTGGAGGCGTACGCGCAGCGCATCCCGGTGGTGCCGCGCGCAGAGATGCTGGCCGAGTTGATGCGCTTCAAGCGCGGCGTCGCCGTGGCCGGCACCCACGGCAAGACCACCACCACCTCGCTGACTGCCAGCGTGCTTGGCGAAGGCGGGCTGGATCCTACCTTCGTGATTGGCGGCAAATTGCTTGCTGCTGGCGCCAACGCACGCCTCGGCAAGGGCGAGTGGCTGGTGGCCGAGGCCGACGAAAGCGATGGCAGCTTCCTGCGCCTGAATCCGGCGGTGGCGGTGATCACCAACATCGATGCCGACCATCTCGAGAATTACGGCGGCGACTTCGAACGGGTGAAGCAGGCCTTTGCAGAATTCCTGCATCGCCTCCCGTTCTACGGTCTTGCGGTGCTGTGCATCGACAACGAGGAAGTGGCGGCACTGGCGCACCACGTCAGTCGCCACCTCGTGACCTATGGGTTTAATCCCGAGGCCGATGTGCGCGCGGCCGACGTCTGCCAGCAGGGTGCCCGCATGCTTTTCACCCTGTGCCTTCCGGACGGAACCCGCACGCCGTGCACGCTGGCCTTGCCGGGCCGGCACAACGTGCAGAACGCACTCGCCGCGGCTGCCATCGGCTGGCACCTTGGGGTGCCGAACGCGGCCATTGCTCGGGCGTTCGAGAATTTCCAGGGCATCGGTCGGCGGTTCAATCAACTGGCCGCGTTGCAGTTGCCTGCGGGTGGCGAGGCGCTGCTCGTCGACGACTACGGCCACCATCCCAAGGAACTCGCGGCGGTGTTCGCGGCGGCCCGCGGTGGTTGGCCAGAGAAGCGTCTGGTGGTGGCCTTCCAGCCGCATCGTTTTACACGCACCCGCGATCTGTTCGACGAATTCTCGGCGGTCCTCTCGGGCGTGGATGCGCTGCTGTTGACCGAAGTTTACCCGGCCGGTGAAGCGGCGATCGTCGGCGCCGACGCGAAGTCGCTGGCACGTTCGATTCGCACCCGCGGGCGGGTCGACCCGGTGGTGGTTGGCAGCGCCGCCGAACTGGGCGAAACGCTTGCGGGGATGTTATGCGATGGCGACCTGCTGCTGATGATGGGCGCGGGCGACATCGGCGCGGCCGCGCAGCAGTTGGCGCGCGACGGCCTGCCGAACGGATGCGCGCAGGGAGGACTGGCATGACCACGACCCTCCTGCCGGCGCTGCGCACCACCGATCCGGCTGTCTTCGGTCGCGTGGCCGTGCTGATGGGCGGCACCAGCAGCGAGCGCGCCGTCTCGCTGGATTCCGGCCGCAACGTGCTTGCCGCACTGCAATCGCGCGGGGTGGACGCGCACGCGGTCGACGGCATTCCGGCGCTGGTCGACGCGCTGGTGCACGGCATGTTCGACCGCGTGTTCAACATCCTGCACGGCAACAAGGGTGGCGGCGAAGACGGCGTGCTGCAGGGCTTCCTGGCGGCGTTCGAGATCCCCTGCACCGGCTCCGGCGTGCTCGGCAGCGCGCTGACCATGGACAAGATCCGCACCAAGCAGGTGTGGCTGAGCGCCGGCCTGCCGACCCCGCGATTTGTCCGCCTGCCTCCCGGCGCCGACCTGCGCGCAGCGGCGCAGGCACTGGGTTTGCCGGTATTCGTCAAGCCGTCCTGTGAAGGGTCCAGCGTCGGTGCGGTGCGGGTGGAAAACGAAGCGGCGCTGGAAGAAGCCGAGCGCGTCGCACGCGAATACGGCGGTGAAATGTTGATGGAAGCCTTGGTTGTCGGTGACGAATTGACCGTCGGCATCCTTGGTGATGTCGCGCTGCCGTCGATCCGGATCGTGCCCAAGGGCGGCTGGTACGACTATCAGGCCAAGTACGTCGCCGAGGACACCCAATACCTGTGCCCGGGCTTGCAGGGCGAGCAAGAACACGCGATCCGTGCGCTGGCCTTGGCGGCGTTCAGGGCGGCCGCGGCCACGGGCTGGGGCCGAGTCGACGTGATGCGTGAAATCGACAGCGACAAGCTCTGGTTGCTGGAGGTCAACACCGCACCGGGCATGACCAGTCATTCGCTGTTCCCCAAGGCGGCGCGTGAATTCGGGGTTGCGTTCGAGGACCTGTGCTGGCGGATCCTGGAACAGACGCTGCCGATCGACGGAGGTGCGACGCCGTGAATGCCGTGTCGCGCCTGCTGGTGTGGCTGCTTGCGTTGGCACTGATCGCGCTGCCGGTGGCCGGCGTGGTCCAAGGCTGGTGGGGCGGCGCGTACTGGCCGTTGCGCACCTTGCGTGTGGATGGTGCGTTGCAGCGGGTGGATCGCGCGCAGCTGCGCGCCGCGGTGTTGCCTTTGGCGCGTCGTGGATTCTTCGCCGTGGATCTCGCCGCGATCCAGGGCGCGGTCGGCAAGGTGGCTTGGGTCGAACGCGCGGAGGTGCGCAAGCAATGGCCGGATGTCATCGAAGTGCGGATCCGCGAGTACCGGCCGTACGCGCATTGGGGACGGGGTCGGGTGCTGTCGGAACGAGGCCACCTATTCCCGGCCGGAACGCTGCGTCTGCCCGCCGGCATGCCCGTGTTCGATGGTCCGGATGCGCGTGTGCCCGATGTGGTCAGGCTCTACAACCAGGCAAGCGACCAGTTGGCCAGTGTTGGCGGCGTGCATGGCGTGGTGCTTGATCGCCGCGGCAGCTGGACGATCACGCTGAAGGACGGCACCAACCTGGTGTTGGGCCGCAATGATCCCGAGCAGCGGCTTTCTCGCTTCGCTGCCTTGCTGTCGCAGCTGCAGGCTCAAGACCCGCAGCGCCGGCTCGCGCGCGCCGACCTCCGCTACACCAACGGCTTTGCCCTGACCTGGGTAAAGGCTGATCCCGCCGTCACGCGCCCATCGGAGACCGATGCGCGCCCAACCCTACCTTCTCCGATCCAGACTCCCGGCACCAGGACATGAACCCCAAAGGCGGCAAATCCCTCATCGTCGGCCTCGACATCGGCACCTCCAAGGTGACGGCACTGGTGGGCGAATATGCGCCGGGCTCACCGATCGAGGTGATCGGCATCGGCACCCATGAGTCGCGGGGCATGCGCCGTGGCGTCGTGGTCGACATCGATTCCACCGTGCAGTCGATCCAGCGCGCGGTGGAGGAAGCCGAGCTGATGGCCGGCTGCGAGGTGCGTAGCGTTTATGCCTCGATCTCCGGAAACCACGTGCAGTGCCAGAATTCCAACGGCGTGGCCCCAATCCGCGATGGCGAGGTGGCGCAGGCTGACCTCGATCGCGTGCTGGAGGCGGCCAAGGCGGTCGCGATCCCGGCCGACCAGCGGATCCTGCACGCGATCGCGCGTGAATACGTGCTCGACAATTCCCAGGAAGACATCAAGAACCCGGTTGGCATGACCGGGGTGCGACTGGAAGTCCATGCCCACCTCATCACTTGCGCGCAGTCGGCGGCGCAGAACATCAGCAAGTGCGTGCAGCGTTGTGGCTTGCAGGTCGACGAGCTGATCGTGTCCTCGCTGGCGTCGAGTACGGCAGTGCTGACCAACGACGAACGCGAGCTGGGCGTGGTGCTGGTGGACATGGGCGCGGGTACCACCGACATCGCGGTGTTCGTGCAGGGCGCGATCTGCCACACCGCGAATTTGCCGGTGGCCGGCGACAAGATCACCGAGGACATCGCGCACATGCTGCGTACGCCCACGCCGCACGCCGAGGACATCAAGGTCAAGTACGCCTGCGCGCTGGCACAGCTGGCGCGAGCCGAAGAAAGCATCCAGGTCGAAAGCGTCGGCGATCGGCCGCCGCGGCGATTGCCACGCCATGCCTTGGCGCAGGCCGTGCAGGCGCGCTACGAGGAGATCTTCGAGCTGGTGCAGGCTGAGCTGCGGCGCTCCGGTTTCGAGCAGCGGGTGCGTGCCGGCATGGTGCTCACCGGTGGCGCCGCGAAGATGGAAGGCGTGGTCGAGTTGGCCGAGGAAATGCTGCAGATGCCGGTGCGGATCGGCGTGCCCCAGAACGTCACCGGGCTGGGTGAAATGGTCGTCAATCCAATCCATGCCACTGGCGTGGGGCTGCTGTTGATCGGCAGCCAGGCCGATGCACCACGGCGGCCTAAGCCGCCGACAGGCAAGGCCGGCAAGGGAATCGACAGGGTCTTCAGGTGGTTCCGCGGGGAGTTCTGAAGACGGCTCGGGGGGATGAAAACAGGCGGCAGGGCGGCGGCGGAGCGATGCAATCAGCAACGTGAAGACTCAGCGAACAAAGAACCAAAACCACATCAACAAGGACACGGACATGGCACATTTCGAACTGATCCAGCAGGTGGCGCCCAATGCGGTGATCAAGGTCATTGGCGTTGGCGGCGGCGGCGGCAATGCCGTGGCGCACATGGTCAACAGCAACATTGATGGCGTGGAGTTCATCACCGCCAACACCGATTCTCAAGCGATCAAGAACTGCGGCGCCAGCCGGCAACTGACGCTCGGCGGCAACGTCACCAAGGGCCTGGGCGCCGGCGCCAACCCGGAGGTCGGTCGCCAGGCTGCGCTGGAGGATCGCGACGCGATCATGGACGTGCTGCAGGGTGCGGACATGGTGTTCATCACCGCCGGCATGGGCGGCGGCACCGGCACCGGCGCCGCGCCGGTGGTGGCGCAACTGGCCAAGGAAATGGGCGTCCTCACGGTGGCCGTGGTCACCAAGCCGTTCCCGTTCGAGGGTCGTCGCCGCATGCAGGTGGCGCTGAAGGGCATCGAGGAACTGTCGCAGCACTGCGATTCGTTGATCACGATTCCCAATGAAAAGCTGATCACGGTGCTCGGCCGCAATGCCACCATGATCCAGGCCTTTCGCGCCGCCAACGATGTGTTGCAAGGCGCGGTGCAGGGCATCGCCGATTTGATCGTTCGCCCCGGCCTGATCAACGTGGACTTCGCCGACGTGCGCACGGTGATGTCGGAAATGGGTCTGGCGATGATGGGCACCGGCAGCGCCCGCGGCGACGACCGTGCCCAGGCAGCGGCCGAAGCGGCGATCCAGAACCCGCTGCTGGACGACGTCAACCTGTCCGGTGCCAATGGCATCCTGGTCAACATCACCGCCGGCCCGGATTTCACCATGGCCGAATTCGACGAAGTGGGCCGCACCGTGGAGCAGTTCGCCTCCGAGGACGCGACCGTGGTGATCGGCACCGTGCTCGATCCGGACATGCAGGACGAAGTGCGCGTCACCGTGGTCGCCACCGGCCTCAGCCGCGCGACCGCCGGCCTGCGCCAGCCGATCACCAGCGACAACGCACGTCGCGACTACCGCTTCGAGCCGACCAGCGATGCTCCGCGTCGCCCGCAGGTGCAGCTGATCAACACCGCCGCGCGCCGCGACGGCACCACCGGTCTTGCGATCGATGCGGTGGCCGATCCGTTCGAGCCGATGGCGCAGACCTCGTTCGCCAGCGCGCTGCGTCGTGGCGGTAGCGGCGGTTCGACGGCGTCGGCACCGATCAGTGCCGAGTTGCCGAAGGACGACTACCTCGATATTCCCGCCTTCCTGCGTCGCCAGGCGGATTGATGGAAGACCGCGCCGGCCAGGGATGGCCGGCCGCGGGGAATCGGGGCGCGGCTGCTGCGATCCGATTCCGAAGCGGTACCGCATGGATGCCGTGGACGGTCCTTGCACCTCGGGTGACCGGCCCGAGGTGCCTTTCGGCCGGTCGGCACGCCGACCGGCCGCTTTCCCCGGCGGCTGTAACCCGCGCCAGGGTTGCGCTTCGGGCTGGGTTCAGGCTCTTGCGTGCTAGGCTTCCATGATGCTGCGACAGCGCACACTCAAGAACGTCATCCGCGCCACCGGCGTCGGACTGCATGGCGGTGAAAAGGTCTTCCTGACCTTGCGTCCGGCCGCGGTCGACACCGGTGTCGTTTTTCGTCGCATCGACCTCGATCCGCCGGTGGACCTACCCGCCAGCGCACTGCTGGTCAGCGAGACCACGCTGTGCACCGGGCTGGGCCGCGACGGCGTCAAGGTGCAGACGGTCGAGCACCTGATGTCGGCCTTGGCTGGCCTTGGCATCGATAATGTCGTGGTCGACCTGACTGCACCGGAAGTGCCGATCATGGACGGTTCGGCCGGGCCATTCGTGTTCCTGCTCCAATCGGGCGGGATCGTGGAGCAGAACGCACCCAAGCGCTTCATCCGCATCCGCAAGCCGGTGGACGTGCGCCAGGGGGACAAACTGGCCAGGTTCGAGCCCTATGAAGGATTCCGACTCGGCTTCACGGTCAAGTTCGACCATCCGGCCATCCCGGACGCGCTGTCCCGGGTCGAGTTGGCGTTCTCGACCGAAAACTACATCCGCGAAATCAGCCGCGCCCGGACCTTCGGTTTCATGCGCGATCTCGAGTCCATGCGCGAGCACAACCTCGGCCTTGGCGGCTCGATGGACAATGCGATCGTGCTTGACGAGTTCCGGGTCCTGAACGAGGACGGCCTGCGCTACGCCGATGAATTCGTGCGTCATAAGGTACTGGATGCGATCGGCGACCTGTACCTCGCCGGGCACGCCATCCTCGGTGCCTATGAAGGCTACAAATCCGGCCATGCCCTGAACAATGCGCTGGTGCGCGCCCTGCTGGCCGATGCGGAGGCGTGGGAGTTGGTGTCTGCCGACGAGGCTGCGCCGTCGCTTCCGATGCCCTTGTATGGGGCGATCCAGCCGGCGTATTGATCCCGTTCGGGAGGGGCGTGACCGGCGTCACGGATCCGTCGACGCCTTGGTGTTCTGGGCGCACGTTCCCCGCCCGTTTCGGATTTCTTAACAAATTCGGGCAGTTACACGGTTACGATGGGTTGTGGCCGGTCATCGGGGTGTTCTACGTTCCCCGCTTTTTCCGTCCCGACGGTCGCCCCGTGGATTCATCCTCCACGGGCCGGGGCCGCAGCAAGGCCAAGGCGGCCGCCAGCTCAGCGCGGGCGGTTGCTGACATCGGAGTGTGGCTGCTGCCGTCCGGCAATGCGGGGCGCAGTGGATCGGGCGTGGTCTTGACGATCACGCTGGTGACTTCGAGCCCGATGGAGTGGGCAGCGTCGACCAGCGCGGGTGCGGCAAGCCGGAGTTTGGCGTGCCACACCGGCGAGTCGACGACGAAAACCAGTTTGTCACCGCGGATATTGGCCAGACGCGCATGCGCCGGCAGGCCCGGGGGCAGGTGCGGACGCAACATCTGGTCCACCGCGTCGAGCCATAGTGCGCGACGCAAGGTGCCACCGGCGGAACCGGCGAGCAGTGCATCCAGCGCAGCGCGCGGATCCTGGGTCGGGGTATTGCCCCGCGGGGGCGTGGATCGCGAATCAGGCATGGCAGATGACCAACAAGACGAACACGCAACACGATACCCGGACCCGCATGCACCTGCCGCTGGAGCGTTTTCGCCATTGGGCGCTGGCACGGCCGCTGGCTGCGCTGGCGCTGTTGCTCGGTGCCGGCATGCTGTGTGGCGCGGCGGTGCGCAGCGCGGTGGGGATGGCGCAGGTGGAGGCATTGCAGGCATCGAATGCGCAGAGCCAAGCCGAACTCGACAAGGCGCGTCGCGACGCCCAGCGCGAGGTCAATGCGCTGGCCGCACGGCTGGCCGAGTTGCAGGCGCAGGCCAACCGCCTCAATGCCTTGGGTAGCCGGCTGGCCCAGAACGGACAGCTCGAGGACGGCGAATTCGATTTCAACCATCCGGTGGGCCAGGGTGGCAGCGGGAAACGTACCAGCGACATGCCGGTGGCTGAGTTGAAACTGCGTCTTTCGGCGCTGGAAACCGACTATCGGCATGCCAATACCCAGCTGTCGGTGATCGAATCCCTGTTGTTCAATCGCCTGCTCGATCTCCGCGCAACGCCCTCTCGCCTCCCGGTCATCGGCAGTTTCATCACCTCCGGATTCGGACGTCGTGCCGATCCTTTCGGTGGCGGTGGTGAATTCCACAAGGGCATCGATTTCGAGGCCAATACCGGCGATCCGGTGCTGGCGGTGGCCGATGGCGTGGTCAGTTTTGCCGGGGTCCGCAACGGCTATGGCAATACCATCGAAATCGATCACGGCAATGGCTACGTCACCCGCTATGCCCACAATTCGCGCCTGACCCATCAGGTCGGCGATCTGGTCCGCGCGGGGCAGGAAATTGCCAAGGCCGGGTCCACGGGGCGTTCCACCGGGTCCCACGTCCACCTCGAGGTCTGGCAGGACGGCGTTGTCGTCGATCCGCTCCGTTTCCTTGGCCACAACGACGCGCTGGCCCGCCACGGGCCGTCGCGCGGCTGACAAGACGGCCGGTCCGCAGGCACGGCGGACCACATCCCGTTAAAATGGTCGGCTCCGCCCGGGCAACGCGCTCGGGTCGGAGCCCATCGCTGTCGCCGAATCCCGATGCCGCGCCACTGCGCGCATCCCGCCAAGGATTGCACCACCCATGTTCAATAACCTGCTCACCGGTATTTTCGGCAGCCGCAACGATCGACTGCTCAAGCAGTACAAATCCATCGTCAAGAAGATCAGTGCACTCGAACCGAAGATGCAAGCGCTCTCGGACGATGAACTCAAAGCCAAGACCGCCGAGTTTCGCGCCCGCATCGGCGAAGGCCAAACCCTGAACCGGCTGCTTCCGGAAGCGTTTGCTGTGTGTCGAGAGGCCTCGGTGCGGGTGTTCGGGATGCGCCACTTCGACGTCCAGCTGATCGGTGGCATGGTGCTGCACGCCGGCAAGATCGCCGAGATGCGCACCGGCGAGGGCAAGACCCTGACTGCGACACTCGCGGTGTACCTGAACGCGCTGGAAGGCAAGGGCGTGCACGTCGTCACCGTGAACGACTATCTTGCGCGTCGCGATGCCGCGCAGATGGGCAAGCTCTACAACTGGCTCGGACTCACGGTCGGTGTGATCTATCCGGGCATGAACCATGCCGACAAGGGTCCGGCCTATGCGTGCGACATCACCTACGGCACCAACAACGAGTTCGGCTTTGATTACCTGCGTGACAACATGGCGCTGGCCAAGGAAGACCGTTTCCAGCGCGGGCTGAACTTCGGCATCGTGGATGAGGTGGATTCGATCCTGATCGACGAGGCGCGCACGCCGCTGATCATTTCCGGTCCGGCTGACGAGTCGCCGGACCTGTACATCAAGGTCAACCGGATCGTTCCGACGCTGGTGCGGCAGAAAGAAGAGGACGGCGAGGGCGACTACTGGGTTGACGAGAAGCAGAAGCAGATCCACCTGTCCGAAATCGGCCAGGAACATGCCGAGCAGTTGCTGCGCGATGCGGGCGTGCTTGGCCAGGATGAGAGCCTGTACGCAGCGCAGAACATCCACGTCGTCCACCACCTCAATGCTGCGATCCGCGCCCACGCGATCTACCAGCGCGACGTCGATTACATCGTCAAGGACGGTGAAGTCATCATCGTCGACGAGTTCACCGGCCGCACCCTGCCGGGGCGACGCTGGTCGGATGGCCTGCACCAGGCGGTCGAGGCGAAGGAAGGTGTGCCGGTCCAGCGCGAGAACCAGACGCTGGCCTCGATCACCTTCCAGAACCTGTTCCGCATGTACAAGAAGCTGTCGGGAATGACCGGCACTGCGGACACCGAGGCCTTCGAGTTCAACAACATCTATGCGTTGGAAGTGGTGGTCATCCCCACCAACCTGCCGATGGTGCGCGTCGACCACTCCGATCAGGTGTTCCTGAACCGCGCCGGCAAGTATCGTGCGGTGATTCGCGACATCGAGGATTGCGTGCAGCGCGGCCAGCCGGTGCTGGTCGGCACCACCTCGATCGAAGTGTCCGAGTTGCTCAGCAATGCGCTGGGATCGGCGAGGATCCCGCACGAAGTGCTCAACGCCAAGCAGCACGAGCGCGAGGCGCAGATCGTCGCCAACGCCGGCGTGCCGGGCGCGGTCACGATCGCCACCAACATGGCTGGCCGCGGCACCGACATCGTGCTTGGTGGTTCGCTGGATGCGGCCATGGCCGCACTCGGCGACGATGCCAGCATGCTCGAGCGCGACCGCCTCAAGAGCGATTGGCAACAGCGCCACGACGCCGCCATCGCGGCCGGTGGCCTGCACATCATCGGCACTGAACGCCACGAGAGCCGGCGCATCGACAACCAGTTGCGTGGTCGTTCGGGCCGCCAGGGCGACCCGGGATCCAGCCGCTTCTACCTGTCGCTGGAAGACAACCTGATGCGCATCTTCGCCGCCGACTGGGTGCAGAAGGTGATGGCGAAGATGGGCCTGAAGGAAGACGACGTCATCGAGTCGCCGCTGGTGACCCGCCAGATTGCCAATGCCCAGCGCAAGGTCGAGGCGCACAACTTCGACATCCGCAAGCAATTGCTCGAATACGACGACGTCAACAACGACCAGCGCAAGGTGGTCTACAGTCAACGCAACGAACTGCTGGAAGCCCCGAGCATCAAGGACAACATCGACGGCATCCGCGGAGACGTGGTCGCTGCGATGGTCGAGAAATTCGTGCCACGGGATTCGATCGACGAGCAGTGGGACCTGCCAGGGTTGGAGGCGGAACTGCAGGGCCAGTTCGGGATGCAGATGGACCTGGTTGGCTTGCACAAGCAGGAAACCGAACTTGACGCGGCCATGATGCTGTCCCGGGTCGAGGATGCAGTGGCGAATCTGCTTGCCGGCAAGGAAGCGCAGATCGGTGGCGACACCATGCGCATGCTGGAAAAGCACATCATGCTGAATGTCCTCGACCAGAACTGGAAGGAACACCTGGCGCGGATGGACTACCTGCGCCAGGGCATCGGCCTGCGCGGCTACGCGCAAAAGCAGCCCAAGCAGGAATACAAGCGCGAGGCCTTCGAGCTGTTCACCGAATTGCTCGAGAAGGTCAAGCTCGAGGTCGTTTCGCTGCTCACGCGGGTGCGCATCCGCAGCGAGCAGGAGGTGGTCGAGGCCGAAGCGCAGGAACGTGCGCGCGCCGAAGCCGCGGCGCGGCAGTCGCAATTCCAGCATGCCGAAAGCGGCGGACTGGGGGCTGACGAGGAAGCGGCGGAGGTGGTGCGTGACCTGGCACAGGCCAATATCGGCCGCAACGATCCTTGCCCCTGTGGCAGCGGCAAGAAATTCAAGTATTGCCACGGGAAGCTCAGCTGACGCCGGGTTGCCCGTGGTGATGTCTGGAACGGGCTGCATCTCCAAGCTCCTCACGCTGACCGTGGGGGGCCATGGGTGTGCCTCGAATCCCCGCCGAATGACGTTGCCTCTCCGGATGCGCAGGCAGGGAATGTGATCGCCATGAAACAAGTCCACGTGGTTGCCGGCGTGCTGCGTGACCTGCGTGGTCGCATCCTGTTGGCCCGACGAACGCTCGGTCGGGAGCTGGCCGGATTGTGGGAATTCCCGGGCGGCAAGGTTGAGCGTGGAGAATCCCCCGAAGCTGCGCTGGTACGCGAGTTGCGCGAGGAATTGGGGATTGCGGTCACGGTGGGCGCGCCGGTCGTTTGTGTGGCCCACGAAGATGTTGATAAAAGGCTGCTGCTGGATGTGCGAGAAGTCAGCCACAGCGGGCGTCCACGCGGGCTCGAAGGGCAGGCGCTGGCCTGGGTGCCGCTGCACAAGTTGTCCGACTACCCGATGCCGCCTGCGGATCGTCCCGTGGTCGAGGAACTGCTGAAGCGCTTGCGGGAGGCCAACGGAAGCGCTTCGCAAACGCGTGGGACCGCTCTCGGCTAGGCGCCTATCGGGACACTGCAACCGGTGGACGTGCGCAGTGCGCTGCTGCCAGCCGCCGATAGAGGCGATCCAATGCCGCCGCATGTGCATCCAGGCCAGCCTCGTCCCGATCATTGATCAGCACGTCGTCCGCTATCGCCAAACGCCCCTCTCGCGTGGCCTGTGCCGTGATCATCGTGCGGGCCAGGTTGGCATCGATGCCGTCACGTCGCATCAACCGTTCCAGCCGCGTGGCCTCGGGGGCATCCACGACCAGGATTCGTTCAAGCCAAGGATAGGGCGTGCGCCCTCCCCCCTCGGCAAGCAGGGGGATCGATGCGATCGCGTAGACCCCGGTTGCAGCGCTGCAGGCTGCAGCGAGTGAGGTGCGCACGATCGGATGCACGATGGCCTCAAGGCGTGTCCGTGCCGTTGGATCGTTGAACACGCGCCGGCGCATGCCGGCGCGGTCGAGGCTGCCATCCGCGGCCAGCACATCCGCGCCGAAGGAGGCCACCACCTCGGCCAGCCCGGGGCTGCCCGGCGCCACTGCTGCGCGCGCTGCCGCGTCGGCATCGGCGACGGTCACGCCCATGGCGCGGAAGCGCTTCTCCACTGCACTTTTCCCCGAGGCCACCCCGCCGGTCAGTCCGATGATGTAATCGCTCATGCGGGCATTATGGCGTGCGGGCGAACTACGCCAACCCGGCGACACCCATGTACCAGTCCACCAGCTGCGGGCCCCACATGAAGCTGATCCAGCCAGCAACGGCCAGATAGGGCCCGAACGGGATCGGCGTGGCCTTGTCGCGACCCTTGGCGAGCAGCCAGATCGATCCGATCAAGGCGCCGAGCAAGGACGACATCAGGATGGTGGGCAGGATGCCGGCAAGGCCGATCCACGCCCCCAGCGCCGCCAGCAATTTGAAGTCGCCGTGGCCCATGCCTTCCTTGCCGGTGAGTTGCTTGAACACCCAATACACCGACCACAGGCTCATGTACCCGGCCATTGCGCCAAGCAGGGCCGGCTTGGTGGGCATGTACAGGTTGTCGCTGGCAGCGACCAGTCCCAGCCACATCAGGGGCAGGGTGAGTTGGTCGGGCAGCAGCTTCGTGCGCAGGTCGATCCCGGACAGCGCGATCAGGAAGCTGGTGAACAGCAGCGCTCCGAAGCACTTCCAGCCGAATCCGAAGCGCCAGGCGCAGGCCAGGAACAGCAGCCCGGTCAGCAGTTCGACCAAGGGATACTGGAACGAGATCGGGTTGCTGCAACTGCGGCACTTGCCGCGCAAGGCAAGCCAGCTCAATAGCGGGATATTCTCGAACCACGCCAGTTGATGGTTGCAGCGCGGGCAGTGCGAGCGCTCGACCACGATGCCCGGTGGCGGGGGTTCGTAGAGGTCGTTCTGTTCGAGGATCTCACGGGCATCGCGCCGCCAGCTCCATTCCAGCCGCGGCGGCAGGCGCAAGATGACGACGTTGAGGAAACTCCCGATCAGCAGGCCCAACCCGGCGACGGCGGGCAAGCCGAAGCCGGGGTGCGCATCCAGGTAAGCCATCTGTCGGTTGATTCCTGTCGGATTACATCACCGTCATGGCGATCTTGAAGATCGGCAAGTACATTGCCACCACGATCGAACCGACCAAGCCGCCGATGATGACCATCACCATCGGCTCGATCAGGCTGGACAACGAGTCCACCGTGTTGCTGACTTCTTCCTCATAGAAATCGGCCACCTTGAACAGCATGGTGTCCAGTGCACCTGCTTCTTCGCCGATCGCGGTCATCTGCACGACCATGTGCGGGAACAGGCCGATCTGCTTCATCGCCACGTTGACCGGATAGCCCACCGCAACGTCCTCTTGCATCTTGCGGACGGCTTGTTCGTAGACCATGCTGCCGGTGGCGCCTGCCACGCTGTCGAGGGCCTCGACCAGCGGCACGCCTGCCTTGAAGGTCACCGCCAGTGTGCGTGCGAAGCGGGCCACTGCGGACTGGTGCAGCACGCCGCCGATGATCGGCATCCGCAGCATCATGCCGTCGACGGCGCGCTTGAGCTTGTCGGAGCGCTTGTAGCTGTAGATGAAGAAGCCGATGCCGCCGGCGGCCACGATGCCGATCAGCCAGAACCACTTGACAAGGACATCGGAAATCCCGAACACCAGGGTCGTGAAGGCGGGCAGGTCGGCGCCAAAATCCTTGAACGTCTCCTTGAAGATGGGCACCACGTACACCATCAGCACCGCGCAGACCAAGATCGCCACCGCGATGACAGCTGCGGGATAGAACAGCGCTTTCTTGATCTTGCCCTTGATGCTCTCGATGTTTTCCTTGTAGTTGGCGATCGTTTCCAGCACGGTTTCCAGCACGCCGGACGCCTCGCCGGCGCGCACCAGATTGCGGTACAACTCGTCGAACTGCACCGGGTACTGGCTCATCGCCTCGTAGATGGACGAACCGCCCTCGATGTCGTTGCGCAGCCCATTGACCATCTTCTTCATGTTCGGGTTCTTGTTGCCACCGCCGATGATCTCCAGGGCCTGCACGATCGGCACGCCGGATTTCATCATGGTGGCGATCTGGCGGCTGAACACGGCGATGTCTCGTGCGGTGATCTTCTTGCCGCTGCCGCCGAGGAGTGGCTTGGGCTTGTTCTTGACCACCGTCGGGGTGATGCCCTGCTTGCGCAGTTCCGCGCGAAGCAGGTTGGCGCTGCGCGCCAATTGCTCGCCCTTCATCTCCTTGCCGCGCTTGTCCTTGCCGACCCAAACGAACTCCTGCAGTGGGTTCGCTTGGCGGGATTCGGCCCGGTTGCGTGACTTCGCGATTGCTGCGGCGCGTGCGTTCATGGCGTTCCCCTTCAGTCCTTGGTGACGCGATTGATCTCGACGAGGCTGGTGACCCCCTGTCTCACCTTGTCGAGTGCAGAGCGCCGCAAATCGCGGACACCGCTGCGCAACGATGCCTCGGTCAATTGCTGGACATTACCACCAGCGAGGATGATTTGCTGGATTTCGTCGTTCATCGGCATCACCTGATAGATGCCGGCGCGGCCCTTGTAGCCCCCGGTGCACTCCGGGCAGCCCACCGCCTCGAAGACCTGGAAGCCCTCGTGGATCTCGTCTGCGGTGAATCCTTCCGCCAGCAGGGCGTGCTCGGGCAGCGAAACCGCGCGCTTGCAGTCGTTGTGCAGGCGGCGTACCAGCCGCTGGGCGATGACCAGGTTCACCGAACTGGTGATGTTGTAGGGCGCGATGCCCATGTTCATCATGCGGGCGATGGTTTGCGGGGCATCGTTGGTGTGCAGGGTGGAGAGCACCATGTGGCCAGTCTGGGCGGCCTTGACCGCGATTTCGGCGGTTTCGAGGTCGCGGATTTCGCCGACCATGATCACGTCCGGGTCCTGGCGCAGGAAGCTGCGCAGGGCGGCGGCGAAGGTCATGCCACGTTTGGCGTTCTGCTGGACCTGGTTGACGCCGGGCAAACGGATTTCCACCGGGTCCTCGACCGTGCTGATGTTGCGGGTCTCATCGTTGAGGATACCCAGCGCGGTATACAGGCTCACGGTCTTGCCGGACCCGGTCGGGCCGGTGACAAGCACCATGCCGTAGGGCTTGTGGATGGCGTCGAGGAAGAGTTTTTGCTG
>NZ_JADZDS010000044.1 GCF_020850895.1 Thermomonas sp. | reverse complement strand
TTAACACCTTTTTTGCAGCGCTGGACCAAGGAGTTGGGTGTCGCAAAGGCGCTCGAACAGGCTTGCTGAGCCTGCCCCGGGGGACCGTTCGCCCGCAAGAGAGTATGAAGCGTGGGAGCCGGGTTCTCAGCGCCGTCGACGCGAGTACTCATGTCCCTATAAAGGGAAGAATTCAGGGCAGGTCAGCCTGCAGCGGATAATTGCGGGTGTCCTTAGATTTTGAAAATCAATGACTCTGACCCTATTGATCCCGGTGGGGCCATCCATCACCTGGGTCAGCCGGTTCAGGCCGTCATAGCCGTACTGGGCCAGGGTCGCGGTCTGATCGGCGGTCTGCAGGGTGGTCAGCAGACGGCCAGCGGATCGTGGGCAAGCCCGCGTTATGATGCGCGTTTGCCCTGTCCGACCCGCGAGGCTGCAATGGCTGCACTGATCTGTGGTTCCCTGGCCTACGACACCATCATGGTGTTCCCCGACCAGTTCAAGAACCACATCCTGCCGGACAAGGTGCATATCCTGAATGTGTCCTTCCTGGTGCCGCGGATGCGCCGCGAGTTCGGCGGCTGCGCCGGCAACATCGCCTACAACCTCAAATTGCTGGGCGGTGATCCGATCCCGATGGCCACCGTCGGCCAGGACTTCGGCCCGTACCGTGAGTGGTTCAACGAGCACGAGATTCCGCTGGATCGGGTCAAGGTGATCGAGGAATTGTTCACCCCGCAGGCCTTCATCACCACCGACCACGACAACAACCAGATCACCGCCTTCCATCCGGGCGCGATGATGCGCAGCTACGAGAACCACGTGAAGGACGTGCCCGGCGTGACCATCGGCATCGTCAGCCCGGACGGCTACGAGGGCATGTTGCAGAACGCCAAGGAGTTCTCCGAAGGCGGCATCCCGTTCATCTTCGATCCTGGCCAGGCGATGCCGTTGTTCAATGGCGCGGAGTTGCGCGACTTCATCGACAAGGCCGACTACGTCTGCGTGAACGATTACGAATCCAACCTGTTGCAGGAGCGCGCCGGCTGGAGCGCGGCCGACATCGCCGGCAAGGTCAAGGCCTACATCGTCACCCGCGGCCCGCAGGGCGCGGAGATCCACGCCGATGGCCAAGTGCACAGGGTCCCGCCGGCGCACGAGCGCCGCATCACCGACCCGACCGGCTGCGGCGACGCCTTCCGCGCCGGGCTGATCTTCGGCATCGAGAAGGGCTACGACTGGATGACCATCGGCCGCATGGGCAACCTGATGGGCGCGCTCAAGGTCGAACACCCCGGCACCCAGAACCAGCGCTTCAGCTACGCCGAATTCGCCGAGCAGTTCCGCCAGCAGTTCGGGTATGCGCTGGGCTGATGGGATGAAGCCGCCGTTCGATCAAAGGGGTCAGAGTCATTGATTTTTGCCTTGCCCTAGTCGAGTGACAAACAGCAGCGGCAAAAATCAATGACTCTGACCCCTTTGATCCGGCGTGGGCAGGATTTCGGTCACCCTGCCCCGCGCAGCGCCTTGAGCTTGCTGCTGAACCAGCGCCCACTCTGCACCGGCGGCGCGGTGCCGCAGCGGACGAGATAGGGCTGGCCCGACAGGCTGCTCTTGCTGGCGGCAAGCTCGATGAAGCCCTCGGCGGAGCTCACCATCCCCTTCTTGAGCAGGTAGTCGTATTTCCGGCGCAGGTGGTCCGAGGCTTGTTGCGCGGTGTACCAAGTGCCATTGCGCGAGAACGCACATCCTGATGCTTGCAGCGCCGAGAACAGTTGGCCGATCTCGCGGGTCGTCGCGGCGGAGGGCGTTTGCGCGAGTGCCGCGATTGGCAACGCAAGGGCGAGGACAAGGGTGGTGAGTGCAGTTTTCATTTCGTGTCGAGTTGACCTTGGTTTGACGACGAAAGTTCACCGATGCTTCGGGGCGTTCATCGCGTGACGCCTATCGCAAGCTGAATTCGCCGGCTACATTCGTTCACTCAATTCCACTTCGGCAATTTCGCCGGATCCAGCCCGCCGATCTCGAACGTCGCGCTGCGCCGGCCCAGTTGCTTGGTCGGGAACTCGATGGTCATCGATTTGCCGGCCTTGGCGAGTTTCCACAAGGCCTTGTTGTCGACGATGAACATGGCGATGGCCTCGTCGGTATTCGGTCGCGAGCCGGCCAGCGTATGCGGCTTGCCATCCACGGTGATGGTGAGCTTGCAGCCGTTGTAGCAGTCGAAATCGCCGGCCTGCAGCACCAGATAGGCGCTGCGGCCCCATTCGGGATGGTCGCGGAAAATCAGCCGCACCGGGTGCTCGCCGCTGCCATCGGTGTCCACTTCCTTGTTGGAGTAGATCGAGGCCGAGAGTTGGTGGCCGCCCTTGACCTCCTGGTCGCCGTAATCCCAGAGCGCTTCCAGCCTGCGGGCCTCTTTCTGCTGCTCGGCCTTGGCGGTGATTTCCGCAAGTCTGGGCTGCACCCGCGCGGCCGCGGCACTGGCGGGATGGTCGTGCAGCAGCACGTCGGCATAGCCCTTGGCCAAGTGCCAGTCCTGCGCCACCACTGCCGCATCGAACTGTTTTTCCATCGCAGCGGCTGCTTGTTCGTCCGCAGCCTGTTGCGCGGCAGCGGCCTGGGCTGCGGCTTGCGGGTCGTCCCGATGGCAGGCGGGCAGGCAGAGCGTGAGGGCAAGAGCGAGCAAGGCAGGTTTCATCGGCGGCGTCTGCTGGGAAATCGAGTTGCGAGCTTAGCCTGCCTCGGGATTGGATTCGACCAGCGCAACCACCGCCGCAGCCACCGCATCGGCGCGTTCCATCAGCGACATATGCCCGCAGCCGTCGAGCAGGAGCTTGCGCGCCTGCGGAATGCGTTGCGCGTACAGTTCCAGTGCGCTGGGATCGATCACTGCATCCTGCCGGCCCCAAACCAACAGGGTGGGCTGCCGGATACCCACGGCTTCCTCGCCCGGCAGCAGGTTTTCGCTGCAACGGCCGATGCGATCCAGCACGGCCTGTTCGAAATCAGCGTCGGCAAGGCGGCGTTTGATCATCGCACCGGAGACCGGCCACGGGATCGACGGCTTGGCGGCAGCGTCGAAAAACACCCTGTCGATGAATCGCCGCAGTGACGGTGCATCGGTCACCGCAAACGGATTCTTTCCGTCCAGCACGTCGAGTCCGAAACGGTTGTCGGCAAAGCGTACGCCGGCGGCATTCAGCAGGCCCAGCTTGGCGATGCACCCAGGATCACGCGCCGCGACCAAGGCGGCGATGCCGCCGCCCATCGAATGCCCGAGCAGGATCACCGGCGCCTCGGGTGAGAGCGCCGCGACGAAGGCGGACACATGCGCCGCCTGTTCGGGAAACCCGTACACCACCTCCGGCCGACGCTCGCTTTCGCCCCAGCCCGGCAAATCCGGGATCAGCAGGCGATAGCGTCCACGCAATGCGTGCGCCAGCGGATACCAGTTTTCCTTGCTGCCGACGAAGCCGTGCAGCATGACGACGGTAGGCAGGTTTGCCGCCGCCGTTCGGCTGGTGGCATACACCCAGTGATGGCCCGCTGCGGCCAGTTTGGCCTGCACCAAGCCGGCCGCACGCCGCTGGCGCGCGAACTCGGCACGCGCCAGCAGCCAGGGGTCATGCCAGACCATCAATGCACCCGTCGCGAAGCCAAGCAGCAACGCGACGGCCAGCCACGCCAACACCGCCGCATCCAATCAATGCGCGGCTGGATCCGGCTTGGTCGCCGCAGCAGCATTCGCGTCCGCGTTCGCACCTGCCGCCGGTGCGGCTGCAGGTGCGGGAGGCGGTGCCGCGGCCAGCTTGGCCTTGCCCTCGGCGATCACCTGCTCGATGGTGCCGGCGGTGATCGGATGGGTGGCCGGCTTGGCCTGGGCGAACACCTGCTCGGCGAATGCCAGTCCGTCCGGCGTAGCGACCAGCGCCTTGTAGATCGGGATGATCAATTTGCGACGACCGACCCGAGCAAGGAACTTGCCCATCTCCTCGCGCGCGGCGACATAACCGCTGCGCTCGGCCAGCGGATACCAGCGCATCGCGATTTCGCCATTGGGGGTGCCGGTGAACTTGTAGGCGGCGTCGAGTTGCTCCAGCTGCTCGGGCTTGAGCGTGGCCGGCATGCCTTCCAGGAAGTGCACCCATTCCTGCGTGCTCCATTCCCCGGTCACGCTCTTGTCGGGCAGCTTGCCGCTGCCTTGCCAGGCGATGCTCCCGGCGTTGACGGTGGCAAAGCGCCGCGACTCGATCTTCGGCGCGTCGGCCGGGATCCCCGGCTCGTACAGCCACTGGTCGATTTCCTGCATCGTCACCTTGCCGGGGTTGTTCCGCAGCAGGGTGGATTCGAGGTAATCGCGGAATTGCTGGGTGGTGATGCTCTGGAACGCGAAGTGGTCGAAATAGCCGCGCAGCCACGGGTCGAACACCCCGCGGCCGAACTTCTGTTCGAGGTATTCCATGAACCAGGCGCCCTTGGTGTAGACGGTGGCGCTGGACTGGTCGTCCGGGTCGGCCAGGGTGCCGGGCTTGAGCGAGAGCCGCTGCAGATCGGGGGCGAGGGTCGCGAATTCGGTCTTGAGCTCGTCGCGGTCGATCACCTCTTCCATGTCGGCCACGTCACGCCCATACAACTTCTCGGTGATCCGGCTCTGAACGTAAGTGGTGATGCCCTCGTTGAGCCAGGCATCCTTGTCGGTGGCAAACGTCACCAGGTTGCCGGACCAGCTGTGCGCCAGCTCGTGCGCCACCAGCGAAACCAGCGACTTGTCGCCGACGATCACGGTCGGGGTGGCGAAGGTCAGGCGCGGGTTCTCCATGCCGCCGTAGGGGAAGCTCGGCGGCAACACCAGCAGGTCGTAGCGGCCCCAGCGGTAGGGGCCGTAGATCTGCTCGGCGGTTTCGATCATCTTCTCGGTGTCTTCGAATTCGTGCGCGGCCTTGTCGACCATCGCCGGCTCCGCCCACACCCCGCTGCGCGCGCTGATCGGCTTGAACACGAGATCACCGGCGGCGATCGCCAACAGGTAGGACGGGATCCTCTGCGGCATCTTGAAGCTGTAATCGCCGTCACGCGCCGCGTTGGGATCGTTGTCGGCGCTCATCAGCACCATCACGTCGGCAGGCGACCGGACGTGGGCGCTGTAGGTGAAGCGCACCTGCGGAGTGTCCTGCAGCGGCACCCAGGAGCGGGCGTGGATCTGCTGCGACTGGCTGAACATGAAGGGTTGCTTGCCGCCTTCGGTCATCGCCGGCGCCAGCCACTGCAGTCCGGAGGCATCCGGCGAGGTGGCATAGGTGACCCGCACCTTGGTCGGGCGATTCGGCGTCTGGATCGTCAGTGCGCTGCCCAGGGTCTTGTCAGCGGCTGCCAGCTTGAATTGCAACGGCGCCCAGCTGCCGTCGGCCTTCTGTTCCTCGGCCTTGGCGATGCTCAGGGCACGGGTGTCCAGCACCAAAGCAGTGGCGCCCTTGTCGACCCAATCCAGCGTGTAGGTGGCGCTGCCGCTGATGACCTTCTTGTCGAAATCCAGCGCCAGGTCCAGCGCGATATCGGTGATCCGCACCTTGTCCGGCTGGCTGTAGGAGTGCTCGTCCACGATCTTCTCGGCGGCCGCGGGAGCTGCGACCGGCGCAGTCGCGGCCGGCGGTGCTTCGGACTGGCCGCAGCCGGTAATGGCCATCGTCGCGGCCACGGCAATCGACATGAACAACTGGCGCATGGGTCATTCCTGAGATCCGGAATTCGCAAGTCTATCGCTCCCCGCATGAATTCGTCGCATTCCGCTTGCACGGGCAACCCCTGCCGGTTGTCATCCCCACCATTGCCACTCCCGGCCCCGAACGCCGGAGGGCACCCTTTGGGGCAGTGGTGACAGTCACTTCCCCGGCCAACTCACAGGAATTGCCGAGAAAGCCCCATGCGCGCCCCAACACTTCAACCGCACGCTCTGGCAACCGCCCTGCTGCTGTGCGCACCGTTTGCCCAGGCACAACAGCCACCAACCCCTGCCGAACCGCCCGTTACCGGACTCGACGCGCGCATTCCGCGCCTGACCGGGCCGATCATCATCGACGGCAAGCTCGATGACTCCGCATGGCAAGGCGCGCTGGAGCAGGAAATCGCCTTCGAGTTCGCACCCGGCGACAACACGCCTGCCCCGGCGAAAACCCTTGCGCGCATCGCCTACGACCAGGACGCGCTTTATGTTTCCTTCCATGCGCAGGATCCCGATCCGTCGAAGATCCGCGCCCACCTGCGCGACCGCGACAGCGCCTTCCCGGACGACTGGGTCGGCATCTTCCTCGACACCTTCAACGACCGCCGCCGTGGTTACGAATTGATCGTCAATCCACTCGGCGTACAGGCCGACCTGATCCGCGACGAAACCAACCGGGAGAACCAGGAGGACCCCAGTTGGGATGGCCTGTGGAGCAGTGCCAGCCAACTGACCGCAGATGGCTATGACGTGGAGGTCCGCATCCCGTTCGCCACCCTGCGCTTCCCGCGTGGTGGTGGCGACCAGCGCTGGGGCATCTTCCTGATGCGCAATTACCCGCGCGACAAGCGCCATCAGCTGGCCAATGCCAGGATTTCCCGGGATTCCAATTGCTTCCAGTGCGAATGGGGCACCTATACCGGCATGGCCGGGGTGAGCCAGGGCCGCAACCTCGAGATCGTGCCGACCCTGACCGTGGGCAGCACCCAGACCCGCGATTCGACCAGCTCACCGTGGCAACACGACACCAGCTTCGAGCCCGGCCTCGACGTGAGCTGGGCACCGTCGCCGGCGATGACCCTGAACGCCACCCTCAATCCCGACTTCTCGCAGGTCGAAACCGATCAACTGCAACTCAGCTTCAACGACAGCTTCGCCCTGTTCTACCAGGAGAAGCGACCGTTCTTCCTCGAGGGCGCGGACTACTTCACCACCCAATTCGACGTGCTCTACACCCGCCAGATCGCCGATCCGGATTTCGGCCTGCGCGTCACCGGCCGCACCGGCAACGGTGCCTATGGCGCGATCGTCGCCCGCGATGCCACCACCGTCCTGCTGGTGCCGGGTGTGCTCGGCTCCGGCATCGCCCAGCTCGACCAGAAGGCCAATGTCGCGGTGGGCCGTTATCGCCACGACTTCGGCACCGATTTCAGCCTCGGCGTGATCGGCACCTTCCGCCGAGGGGACAACTACTTCAATAACCTGGCGGGCGTCGATGCGCGCTGGCGGCACGGTGGCCACACCGTCAGCGCGCAGTTCCTGCACAGCCAATCGCACTACCCGGCAAGCATCGTGACCGAGTACATGGGCGAATTGGGCAGCGATTCCACGCCGACCGGCAATGCCTGGCGCGCCGAATACGACTTCAGCAACCGCAACTGGAATTTCAAGCTCTGGCACGAGGCCATCGACCCCGGTTTCCGCGCCGACCTCGGTTTCATCGGCCAGGTGGGCTACGACAAGTCGCAGATTGGCGGTGGCTACACTTGGTATCGCGACGGCAAGGATTTCAATCGCTTCGACCTCAATGGCGACTTCGACATCACCCATCGCTTCGATGGCCAGTTGCTGGAACGCGAGCTGGAGGCGGAAGTGCATGTGCAAGGGCCGATGCAGAGCAATCTGCGCCTGCATGGCATGACCCGCGTGCGCTACTGGCAGGGCACACTGTTCGATGAGAATTACGTCGATGCCGGGGTCAATTTCCGCCCCACCGGCAACCTGCAACTGGGCGCCTATGCGCGAACCGGCATCGCGATCGATCTGGTCGCCGCCCAGACCGGCCGGCTCAGCATGCTGGAGCTGTACGGCAATGCCAGCATCGGCCGCGGTCTGGCGCTGGATTGGGACATCACCCGCCAGCGCATGCATCGAGGCGGCGGCACCGCCTTCACCGCCACCGTGATCAATGCCGGCGGCAGCTGGCAGTTCGATCCGCACCAACGCCTGCGCCTGACCCTGCAGGGCAGTGCCGTCCATCGCAATCAGACGCTGTATTCCAGCACGATCAACCAGCGCGCCCGCGACTGGGCCGGGCAATTGGTCTATTCCTTCAAGGCCAACCCCCGCACCGCGCTGTACGCCGGCGCGTCCTGGGGCGCGTTCATGGACGACGACCACCCGGAGTTGTTCAACAACACCCGCAGCGTGTTCGTGAAGCTGAGTTACGGCTGGCAGCCGTGACCTGCTTGGCTGTGGAAGCGCATCAACCCATCTTTGCCAGCCGCAGCTGGAACAGCACCTTGGTCACCAGCAGCCGCTCCTCGATCGGTTTCAGCACCAGGTCGTTGGCGCCCTCGCGCAGCAGCGCGGCCTGGTTGTCGCGGTTGTCATCGCCGGTCATCATCAACATCGGCAGCTTGCGCTTGCCGTAGTGGAACACCGCACGGATCTGGTTGAGCAGGTCGCGTCCGCTGAGGATGCCCTTGAGGTAAACGTCGCTGAGCACGAGGTCGGCGCCGACGTCGCCGTCGCTGCGGCCAATGAACTTGTGCAGGTGTTCGAGGGCATCCTCGACGCTGGGGACGTGCAGGACCTGCATGTTCTGCCGCTCCAGCATGCGCCGGGTGGCCACCGCCACCACCTTGCTGTCCTCCACGTACAGCACGCGCGCACCTTCGATCGGGGCCGGGTGCACATAGCCGCGAATGAAGGCCACCAGCGCGGTGTGGCCAAGGCTCTTGTCGAAATAATCGGTGATGTCCTCGGTGAAAACCCGGGTTTCCAGCGCTTCCTGGGCATTGCCGGAGACCACGATCACCGGCACATAGGCCTGCCCTGCCGCCTCACGCACCACCCGCGCCAGCGCCAGGCCATCGCCATCAGGCAAGACCAGCGCAGTGGTCACCAGATCGAACGTGCCTTCGCTGAGCGCCTTGCGCGCTTCCGCCAAGTCGCCGCAGCCCACCACATGGGCACCGGGCAATTCCTTCAGCAGGGTGTCGGAAATCATCCGACGTACCAGCTTGCTGCCATCGACCACCATCACCCGGGGTTCGTCGCTGACGACGTGGCGCAGATCGTGCTTGTCAGCCATCTCAGCGCTCCAGTGGCCGCAACTGCCGCAGCGCATGGCCGCTGACCAGGCCAGCGCCCATCCAGCCCAGCACGCCAGCCCCCGCCAGCACCATGGTGGCTTGCAGCAGGCCCAATCCCTGCAGTGCGAATTGACTGCCATAGCGCGCCGCCAGCGCGGCGAGGGAAGGCGCGAGCGCGGATGCGGCCAGAGTCAGCACGCCCAGCGCCAGTGCGCCCGCCAGCAGCCCGTACCACGCGCCGAGGTACAGGAAGGGACGCTGCACGAAGCCGTCGCTGGCACCGAGCAATTGCAGCACACCGATCTCCTCGCGCCGGGACTGGATGTCCAGGCGCACCGTATTGCCCACCACCAACAAGGCCCCCAACCCAAGCAGGACCGCCAACACCGCGACCACGCGCGAAGCAAACCCAAGCCACGCCTGCAGACGCTGCTGCCAGAGTGCATCGTACTGTACCCGTTCGATCTGCGGCAGCGCCTGCAGTGCATCCGCCAGTGGCGCTTCGGCACCGCGTGGGATCACGTCCAGCACGCTCGGCAGCGCCGCACGCGCCTGCCCGGGGCCAAGGGCGTCGATGGCCGCGGCCAGGTCTGCGCGCTCGCGCATCCGCGCCAGCGACTGCTCGGGCGTGGTGACCGCCACCGCTGCCACGTCGGGGCGTTCCCGCAGACGTTGCGCCAACGCCTGCGCAGCAACCGGATCGACCTCGAGCTTGAGGAACGCGGTCAACGTGCGCGTAGCCTGGACCTGGGCGCCGAGTCGCTGCGCGTTCTGCACGCCCAGCCACAGGCCCAACGGCAGGGCCAGTGCCAGCGCCATCACCGCCACCGTCAGCGCAGTCGCCCAGGGCCGCTGCCACAGCCGCCCCAGGCTGGTGACAAGACTGCGGGCATGATGCGCCAGCCACGTGCGCATCCGTCCATGGTGGAGATCGTCCACCCGCCGCGCCGCCGGGTTAGGCATCGACGAGGTCCTCCGGTGCGATGTCATCCTCCAGTCGGCCGTGGTCGAGGACCAGCACGCGCTTTCTCATGCGCCGCACCAGTCCCAGGTCATGGCTGGCCACCAGCACGCCGGTGCCGCGTTCGGGCAGCGCCGCCAGCAATGCGAGGATTTCCGCGGACAGGGTGGGATCCAGGTTGCCGGTGGGCTCGTCGGCGATCAGCAGGGCCGGCTCGGCGACGACCGCACGGGCAATGCCGACCCGCTGCTGTTCCCCGGCGGACAGCTGGGTCGGCAGCGCATGCTCGCGCCCACCCAGGCCGACCCGTTCGAGGATCGAACGCACCCGTTTCCCGATTTCGGAGCGCCTCATCCCGCGCAGCACCAGCGGCAGGGCCACGTTCTCGGCCACGTCGCGATCATTGAGCAACTCGTGATTCTGGTACACCACCCCGATGCTGCGACGATGCCGCGCGATGGCACCGCCACGCACCTTGGCAAGGTTGCGGTCTTCGAACAACACCGCTCCCCCACTGGGGCGTTCGGCCAGGTGGATCAGTCGCAGCAGGGTGCTCTTGCCGGCCCCGGAATGCCCGGTGACGAACAGCATTTCCCCGGCATCCATCGCAAAGCTGACCCCATCGAGCGCCGAGCGCGGACCGGGATAGACCTTGCTGACGCTGTCGAATCGCAATATCGGCATGCGCGGAGAACAGAGGAAAGACGCGTCAGTATCGCCCGCCGCGAGGAAACAAGGAACAGCATTCCGAAGGCCATCCGCGGCGTCGGACCGGAAAGAAGGTGCGCGGGGTTGCGGCCCGACCGGCCGGTTTCGCCATCAGTGGTTGCTGGGCGGACGCCGGACCAGCGCCTTCAGCCCGCGTCCGATGCGGCTGAGCAGGCCCGGCTTCTCGGCTCCGGGCACGGAACGCGGCGCCACGAATTGCGGAACCACGGGCCCGGCCTGGGTTGCTGCCGTGCCATTGCCCACCTGCGCCTGCCCTGCCGATTCCGTCGCCGCGCCATTCTCCAGCGGCTTGCCGCGGCGACGGCGACGGCGCTTGCGTTCCGGAGCATCGACTTCCGCTGTTGCTACCGACGTCTCGGGTCTGGAGGCATGCTGGGGCTTGGCCGCAGCGGACTCTGTTTGCGCGCGCGCGCCGTCGGCAGGCTTGCGCGGTGGACGCGGGCCACGACGCTCGCCACCGCCACTGCGCCCGCCGGGTCGACCGCCACCGCTGCGGCCGCCGCCACGCTTGGCATCCTCGGCGGCGCGGGCCTCGCGCACCTCCTTGAAGATCGCGCCGATGCTGTCGCCATCGTCACCCTCGTCGAGCGCAGGACGCACGCGCTCCGGGCGCGGCAGTGCGGTCATCAGCTCGGTGGTGACCGGCTCGGACGGGATCTTCTGCTCGATGTAGGCCTCGATATCCGGCAGCGACATCGCATAGCGCTCGCAGGCAAAACTGATCGCGTCGCCCTCGGCCCCGAGGCGCGCGGTGCGGCCGATGCGATGCACGTAGTCCTCGGCATCGAATGGCAAGTCGTAGTTGTAGACGTACTGCACGCCGTCGATATGCAATCCGCGCGCGGCCACGTCGGTGGCGACCAGGATTTCCAGTTGCCCGGCCTGGAATTTCTTCAGCAGCGACTCGCGCTTCTTCTGCGGCACGTCGCCCGACAGCACGCCGACCCGGTAACCGGCCTTCTCCAGCGCCCGCGCCACCCGTTCGACGAACGCCTTGGTATTGACGAACACCATGGTGCGCGCGCCTTCGCTGCGCGACAGCAGGCCCAGCAACAGCGGCAATTTTTCTTCGTCAGCCGGGTAGTACAGCTTCTGCCGCACCCGTGCCGCGGTGATGTGCTCGGTTTCCACAACGAGTTTTTGCGGCTCGTTCATGTGCTCGTAGGCCAGCTCCAGCACGCGGTGGCTCAAGGTGGCCGAGAACAGCAAGGTCTGGCGGGTGCCGCGCTCGGGCATGCGCCGCAGCAGGAAGCGGATGTCCTTGATGAAGCCGAGGTCGAACATGCGGTCGGCCTCGTCCAGCACGCAGACCTCGCAGGCGTGCAAGGACACCACCTTGTGCTGCTTGACGTAGTCGATCAGTCGGCCGGGCGTGGCGATGATCACGTCGGCACCGCGCTGCAACTGCTCGCGCTGCTTGTCGTAGTCGACGCCGCCGTAGACCAGGGCGAACTTCAGGCCCAAGTCGGAAGCGAACTTCATCGCGTCCTTGTGGATCTGGATCGCCAGCTCGCGGGTCGGTGCAAGGATCAGCGCACGCGGATCCTCTGGCTTGCGGTCGGCCAGCGCCGGCCGGGTCAGCAGGCGGTTCACCACCGCGACCAGGAAGGCCAGCGTCTTGCCGGTGCCGGTCTGCGCCTGCCCGGCCACGTCACCGCCGACCAACGCCACCGGCAGGGTCATCGCCTGGATCGGCGTGCAGCGGGTGAATCCGGCGCCATCCAACCCGGCCAACAGTTGGGACGTCAGGTCGAAGGTGGAAAAAGTGATGTCAGTCAGGGGCTTGTCGGACACGGGGCGGCCTTGTTGGGTGGCCAGCATCGGCGTCACCGGAACGCCGATTGCACTTCGCCACTTGTATGAATGGGGGGCAGCCGCGCAGACTGCCGGGAGAGTTCCGGGGCTGGTCATTCCCGGCACGACGTCACCGGGTTCGGCGACGAGCCTTACAAGTCTACCATCCGCGCGCCTAGGCGCGCCCAACGCGATCCACCTCGGAGCCATCACCGACATGAGCGAGAACGTCTTGCACGCCACCGACGCCGATTTCCAGACCCAGGTCCTTGCCTCGGACGTTCCGGTGCTGGTCGATTTCTGGGCGCCGTGGTGTGGCCCCTGCAAGATGATCGCGCCGGCGCTTGAGAAGATCGCCAACAGTTACTCGGGCAAGGCCAAGGTGATCAAGGTCGACGTCGACCAGAACCAGAAGACTGCGCTCGAGTACCACGTCCGCAGCATCCCGATGCTGCTGTTGTTCAAGGACGGCAAGGTACAGGACACCAGCATCGGTCTGGTGCCGGAATCCAAGCTGGCCCAGATGCTGGACAAGGCCTTGGCCTGACTGTCCCTGCTCCGGTCAAACTGACCGTGGGCCCAACGCCGGCGCCGGGGTGCTTGCGCGTCGGGCGCGGGTAATGCTAGGTTTCCGCATCCGGCGCGGGTCAACCGCAGCTCGGGTGCGCCGCGTTCGCGTGCGCTTTCCCTTGGATGCCCCCATTCCCACCGCCCGCCATGCGCGGGTTTTCTCGCAACGCTAGCGAGGTTCTCCCTTTGTCCGACCCCACCAACGACGCCCCCGGCGAAGTCGCCGAGAAGCGCGTGCGCCGCACCCGCGTAGCCAAGGCTCCCGCTCACCAGCCAGCGGCCGACGCCACCCAGGTTGCCCCGCCGCCAGCAGCCGATCCCGTTCCGCCCCCTTCGGCACCGCCTCCTGCTGTCAGCCAGGATGTTCCCCCCGCGCCTGCAGGCGCGGTTGCTTCGGATGTGGCAGGCGAGAACGCCCCCGCTGGGCAGGATTTAAACAATGGAGGCCAAGGCCGTGAAGGCGGCCAGCGCATGAGCCGCCGCGAGCGCTTCAAGAACCGCCGCGAGCGCCAGCGCGAGCGCTACCGCGAAGGTGGCTTGCCGGAAGACGGCGGCAACAGTGAGCCGTTCGTGCCACGCCCGCACCCGCAGGTGCCCGAAGGCTTTCCCACCTATTCGCTGGGCGACCTCAAGCGGATGCCGGCGCCCAAGCTGCTGGATCTTGCCGAGCAGTTGCAGATCACCGACGGCGTCGCGCGTGCACGCAAGCAGGACATCATCTTCGCCCTGCTCAAGATCCTCGCCCGTCACGGCGAGGGCGTGCAGGCCGATGGCGTGCTGGAAATCCTGCCGGACGGCTTCGGCTTCCTGCGTGCGGCCGAGGCCAGCTACTTGGCCGGCCCGGACGACACCTACATCAGCCCGTCGCAGATCCGCCGCTTCAACCTGCGCACCGGCGACCACATCTCCGGCCGCATCCGCTGGCCCAAGGACGGCGAACGCTATTTCGCGCTGAACGTGGTCGACACCATCAACGGCGAACCCACCGAGGCCTCCAAGAACAAGAACCTGTTCGAGAACCTCACCCCGCTGTTCCCGCGCCGCAAGTTCAAGCTCGAACGCGGCGACGGCAGCTCCGAGGACATCGCCGGCCGCATCCTCGATTTGATTGCGCCGCAGGGCAAGGGCCAGCGTTCGCTGATCGTCAGCCCGCCCAAGGCCGGCAAGACCATCATGATGCAGCAGATCGCCACCGCGATCACCTACAACCACCCCGACGTGCACCTGATCGTGCTGCTGATCGACGAGCGGCCGGAAGAGGTGACCGAAATGCAGCGCACCGTGCGCGGCGAAGTCATCTCCTCCACCTTCGACGAGCCGGCCGCACGCCATGTGCAGGTCGCGGAAATGGTGATCGAGCGCGCCAAGCGCCTGGTCGAGCACAAGAAGGACGTGGTCATCCTGCTCGACTCGATCACCCGCCTCGCCCGCGCCTACAACAACGTGCTGCCCTCCAGCGGCAAGGTGCTCACCGGCGGCGTCGATGCCAACGCCCTGCACCGGCCCAAGCGCTTCTTCGGTGCAGCCCGCAACGTCGAGGAAGGCGGCTCGCTGACCATCATCGCCACGGCGCTGGTGGACACCGGCAGCGCGATGGACAAGGTGATCTACGAAGAGTTCAAGGGCACCGGCAACTCGGAAGTGCACCTCGACCGCCGCATCACCGAGAAGCGTGTCTATCCGGCGATCGGCGTCAACCTGTCCGGCACCCGCCGCGAAGACCTGCTGATCGAACCCGAGCTGCTGCAGAAGATCTGGATCCTGCGCAAGCTGCTGCACCCGATGGACGAGATCGCGGCGATGGAGTTCCTGCTCGACAAGATGAAGAACACCAAGTCCAACGACGAGTTCTTCAGCTCGATGAAGCGCTGATCACCGCGTCATTCGGAACAAACGAAACGCCCCGCGAACGCGGGGCGTTGTTGTATGCACGATGCGCCGGTGCTCAGCCGGCTGGTATCGGGCAGATCCAGCGGCGCCGCGATCTTCACCGGCTTGCCGCTGGCATCGACCTCCACGCGCACGTCGGCCCTGAAAGCCACCACGTCGGGAGTGTTGTCGCCGGCGATGGCGGGCGCCGCGGCCAGCAGACCAGTGGCGATGAGTGCGCGGATGGCATGCATGGTCAGACTCAGTGACTCGTCGGGGTTGGCAACGTGGCACACTGCTGCATGGGAGCACGCCGGCATCGGGCTGGGCTCCCACCTGAGCCGAAGCGCACTGCTCCCCTTTTCAGCAATCCCCTCACTCCCCGATCAGGCCGCAGTGAATTGCAATGGGCTTGGCATGTGCGATCTGGATGGCGTCATCGAAGAAGTCGCAGTTGAGCACATTGTCTTCCGAGGCATGGCGGCCGGAATACACGTTGATGTTGACCTTCGGATCGCCGTCCACGAACCGGAGATACCCGGTGTTCACCGCATGGCCATCGAACACGGCGTCGCCGGCATCGCGCAATTCGATCTCCTGATTGCCGAGATGGATCTGGCCCATGTCATCCACCGCACTCTTGGGCGCATCCGGCTTGGGATCACCATAGTGGAAGGCGGAAATGACAATCGTCTCCTTGCTTGCGGCGAGCTTCTGGGCCGCCGCAGGCGACAGCGTGATCGACACCGTGAACGCGAACGGGCTGTCAGGCGCGATCTCCGCAGCCGGTCCGGTGGGCTGTGGTTCCGCTGCAGGTTCGTTTGCCACGGCCACTGCCGGAGTTGGCGCCGTCGCCGGCTGAGGTTGGGCCGCAGCCAGCGGCGCCGGTGCTTGCGAACACGCCGCCGGAACCAGCGCGCCCGACAACAACAGGCCCATGCCAATACGATGCATTGCTTTCATTCGTCACCCCGTTGGTTCGCTTGTTGTTTGATTATGTCTCAGTTTTTTCGCAAGCCGCTTCGCCGCGGCCCCTGACAGGGGCCGAATGCACGATCCCCTGCCACCGGCAACCGACAATTCGCCCGATTGCCCGGCAGGCCAGCGGCATCATTGAACATTCACCAGATCCGCATCCATGTAGCGCCAGCTGCCCTCGATGCGCTGCATCCGCACCCGTCCGCGGCGGACGAAACCATCGCGGTCCGTGCCCTCCACCCACAGTGTCGCCGCGTCGCCCTCGACCCTCCCACGCAGCACGCGCGGCTGTACCGGCGTGCCATCCCTGAATTCCTTGAGCGCCGCGAGCCGGTTCGCCTCGTCGTAATCGAGCCGAGCACGGCTATCTTCATCCCCGACCAAATCGCGCAACGCCGCAACATCGCCACGTGCCACTGCTGCGGTCCATTGTCGGTAGGCCTGGCCCGGGGCACCGCCACCCTCGGGCAACGGTTGGCCCGCTGGGGCCGTCAGCACGGTATCGAATTGAAGGTCGTAGGCGATGTCCTCACCGAAAAAGTCTTCCGGCTCCGCCTTCACCCAACGCCCCTTCACCCGTCCTGGCGGCGTCACCTCGCGGGTGAACGCTCCCGAGCCGAACGAGTTGAAGGATGACGAAGGCTGGTTATGGGAAAAATACAGGCCGCATTCCTCACTTTCCGGCGTGATGCAGATGCGCACGTATCCCGTGCTGCCATCGCCGAGCAGTTCATCCACGCGGATCTCGCGCCGAAACGCCCTGGCCACTTGCGCGGCATCCAGCGGGGCCGGGGTCAGGTACACGTAGATCCGGCCGTCATCCTCGGCGGACGGCACTGCGATGGCGTGGTGCAGGTCCAGTTGCACCCTTCCCTTGCGGAAATAGCCACTGCCACCGTCGGCTGCGATTGCCAACGGCGCCTGGACCAGAAGCGCCAAGCCAACCAGGAACGCTCCCAAGAATTGCATCTCGATCCTCCCCACCAGTGCAATGGGGGACTACGCGGAATCGGTGCCACAACGGACAAACCCGACCACGACCCGCCGCCGTCCATCGTCGGCAGTGGGATAATCCCGGCCAGCCCGGGCCATGCACCGGCCACTGGAGCCCACGCGATGCCCGGACCTGAATTGAAGAGCTTTCGCGAAAGCCGCTGGCGCTACAGCCAGTTCGTCATCCTCGGGCTGCTGCTGGCCGGGCTGGTGAAATGGCTGAGCCCGCTGGGCTGGTGGGTCTCGTTGGGGATCGGCGCGGTGCTGGGCGTGACGTACTTCCTGTTCGAGAGAAAGCGCGGTGTGATCTGATCACGCCAACGCGCATCACATCGCCACAGACACCAATGTCGACGCTGCATCTGGAACCCAGTTGGAAAGCCCGCGTCGGCGACTGGTTCGCGCGTGCGGACATGCAACAACTGGCCGCCTTCCTGCGCCAGCGCAAAGCGGCCGGCGCGACGCTCTATCCGGCTGGCCGCGACATCTTTGCCGCGTTCGCGGCCACCCCGTTCGATGCGGTGAAGGTGGTGATCCTCGGCCAGGACCCCTACCACGGCCCCGGCCAAGCGCATGGCCTGTGCTTTTCGGTGTTGCCCGGCGTACCGGCGCCGCCATCGCTGCTCAATATCTACAAGGAACTGGAAACCAGCACTGGCTTTGTCCGCCCCGACCATGGCTGCCTGCTGCCGTGGGCACGACAGGGCGTGCTGCTGCTCAACAGCGTGTTGACGGTGGAAGACGGCAAGCCCGGCTCGCACCAAGGCAAGGGCTGGGAAGGGTTCACCGATCACGTGGTGGATGTCCTGAATCGTGAGCGAGAAGGCTTGGCGTTCCTGCTCTGGGGCAGCTATGCGCAAAAGAAAGGTGCGGTGATCGATCCGCGTCGCCACCGGGTGCTGAAGGCGCCGCACCCCTCGCCGCTGTCGGCCCATCGCGGCTTCCTGGGCTGTGGACATTTTTCAGAAACGAATCAATACCTTGCAAGAACGGGTCAAACTCCGATCGACTGGCAGCTGCCGCCTGCCGCGTGACTTGATCCCGCCCGCACCGCCCCCACGTCGTGATGATGACGGTCGGCGTGCCCCAACGGCAGATGAACACGCCAGCGTTCCACAATCGCAACACTCAGAACTCCCGGCATGGTTAGCAGTCAGATATGCGGACTGCTAGAATTGCTGACATGAAGGGGATTGCCATGAGCTCCACCGCGCTTGTTGCCAACAACCTGCCCATCCCGAGTTCGGCGGGATCGCTGGACGCCTATATCAATGGCGTCTACCAGATCCCGGTGCTGAGCGCGGAAGACGAGCAGCGCCTGGCCCATCGCCTGCGCGAGGACAACGACATCGGCGCCGCGCAGGAGTTGATCCTGTCGCACCTGCGCTTCGTCGTGCACGTGGCACGCGGCTATTCCGGCTACGGCCTGCAACTGGGCGATTTGATCCAGGAAGGCAACATCGGCCTGATGAAGGCGGTCAAGCGCTTCGACCCGTCGGTGGGCGTGCGCTTGGTCAGTTTCGCGGTGCACTGGATCCGTGCCGAGATGCACGAGTTCATCATCAAGAACTGGCGGATCGTGAAAGTCGCCACCACCAAGGCGCAGCGCAAGCTGTTCTTCAACCTGCGCAAGAGCAAGACCCGGCTGGGTTGGCTCAACGCCGAGGAAGTCAGCGCCGTCGCCCGTGACCTGAACGTCTCCGAGCGCGAGGTGCTGGAGATGGAATCGCGCCTGTCCGGACGCGACATCGGCTTCGAGGCCCCGGACGATGCCGACGACGAACACGCGCCACCGGCGCCGGCCCATTACCTCGTCTCCGGCGAGATGGATCCGGCCGACACCTACGAATCCGAGAGCAGCGAAGCCGACCAACTCGACGTGCTGCGCGAAGGCATGGCCCAGCTCGACGCCCGCTCCCGCGACATCATCCGCCGTCGCTGGCTGGACGCCGACAGCAAGGTGACCCTGCAGGAGCTGGCCGACGAATACGGCGTCTCCGCCGAACGCATCCGCCAGATCGAGGCGAATGCGCTCAAGAAGATGAAGGCGCTGTTCGCGGCATAAGCCGACAGCCTGCGTGTTTGAACATCAACGGCCCGGAGCGATCCGGGCCGTTTGCGTTCGCACACGTCGTCTGCTGTACGCTGCGGCAATGGAGGGACGATGAGCAAGAACCTGAAGATCGCGCTGCTGATTGATGCCGACAATGCATCGGTCACAACGCTTGACTACGTACTTGGCGAGATCGCGGATCTCGGGATGGCAAATGTCAGGCGCGCCTACGGCGACTGGGGCAACCAGAGCTTGAAAGGATGGCGCGAGGCCCTGCTTGCGAACGCCATCCAGCCAGTGCAGCAGATCGCCTACACCCTCAAGGGCAATGCCTCCGACATGGCGATGGTGATTGAAGCCATGGACTTGCTGCATGGCGGCGATTTCGACGCCTTCGCCCTGATGTCCAGCGATTCGGATTTCACACCCCTGGTAATGCGGTTGCGGGCGGCGAACATGCTGGTGTACGGCTTCGGCAAGTCGCAAACGCCCAACGCCTTCAAGCGCGCCTGCTCGGTGTTTTTCTATGTCGACGTGCAAGATGAACCGGCTGCAGTCGAAACCAAGGCGGCCAGCGCGACGGCCACAACCGAACGTTCACCACCCCTGCCGAAACCGTCAGCTCCCATCGCAACACCCGCCATCGCCAAACCCGCTCAGGCTCCCATCCGGCGCTCAGGCGCGGAGCTCCGCAGCAACACCACCTTGGTCAACCTGCTTCGTAACGCGACTGAGGCCAATGATCGTGATGGCTGGTCGCATCTCGGTGCAGTCGGCCACTATCTGGTGAACCGCAATTCGTTCACCCCAAAGAACTACGGCTACGCCAACCTCAAGGGCCTGATCACCGCCATCGACCTGTTCGAGCTGCACGCGGATGGCAATCACATCCGCGCCAAATCGGCAGACAAGACAGCCAAGAAAGCTGCGAAGAAAGCCGTAACCGTTGTCGAGCAGCCAACGAAGAACTAACCCTGCGTTAGACCTGTAAGAGCAATAATGCCATTCACACCATTCCACTTCGGCCCCGGTGCTGTATTCAAGGCAGTCGGTGGACGCCACTTCAGCTTCATGGTGTTTTGTGGCTCTCAAGTCCTGATGGACATAGAGCCACTCATCGGCATCCTCACTCAGAAGCCAATATTGCACGGAACAAGTCACACGCTACTCGGGGCTCTAGTGATTGGCACGATTGCAGGCATCATCGGAAAGCCAATCAGCGCAATGGTGCTTCGCTGGCGCTCCATCCCGCACTACCCGTTCACCTGGACATCTTCATTCATTGGTGCGTACATCGGTACGTTTTCGCATATCTTGCTAGATGCAGTATTGCACTCGGATATGTCACCATGGTGGCCCGTTGCGACCGGCAACCGGCTACTCGGCCTAGCTGGTTATGACCAGATGCATGTCGCATGCGTTCTAGTCGGACTGTTCGGTGCCGCAGTCGTGGCCTTCAAGTTCAAGACAAAGGGCCGGGCCTAACAATTCGTTCAAGCCAAACGTGTTTCGTGGCACCGTCTGCGTGCATACACTACGCCAGCACTCCGCCGCCGCCACTACGCGCGTCGGCTTAAGGGAACCTCGAATAACTGGTTTTTGCTCGTCATTCCCGCGAAAGCGGGAATCCATTGCCTTTGTATTCAATGACTTGAAGATGCTCACTGGAGCCTCGAGCCAGATATCCGAGGTTATTCGAGGT
>NZ_JADZDS010000043.1 GCF_020850895.1 Thermomonas sp. | reverse complement strand
GCTGGTTGCCCAGCAACTCAGCGGCGAAGGGCTTGTCATGGGTCCACGCTGGCGTGGCCTGCGGACGCAGCGGCGTCACCGTGGCCAGATGCGCGGGCGCGGCCGGCTTGAGCAGCTCGCGGGCATGACCCAGTGCGGTTTCGCGCCACGGTGCGGCCACGACGTCGATGTCGAGATCGGCTTCGCCCAAGGCGTGGATGCGGCTCGCGCCGAGTTCGGCCAAACGGGCATCGAGCTTGCGGGCGATGCCGCAGAAGTCGGCATAGCTGGAATCACCCAGCCCCAGCACGCCGAACTTCAGCTGCGGCAGCTTGGGTGCACGCTTGCCCAGCAGGAATTCGGTGAAGCCAATGGCGTCATCCGGCGGATCGCCCTCGCCCTGGGTGCTGATGACCAGATACAGCAACGTCTCGCTGGCCAGTTCACGGGTGGCGTAGGCGTCGGTACGCAGCAGCCGCACCGGCAGTCCGGCGGCTTCCAGTTGTGCCAGCAGCGCTTCGGCGGCACGCTTGGCATTGCCGGTCTGGCTGCCGTAGAGGATCGTCGCCGGTGCAGCCGTGGCGACGGCCGGTGCCAGTGCTGCTGCGTTTGCCGGCGCCTGCCCACGCGCCAGCCCGGCCAGGAAGCCGGAGGCCCAGAGCAGGGCCGAGCCGTCGGCATCCACGGCAAAACGCTCCAGCAAGGCGTGTTGGCTGGCGCTGAGCGGTGCTGCGATCCGGTGGGCGGGGACGACGTTCGACATGGCGGGTGCTGCAAGGCTTAAGGAGTGCCGATGCAGGCTAGGTGTCGCGCCACGCGAGGGGAAAGGAATGCGGGCTATGCGTGCATACGATGGCCGCATATGCCGGAGGCGGCAGTTTTGGCCATGGGAATATGCCGGTTCGGAATGCAGCGCGGCGCGGAGGGCCCGCGCCGCGTGCTCAGGGACTTCCGATCAATTCAGCGGTTCCTGCCAGTCTTGGATAGCTGGACTGGCACCTCTTGGATGGAGTTGCTCAGACCGTCTCAAACCGAGGTTGCCGGATCAAGCCGTATCAGGTGACTGGAATTGGCGGGAGCCGGAAGGGACGCTGAATGCGCGTCCCGTGAGTCCGGATCCACGACTACTCTGATTTCCTTCAGCGATGGGGCTCGAACGTCACCGGAACCAGACCGATGGCCTGGACCGCGAGTCCGTTGCGGATCGCCGGCTGGAACAGCCAGCGCGAGAGCACTTGGGTGCGTGCAGCTTCATCCAAGTCCCGGTGCCCGCTGCTGCGTTCGATCGTCACTTGCAACGGGCGTCCGTCGGTATCGACCAGGATGCGCAGCAACACCGTGCCGCCCAAGCCCATGCGCATGGCGCTGCGCGGATAGGCCGGCGGCGGCGCGGTGCGGTAGGCCAGTTGCACGGGTGCCGGTTCGATCGCCGGGCCAATGTCGGTCGCGGTGCCCAGATCACTGGTCGCCGTGCTGTCCAGCGCCGGTGTTTCGACGGAGGTGGTGGGGATCACCGCCTCCGAACTGGCGAGCAAGGGCGCGGGGTCGCGTGGCCGGACCGCGACGTCCCGGTTGTATCTTGGCGGCGGAAGCTGCGTTTGACGGTGCTCAATCGGCACCACCTTGATTTCCTCGGGCTTGGGGATGACCCGAAGCTGCAGGGTCGGCGGCAGCATGGATGTGAGGGATGGCGGTGGTACGGAAATCGGCATCATCACGATGCCGAACAGCAGCAGGTTGAGCGCGATGGCGCTGCTGAGCGCGACGATTCGGCTGGGCTGAGGATGCGGTGCACAGGCCGGGGACGCCAATGCGAAACCGCTTGCACCGGCGTGGGAATGGGCGAGGGCTTGGATCATGGTCGACCTCCTTCCGAACTGGGTGGTGGGGACTTCTATCCATGTAACGCGCGGACGTCCGGAATGGGGTTTGCCGTGTGCCCGTGGTGCGATTCCAACCTGAGACCTGATTCCAATTCCGTCAAGCAGCGGATGTCCGTGAGTGACCGCGACTGCCGGGCGCCTGGGTGAGGGACTGAAGCGCCGCCGGTATCCACCTGTCTGCCGCACCAGCACTGGGTTCCACCCCGGAGTCGAGCGCGTGCGTGGGTCCGTGGATGTCGGTTTGGAGGGCGCCGAAGCGGCTTCCTTGGCTGAACGTATTCCGAACGGGAAGCCCATGTGCCCTCCGATGGCGGGCCGATTAGCTCCCGAGTTCGAACACCACCTCGATGTGGATGTCGAGCTCGGTTTCGCCACCGGCAATCGGCGTTGCACTCTCTGGCGGCGGCGCCGCTGCAAGCCTTGCCATCGGCATCGGCATGCTCCCGCGACTGCCGCCCTCGTTGATGCTGACGATACGACGCACCTTCACGCCCAGTGCCTCGGCGTAGGCTCGAGCCTGCTCCATCGCCGCGTGCACTGCGTTGCGACGGGCTTCTGCATACGCCGCTTCCGGGTGCTCGATGCCGAAACTGGGGCCATTGATCTGGTTGGCGCCCTGCCCGATCAGGGCATCGAGTACGCGACCGAGCCGGGCCAGGTCGTGGATCTTGACCGAGACGGAGTTGCTGGCCCGGTAGCCGACGATGGCCGGGGCCTGATTCTGTTCATAGCGATATTGCGGCTCCAGCGTGATCCGGCTGGTCCTGATGTCGCGTTCTGCAATCCCCGCGGACTTCAGGGCGGCCAACACGGCGTTCATCCGCGTCGCGTTGTCGCGCATGGCGGCATCGGCTGCCGTGGCCTGGGTGACCACGCCTGCAGAGACCGTGGCGAAATCCGGCATGCGATGGGCAGCTCCGGTGGCGGAGACAGTCAAGATGGTGCCTTGCGCCGCGGTGGAAACTTCGGCGGAGGATTGCTGGGCGGACGTGGTCATCGGCGTGAGGCTCGTGAGGGCAAGGGCAAGGGCAAGTGACGGCAAGCGCAGCGACATGGTGGACTCCGGCGTGAAGGGGGGATACAGGCACAGGAATGCAGGGGTATACGCAGCGGTGGTTCGATCGGGGTGATTCGAGCATGCACGACGGTTGGAGGCGGCATGTTGGGCAGGGGGATCGGCTGGATGCAGGGCAGGTGAAACCGTGATGGCGGACATCCGAGCAGGTCCGGCCTGAACGTAGGTTAGGTGCTGCGTGGGTCGATTGTGACCCGGTTCCGTGTGGTGAAGCCCGCTTGCCTTAGACTGCACGCATGCTGCATCTGGCCTCGCGTTCCCCGCGCCGCGCTGAACTGCTGGCCCGGCTCGGGCTGGCCTTCGGCATCCTCGACCTCGATGTTCCCGAGCAACAGGGGAGCAGCGAAACCGCGCACGACTATGTGCGACGGGTTGCCCGGGAGAAGGCCGGGGCTGGATTGCTCGAAGTCGTTGCCGTCCCCGGCGCGGTGGTGCTGGGTGCCGATACCGAGGTGATCCTCGACGGCGAGGTGTTCGGCAAGCCGACCGACGCCGATGCAGCTGCGGCGATGCTGCGGCGCCTGTCCGGACGCACGCACGAGGTCCTCACGGCCTTGTCGGTGGTGACGGCGGGGCGCGAGGCGAGGGCCGAAGCGCTCACGACGGTCGCCTTGGAACGCTTGTCGGAAGACGCGATCACGCGCTACCTGGCCAGCGACGAGTGGCGGGGCAAGGCCGGCGGCTATGCGATCCAGGGCGTATTCGAGGCACATATCGTGCGTCTGGAGGGCAGTTATTCCGGGGTGATGGGGCTGCCGCTGCGCGAAACCGCGGCATTGCTGCGCAAGTTCGGGGTGCTGACGTGAGCGAGGATCTGCTGGTCAACGTCACCCCACGTGAAACCCGCGTTGCGGTGGTGGAAAACGGAATGCTGCAGGAGCTGCACATCGAGCGTGGCAGCCAGCGCGGCGTGGTCGGCAATATCTACAAGGGCAAGGTGCAGCGGGTGATGCCTGGCATGCAGGCCGCGTTCGTCGACATCGGGCTGGATCGCGCGGCCTTCCTGCATGCCAATGACATCTACCGGGCGGTATCGCTCGAGACGGCCGAAACGGGTGTGGAAGGCATGCCGACGCCGCCGATCACCGAATTGTTGCGCGACGGCGCCGAGATCGTGGTGCAGGTCGTGAAGGACCCGATCGGCAGCAAGGGCGCCCGCCTGACCACGGAAATCAGCATCCCCTCGCGCTACATGGTCTTGCTTCCGCGCACCAAGGTGGTCGGTGTGTCGGCGCGGATCGAGGACGAGGACGAGCGCACGCGGCTGCGCGATCAGGTTGCCGGGCTGGCCAGCGGTACCGGCCATGGCTACATCGTGCGTACCAATGCCGAAGGCCAGCCGGCCGAGGCCTTGGCGGAGGATGTCGCCTATCTCGGGCGCGTGTGGGCATTGATCGAACGATCCTCGGAAGGTGCCGGTGTCGGCAGCTGCATCTACGAGGACCTGAGCCTGCCGCTGCGTGCGGTGCGTGACCTGATCCGCCGTGACGTCGACAAGGTCAAGGTCGATTCGCGTGAAACCTGCGAGCGCCTGCGCGAGTTCGCCGCCCGCTACATGCCGGCGTTGGCCGACAAGATCGAGCATTACTCCGGTTCGCGACCGATCTTCGACATGTTTGGCGTCGAGGACGAAATCCAGCGCGCGCTGGACAAGGAGGTGCCGTTGAAATCCGGTGGCTACATGGTGATCGACCAAACCGAGGCGATGACCACGGTGGACGTGAACACCGGCAGTTTCCTCGGCCAGCGCAACCTCGAAGAGACCGTGTTCCGCACCAATCTGGAAGCGGCGCAGGCGGTGGCGCGGCAGCTGCGGCTCAGGAACCTCGGCGGCATCATCATCATCGACTTCATCGACATGCAGGACGCCGAGCACCGCCGGCAGGTGCTGCGCACGCTGGAGAAATCGCTGACCAAGGATCACGCCAAGACCACCGTGCACGATTTCTCGCCGCTGGGGCTGGTCGAAATGACCCGCAAGCGCACCGTCGAAAGCCTGGAGCGCCGCCTGTGCGAGCCCTGCCACGAATGCGGCGGTCGCGGCATGGTGCGCACTGCGGAAACGGTCACCTACGAAATCTTCCGCGAGATCGTGCGCGCGGTACGCCAGTTCGACGCAGCGCGGTTGCTGGTGATCGCTTCGCCCAAGGTGGTGACGCGGATCACCGAGGAGGAGTCCAGCGCGGTTGCCGAACTCGAGGAATTCCTCGGCAAGTCGATCCGCTTCCAGTCCGATGCGCAGTACCTGCAGGAGCAGTTCGATGTGGTGCTGCTCTGAAGTGAAAGTCTACGGCGGTCTTTCCCGCGTTGCGGGCCGGAATCCTCCGCGGACGGAATCGGCAACGTGCGCATGAGGCCTTGGCGCGAATGGCTGTCCGGGTTGCGCCGCCATGGCGTGCATGCTCTGGCCACGTTGCTGGCGCTGCTGGCGCTGGTGAATGGCCTCGGCATGCTGTTGCTTCCGGTGGTCGAGCGCCATCCGCAACGGGTCGCGGAATGGCTCAGCGCACGCGCCGGGCGACCGGTGGCTTTCGACAGCCTGAGTACACGCTGGACCCGGCGCGGGCCATTGCTGCGCGTGGAAGGCCTTCGCGTCGGTGACCCGCGAGACCCGGTGCATATCGGTGCCGCTGAAATCCAGATTGCGCAGTACAGCGGACTCTTGCCCGACCATTCGTTCACCGAGGTCCGGCTACGTGGCTTGGACCTGACCCTGCAGCGCGCTGCCAACGGCCAGTGGCGGGTGCGCGGTTTGCCGGGTCAGCAGGTGGGCGATGATCCGCTGGCTGCGCTGGAGCATTTGGGCGAACTGCAGTTGGTCCAAGCGCGCTTGCGCATACTCGCCACCGAATTGGGCATCGATTTGCGCGTGCCGAAGATCGACATGCGCATGCGGGTCAATGGGTCGCGGCTGCGCCTCGGTGCGCAGGCCTGGCTTCGCGATGACGCGCGGCCGGTGTCGGTCGCGGTGGATTTCGATCGTGGTTCAGGCGATGGCCGGGTGTATGTGGGCACCTATCAGGCAGACCTGCGTGTCCTTGCCGGGACGATCGCCATTGCCGGGGTCGCGCCAGCCGAAGGGGTGGGGAGATTGCGCACCTGGGGCCTGCTGCGCGGGTATCGCATCGTCGGGATTCGGGTCGATGCCGCCCTCCGTGACGTGGTATTGCGCGGTGCTGGCCTTGCCAATGCGCCTGCGGTGACGCGTCGGTGGCCAATGCTGCAGCTTGATGCTGCCTGGTCGGGAACCGTCGATGACTGGCAGTTGCGGGTTCCCGCACTGCGGATCGATGACGGCAGGAAATGGACGCTCGACGGAATCGCCGTGGCCGGTGGACGTCATTTCGCGTTGCGCGCTCGAAGCCTGCAGGCTGCCCCCCTGTTGCAGCTAGCCGCCTTGAGCAATGCGCTTCCACCGGGCATGCGGCGCTGGCTGCGGACAGCGGCACCGGATGCCCTGCTGGAGTCTGTCGATGTCCGCGGAACCCTTGGTGCCAGCTTGCGCGCCAGCGCGCGCATCCGTGGCTTCAGGTTCGATCCAGTCGGGCATGACCCTGGCATGCGCGGGGTTTCCGGCTGGTTGCAGGGCGATCAGGACGGTTTGCGGATGCGCTTCGACCGCACTGCATTGGCCGCGTTCGACTGGCCGGCAGGGTTCGGCGTCGTGCACGAATTCCACATGGATGGCGAGGCCGTGCTGTGGCGCGATGCCGAGGGCTGGACTGTCCGAACGCCTGGGTTGCGGATCGATGGCGGACCTTTGCAGGCGCGTGCGCGTGGCGGGATCAGCTTCCGCAGCGACCGTGGTTCACCGCACTTGGATATCTCCGCCGACATTGGCGACACGCCCATCGCGCTGGCGCATGGCTTCTGGATCCACCACCTGATGCCCAAGTCCACGGTCGCATGGTTGGATGCGGCGTTGCGGGGCGGCACCTTGCGCCGGGTCCACGCGGTCGTCGCCGGAGACCTTGGCGATTGGCCGTTCCGCAACGAGCCGGGCATGGCCGGTGCCGGCGTATTCCGCGCCGAAGCGCAGATCGATAACGGCACGGTGAAATTCCGGCCGGATTGGCCCGCTGTCGAGCACATGGATGCCAACCTCAGCTTCATTGCCGATGGCTTCACGGTCGACGGGCGTGCGCAACTGGCGGGCGTTGGTGTCAGTGCGCTGAAGGCAGGCATCCAGCGATTCAGTGCTTCGGAGCTCAAGGTGGACGCGACGACTGCGGGTGATGCGTCGCGCTACCTCGCGCTGCTGACCGCCAGTCCGCTGCACGAGGACTATGGCGAGGTCATGGATCAACTGCGTGCGGAAGGACCAGCGCGGGCGCGCTTCGGGATGACGCTGCCGCTGGGTCGTGACCAGCCGAATGTCGCCAAGGTCGATGGCGCTGTCGCCTTGGATGGCGTGCGTTTGCGCGAACAACGCTGGAACCTCGATTTCCAGCAAGTTCACGGTGAGGCACGCTATGACCAGGGTGGGTTCATCGCCAACGGGCTGCAGGTTCGCAGCGAAGGGGCCCCTGCGCTGCTGACCCTGCGTGCGGGGCCGCATGTGCAGGATCCGGCGCAGGCATTCGAAGCACAGTTGCAAGCCAAGGCCAATATCGATGGAATGCTGCAGCGCGCCGGAGGCTTGGATTGGCTGAAGCCGTACCTGCGCGGAAGTTCGACGTGGACCACCACGATCGCGGTGCCGCGCGGGTCGGGGGCGCCGGGAAGCCCGGCCGCACCTTCCTTCCTGCGGCTGAGATCTGACCTGGTGGGGACCGAGTTCAACCTGCCCATGCCGTTGCGCAAGCCGGCTGCGCAGGCGCTGGCTGCCGACATCGCCATTCGCCTGCCGTTCGAGCAGGGTGAGGTCGATGCACGCCTGGGTGATCTGCTTGCGCTGCACGCACGCATCCGAGGCGACAAGACTGGACTGCGGATTGAACTGGGAGGTGCCCCGGCTGGGGAGGCTCCGCACCACGGGTTGTTGGTGGGGGGCAAGACCGGTCAGCTTGATGTGCTGGGCTGGACGGGGGCATTGGCCGGAATGAAGAGCGTGGGCAGCATGCCGTTGCTCGGGGCAAACGTCGCGGCCCAGCACCTGCGCCTGCTGGGCGCGGATTTCCCCGATGCACACCTGCGGGCCGAAACCGCAGGTCGCAGCACCCGGGTCACCGTGCAGTCGCCTGGAATCAATGGCGTCCTGCTGGTTCCGGAGCAGGACGGTGCGGTGGTGTCAGGTCGTTTCGATCGCCTGCACCTGCCCGCTCCGGTGGCTGCCAGCCTGTCCCCGCGGGCGGCGAATCCGAATTCCGTGGCCAAGGAAGATGAAACGGCGCAGTTCGATCCGGCGACGATCCCCCCGCTGGCGATCGACGTGGATGAGCTGCGGATCGGCTCGACGCCATTGGGACGTGCACGCTTTCGCAGCTCGCCGACGGCAAGTGGTTTTCGGCTCGATGAGTTCACGACAACGGAAGGCAAGCAGCGGATCAAGGCCAGTGGATCCTGGATCGGTCGCGGGCAGGCTGCGCGCAGCGACCTGAAACTCGATGTGTCAAGCGACGACATCGGCGCATTGCTTGCCGGCCTGGGACTGGGAGGTCAGGTGGCCGGCGGAAAGGGAACCCTGGGCGTGGTGGCGAATTGGCGGGGCGGTCCCGAGCAGTTCGATCTGTTGGGGGTGAACGCGACATTGACCCTCGATGCTCGTGACGGCCGCTTGCTGGAGGTCGAGCCGGGTGCCGGGCGTTTGCTCGGCCTGCTGGGCGTTACCCAACTGCGACGGCGCTTGACGCTGGATTTCAGCGACATCTTCGCGAAGGGGTTTGCCTTCGATCGCATCCAGGGGCAGGCCAGTCTCGCCAACGGTCTGATGCGGACCGACGACCTGAAGGTCCGGGCCCCCGCTGCGGACATGACGGTGCGCGGAAGCACCGATTTGCGCAATCAGCGTTTTGACCAGACGGTGGAAGTCAAACCCCACCCGGGCGGCCTGCTGACGGCCGTGGGCGCACTTGCCGGAGGACCTATGGGGGCCGCCGTCGGGGCCGTGGCCAACGCGGTCCTTGACAGGCCGATGGGCGGGATCGGCGCCAAGACCTATCGTGTCACTGGCCCATGGTCGAAACCAACGGTCGAAGTCCTGCCCCGCGCGGAGCCGACACCCGGGCCAGCGGACGCGCCCGATCCTGCGGCAGCCGAGACGGAAGCGATCGATGCCGAAAAAAGCTGATCATCCTCGACCCGGGATGGCCGCCAAACAGCCGATGACAATGATGAACCCATTACTCCTTGCGCAATCCCGACTCCTCGATCCCACCGGGCTGGGTTTCCCGGATGTCGATCGTGCGTTTTCAGCGCTGCTCGGCCCGGGAGTCGATTGCGGCGACCTGTATTTCCAGCATTCCCGCGGCGAGGCGTGGAGCATGGAAGACGGCATCGTCAAATCCGGATCCCACAGCATCGAGCAGGGCGTCGGTGTTCGCGCGATGTCCGGGGAAAAGACCGGCTTTGCCTATTCCGATGCGTTGGACGCACACGCCCTGATCGCATCAGCGCAGTCCGCGCGCGCCATTGCCCGCGCCGGCCGTAGCCAGCAGCCAAGGGCGCTGGCGCCTTCGACTGCGCGCAGCCTGTATGTCCCATTGGATCCGGTCGATGGGTTGGACAATGCCGCCAAGGTCGAGGCCTTGCGGCGCGTGGATGGCCTGCTGCGTGCGCTGGATCCGCGTGTGCAACAGGTGATGGTGGGTCTCAGCGGCGGCGTCGACACCGTGCTGGTGGCGCGCAGCGATGGCGTGCTGGCGGGTGATGTGCGCCCGCTGGTGCGGATGAACGTGCAGGTGATCGTGGAGCAGGGCGGCCGCCGCGAATCGGGCTATGCCGGCTTCGGTGGGCGCTATTCGTACGCGGAGTTGCTGGCCGAAGGCAAGCCGGAGAAATTCGCCCGCGAAGCCCTGCGCCAGGCACTGGTGAACCTCGAAGCGATCGATGCACCCGCTGGCGTGATGCCGGTGGTGCTCGGCCACGGTTGGCCCGGCGTGCTGCTGCACGAGGCGGTCGGCCATGGACTGGAGGGTGACTTCAATCGCAAGGGCACTAGCACGTTCTCCGGCAGGATCGGCCAGCGCGTGGCCTCACCGGGCGTCACCATCGTCGATGACGGCACCCTCGATGGCCGCCGCGGTTCACTCAACATCGATGACGAAGGCACGCCAACGGCGTGCACCACGCTGATCGAGGATGGCGTGTTGGTCGGCTACATGCAGGACACCCTCAACGCCCGGCTGATGGGGATGGCGCCGACCGGCAACGGCCGCCGTGAGTCGTTCGCGCACCTGGTGATGCCGCGCATGACCAATACCTACATGCGTGCGGGCAGCCACGATCCGGAGGAGATGATCCGGTCGGTCAAGCGCGGCCTGTACGCGGTGAATTTCGGCGGTGGCCAGGTCGACATCACCAGCGGCAAGTACGTGTTCTCGGCCACCGAGGCCTATCTGATCGAGGATGGGAAGGTCACCGCGCCGGTGAAGGGTGCCACCTTGATTGGAAATGGGCCCGAGACCATGCAGAAGGTGGCGATGATCGGCCATGACCTCGCCCTGGATGACGGCGTCGGGATCTGCGGCAAGGACGGACAGAGTGTGCCGGTGGGCGTGGGCCAGCCGTCGTTGCTGATTTCGGAATTGACGGTGGGCGGAACGCAGGCGTGATGTTTCCTTCTCCCTTCGGGAGAAGGTGGCACGTCGCGCCGGATGAGGGTGCGGCGAAACGGTGGAAAGAAAATTGCAGAGAGATTGGAATATTCTTGGACGTTCAAGCGCCCCCGCTTCGCCAAACCCTCACCCCAACCCCTCTCCCGAGGGGAGAGGGGCTATGCCATGTCGCCATTGAATGCGTCGTCCCCATCCTCACTGCCATTCGCCAACAACTCCCGCAACTCCCGATACAGTTCACGGAATGCCCGTGGCGGTTTGTGCTTCGCCTTTTCCTCGCGCGCATTGCGCACCAATTGCCGCAACTTCTGGCGGTTGGCCTGCGGGAACTCCGCAAGCAGCGCCGTGAGCGCATCGTCACCGGCATCGCCGAGCAGGTGATCGCGCAGGGCTTCAGCGCGGTGCATGGCGGCGACCTCGCGCCGCGCGGTTTCGCCGTCCTTGCGCATCGCATCGCGCAGGGCATCCAGCACGGCGCTGTCCAGCTTGCGCATCTGCTTGGCCAGGAACGCCAGTTGCCGTTTGCGCGCGCCATGCGAGGGGATCTTGCGGGTGTCCTCGATGTGCGCGAGCAGCCCTTCCGGTACCGGCAGCAGGGCCAGTTGCGCCTCGCTCAGCGCCACCAATTGTGCGCCCAACTCCAGCACGTCCAGCGCCGCGCGCCGCTGCGCGCTCCGGCTGGGACTGAAGAATTCTCCGGTGTCTTCGTCACGTCCTCGCATTGCGACAGGATAAGCCATTGAACACACAGCAGGCCGATGTGATTGCCACCGCCGTTACCGATGACAGCCGTGCCCGCCAGCAGCACCTGGCTGCCATTGCGCAACAACAGCTGGAGCTTGCCCGCACCGCCGGTGCCAGCCAAGCGGAGGTCACCTGCAGCGAGGACGCCGGGCTTGCGGTCAACGTGCGCATGGGCGAGGTGGAAACGGTGGAAGCCACCCGCGACCGCAGCGTGTCCATCACCGTGTACTTCGGCCAACGCAAGGGCAGCGCCAGCACCGCCGACCTGCGCGAGGACAGCCTGGCTGCCACCGTCGCGCAGGCGTGTGCGATCGCCCGCTACACCGAGGACGATCCGGCGTCCGGCTTGGCCGATGCCGGACTGATGGCCACAACGCTGCACGAATTCGACAGTTGGCACCCGCAGGCGCTCGATGCCGAACGGGCCGTGGATACCGCGCTGGCGGCGGAATCCGCGGGCAGGTCGGTGGATGCGCGGATCGGGAATTCCGATGGTGCGTCGATGAATTCCAATGCGTCGATCAGCGTGTACGCCAATTCCCACGGCTTCCTCGGTGCCGAACGCAGCACCTCCTACAGCATCGGCTGCGCGCTGATTGCGGGCACCGGCGAAGCCATGCAGCGCGATGGCTGGTACAGCGTGGCGCTGGCGCAGGGTGACCTGGAGACGCCCGACGCCGTGGGCCGCAGGGCCGCGCAGCGCACGTTGGATCGACTGGATCCGCGCACCCTGCCCACTGGGCAGGTGCCGGTGCTGTTCTGTGCCGAAATGGCGCGCTCGCTGATCGGCAGCTTCCTCGGTGCGGTCTCGGGCGGAGCGTTGTACCGCCGTGCCAGCTTCCTGCTGGACAGTGCGGGCACACAGGTGTTCCCCGGCTGGTTCACGATCGAGGAAGATCCTTTCCTGCCGCGCGGCTTCCGTTCGGCCTCCTTCGATGCCGAGGGTGTGGCCACGCGTCGCTCGCTGCTGGTCGACGGTGGCGTGGTGCAGCGCTACCTGCTGGGTAGTTACTCGGCGCGCAAGCTGGGACTGCAGAGCACCGGCAACGCAGGCGGCGCGCACAACCTGCAAGTGAGGGCCAATGCCGGCGGCCTCGAGGCCCTGCTGCGCGGCATGGGCACAGGCCTGCTGGTGACTGAGTTGATGGGGCAGGGCGTGAATGCGATCACCGGCGACTACTCGCGCGGCGCGGCCGGCTTCTGGATCGAAAACGGCGAAGTTGCCTATCCGGTGGACGGCATCACCATCGCCGGAAACCTCAAGGCCATGTTCGCAGGCATCGAGGCGGTGGGTGATGACATCGACCCACGCTCGCATGTGCGCACGGGATCGATCCTGGTCGGCCGAATGACGGTGGCTGGCACCGGCTGATGCGCTTGCTCGGCTGATGCCCGGCCTGTCAACCGATGGCAGGACTTGTTCGTTGTCGATCCTGTTCCCGATGGAGCAAGGCCATGACGATCCAGCAGGCCAGTGCCGCCGCCAACCGTTTCGGGCTGGGTGCGCGCGCGGGTGAACTGTCCGCCATCAATGGCGATCCGCGCGGTTGGTTGCTGGCACAACTGGGGTCGCCGCCGCGCATCGCGGCTTTCGACGGGCTGACCGACAGCCCCGGTTATCTGGCGCTGTACGCGCAGGTTCAGCAGCAGCGTCGCGATGCCCGAATGCGGAGGGCGGATGCGCCTGCTGCAGGTGCGGATCGCGGCACGCCGCCGCGGGCGGGTAGGCGCGATGGCCTGCGCCGGGCGCTGATGAACGAACTGCTCGTGCGCCAGGGCGTGGCGGTGGCCAGCAGCGACAGCTTCCGCGAGCGGCTGGTGCGGTTCTGGTCGAACCATTTCGCGATTTCAGTCGACAAGCGTATTGCCTCGCTGTTCGCGGCACCGATGGAGCGCGAGGCGATCCGTCCAAACGCGACCGGACGTTTTGCCGACCTGCTGCTGGCGGTGGAGCGACATCCCGGGATGCTGCTTTATCTGGACAACCAGCGATCGATCGGCGACGACTCGCGGATTGCGATGGGTGCGGCCCGACGTTCCAACCGGCCGCAGCAGGCGCGTCGGCTCGGCCTGAACGAAAACCTGGCCCGCGAGATCATGGAATTGCACACACTGGGCGTGAACGCTGGCTACAGCCAAACCGACGTCGTCGAGTTCGCCAAGGCGATCACCGGCTGGAGCGTGCTGCGCCCAAGGGATCGCATTGGTGCGGGTGGCGGGCTGGGTTTCGTGTTCAGGGCGGCTGCCCACGAACCCGGTGGGCGCAAGGTGTTCGGGAAAACGTATCGTCAGCAGGGAGAAGCGCAGGGGGTGGCGATCCTGCACGACCTTGCCGTCCACCCCGCCACTGCGCATCACCTGTCGTTGAAGTTGGCGCGGCACTTCGTGGCCGACGATCCTCCCGCGGTCCTGGTGGAGCGCATGGCGCGCACCTGGTTGGCCAGCGGCGGGGACATCGCGGATGTCTGCCGTACCCTGCTGGCATCCGACGAAGCGTGGTCGGACCAGGCGCGCAAGTTCAAGACGCCGGATGACTTCATCATTTCCTCCCTGCGCGCTTGCCGACTCGATGACCGGGCCGACATCACCCTGGCCCTGCAGCTTCAGGCACGCTTGGGCCAACCTCCGTTCCAACCGCGATCACCGGCTGGGTTTGGCGACGTCGCCGCCGATTGGGGCGGGCCCGATGCCCTGTACAAGCGCGTGCAGGCTGCGCAGGAGATGGCCGACCGCTTGCCTGCGATGGCAGGGAGCACGCCGCTCCAACTTGGCCAGGCCGTTCTGGGCGGTGCGCTGGACGGGCAGACCGCCACTGCGTTGCGGCGTGCCGAATCGGTGCAACAGGGCGTGGCTTTGCTGTTGGCGAGCCCTGCGTTCCAGTGGAGGGCGTGAGATGCAACTTGATCGACGTGGTTTCCTGAAATTCGGTTCCGGCGCGCTGGCGCTGGCGATACTTCCCAAATTCGCCTTGGCAGCGACTTCGGCGACGGACTCCCGATTCTTGCTGGTGTTGTTGCGCGGCGGACTGGACGGCATGCACCTGTTGCAGGCCCAGGGGGATCCAGCGTTTGCGGCATTGCGTGGCACTTTCGTGCATGCCCAGGGACAGCCTGCAGCGTTGCCTCTGGATGGCGATTTCTCCCTGCACGGCAGTCTGGCTTTCTCCGCCAGCCTGTTCGCACAACGGCAGCTGCTACCGGTGGTGGCGGTGGCGCCGCCGTATCGCCAGCGTTCGCACTTCGAAGCCCAGGATTGCGTGGAGAACGGCACTGCAGGCACCGGCGGCACCTCCGGCTGGCTCAACCGTTGCGTGGCTTCCATGCCGGACAGCAAGGGCTTGGCGCTGTCGGCGGTGATGCCGCTGGCGATGCGCGGCAGTGGCGATGTCTCGACTTGGTCGCCCCCGCTGGCGACCGGAGTGGACCCGATCCTGTGGCAGCAGCTGCAGATGTTGTACGCGGCTGATCCCGCCTTGGCGCCCACCTTTGCAGCAATCGATACCGGGATGGAGGGCACCCCGGCCGGACGTGGCCAGGGAGGACTGCGATTGCCACAGGCGATGGCGGCGGCCGCGAAATTCATGTCCGCCGCCACCGGGCCGCGGATCGGATTCGTCGAGGACACAGGCTGGGACACCCACGGCAATGAACTGGCGGTGCTGAACCGCAAACTCGCCGAGTTGGACGAGGGCTTGAAGGCGTTTCACGGCGGTGCGCAGCCGATCTGGAGGAACACCGTGGTGGCAGTGGTGACGGAATTCGGGCGCACCGCAGCGATCAACGGCACCGGTGGCACCGACCACGGCACCGGCGGTACGGCGCTGCTGGTCGGTGGTGCGGTCAAGGGCGGGCGCATCGCCGGCGATTGGCCGGGGCTGGGTCAATCACAGCTCAACGAAGGGCGTGACCTGCGGACCACCACTGACTTGCGGGCAATGTTCAAGGGCGTGCTACGCGACCACCTCGGGGTTGCCGGCGACGTGCTGGCTGGTCGGGTGTTTCCGGACAGCGTGGGATTGCCGCCCCTGTCGGGTCTGGTCTGATCCATCGATGCAGCTGCAGTAGAGCGAGGGTCGGGCCCGAATCCGCCTTCTGGCTCACGCGGATCAATCACTTCGGTGATCGATCCGCGGCCAACCATCCCTGGTCGGCAGGCAATGCCGACTCAATCAGCGTTGCCCTGGATGCTGAAATTGGCCTGCATTTTTCCGGATTCGCGTTATGCTGTTTGGGCGCGGGCCTGCGCCGACATCGGGGAAACAAACAATGAATGAGACCACTGCACCTTCTGAAGACCGTTCGCTGGCAATGCTGACCCACCTGTCCGGCATCCTGCTGGGCTTCATCGTCCCCCTGATCATCTGGCTGACCAACAAGGACAAGGCCGAGAAAGCGTGGCTGATCGAACAGTCCAAGGAAGCATTGAACTTCCAGATCATGATCGCGATTGCCTATGTCGCCTGCATGATCCTGGCGATCATCATCATCGGCGGCTTGTTGATGCCGGTTGTGTGGCTGGTCAACCTCGTCTTCTGCATCCTTGCCGGCGTCGCCGTCAACAAGGGCGAAAACTATCGCTACCCATTCTCGCTGCGTCTGATCAAGTAAGCGTTCCGATCCGGTCGTGCCGGAACAGCGCCGACGGCCGCGAGGCTGTCGGCGTTGTCGTTGGTGCGGGAGGGAGGGGCACTGCACGCAGGCCTGGCGGAGAATCGGGCAGCGGTTTGCATGGGAGCGCGGTGACCCGGGTTTCATGGCGATCGCACCAGGTCGATCAGGCAGCCGCGGGTGTCGCAGGGTCAATTCGGCCGGATCATCGTCGCCCCCGTTCCTCGTGGATGCGTTCCGGAAGGTGGGGCTTGCCGCCCCTCGTGCATCCCATCAGGATCGGTTGGTGCCGAAATGAATCCGGCCGCGGGTGAGCGGCCGGATTCGATCCTTCAACCTGCCGGAGTCAACGATCGAGATAGGCCTGCAGGTCCTTGTAACCACTCTTGTCCAAGGCATCCAGCCGCTTGTCCAGCGAGGGATGGGTCTTGTACAGCCCGGCCATGCGTGGCGAGGAGGAGCCCTCCGAAGCCATCTTCTGCAGCACGACGTACAGTTCCAGTGGGTTGAAACCGCCACGGGCGAGGTAGATGCCGGCCGCTTGGTCGGCGCGGTATTCAGCGTTTCGGTCGAGTTGGGTCATCATGATCGCCGCGCCATTGCGCTCGATGAAGTCGCGCGCAAGGCTGCCGGCCAAGCCGCCGCCGGTGTTGACCTGACTCATCACCACCTCGCGCCCGGCCGCCTGGAGTTCCTGCTTGCGGATCACTTCGTAATGATCGCGCTGGACGACGTGGCCGAGTTCGTGGCCCAGCACTGCGGCCACCTCTGCGTCGCTTGACAGCAGGTCGTATAGGCCGCGCGTGATCAGGATGTAGCCGCCGGGTGCGGCGAATGCATTGATTTCACCATCATCGATCACGCCGAACGTCCACGGCAGGTCCGGCCGGCTGGTCTGGGAAGCCAGCCAGCGGCCAATCAGGTTGACACGATGCTGGATGGCCCGATCGTTGACCAATGGCGCCGCGCCCAAGACCCGCCCGGCGATCAACGGCCCGAGCTCGAGTTCTTCCTGCAGGACCTCGGCATCGGATTTGCCGACGATGGCGTCGCTGTGGTTCGAGGCTGCCCTTGCCGCGCTACCGGAACTGCCCGGAAGGAAGGACGAGAGTGCCCCTCCGAGGGCGCGCAGGCCGGTACGGGCGCCGCTGCGCGACGTTTGGCTGCTGGCCTGGTTCTGGCTCGGCTTGAACTCGCTGGCGTACGGCACCGACGTGGCCACCCAATGGTTGCGCGCCGCCGCGCTGTTGGCTTCATCGATCGAGACGCGGTAGGACTCCATGAGCGCGAGTTGTTCGGCATCGAAGTTGGCTGCCTTCAGCTTGCTTTCGTCGAGGCCGCGCACGCTCGCGGTTTCGGCCGTTCGGCCGCCGCCGGATCGGCCGGAGAACAACGCCGCCGCACTGCCGCCGCTGTCGTTCCTGCCGTAGGCAATCCGGATTTCATTGACGCGCACGTAGCCGGTTTGGCCATCGGCGAGGGCCAGTTTGAACCACAGGCCTTCCTGGCCGATGACGTTGACACTGGCCCTGTTGTTGAGGGTGGTGACGGTGGGTGCGCTGAAGGAGGCGGTTGCGTGGACGTCAACCTTGGGCTTGACCACGGTGGCCGGGGAACCGGCCTGTGCAGCCATCAGTACTCCGGACACTGCGAGCGTGACGCTGGCGAGGACCATGCGTGCGATTGCGTGTTTCATGGATCTTCCTTGTCTCGTGGCGGTTCGAGGTCGAAATCGAGTGTGTGTGCCGACTTGATGGTGAGGGCGTTGTCGGCGACCAGCGGGTATTCGTCGTTGTTGTTCAGGTCTTGGCCGAGGAGTTCGCGCAGGCGCAGGCGCTCGCCTCGGCTGGTGCTGTCATCATCATCGTCTATCTCTGCAACGGAAATACATACCAGAACCCGGCCATAGTCTTCCAGTCGCAAGTCACCCCCATTCAGGTGGCGATGCAACTTGTCCAGCTCGAGCTTGGCCTCGGCCAGGGCATCCTTGGTGGTGTCTCCGGTCCAGATCAGGACCATGAGGTCGTCGAGGATGGCGTGCAGCCAACTCTTGCGCTCGACGATGCCCTCGACCATCACTGCCTTGCTGCCGGAGTAGATCATGCGCCGCAGCAGGCGGCGGTATTCGCGCCGTCCGCGCAGCGCGGCGAAGGCATCCAGATCCGGATTGGCGACGAAGCGCAGTCGCGCCATCGACAGGCTGGCGTGTTTCTGCGGGTCGTATTCATCGCGGTAGTCGTTGTTGCCGACCGCGTGGCCGCGTTGCACCGAAGCATACGAGCGGCACAGCCCGAAACAGAGGCTGATGAAGCCGATGGAGGCGAAAACGTCGAGGAAAATGCCGAAATAGGTCAATCCGATGCAGGCGACCAGCAGGATCAGCAGGTTCACGGCGAAGAAGATCGCATCCATGTCCTCATGCGGCTCGCCGCGCCAAAATGCATAGCAGGTCAGGATCACCAACAGAGCGGCCAGCATGTATTTGAACGAAGGCGGCGGCATCCAGATCGCGCTGTCATGGATCAGGGCGTCGGTGGCCTCGGCCCACACTTCGACCCCAGGCATGGAGGAATTCAGCGGCGTCGGCTTGCTGTCGCTGATCCCGGAAGCGGTGTAGCCCACCAGTGCGACGGTGCCGCGCAGGTTCGGAGGTGCCTGCGTCCTGTCGCCACAGACGCGTTCGCCGGCAAGCAGGTTGGCAGCGCTGATGTAGGGGATCTTGGAATGTTCGCGCCAGTTCACCCGTACCGAGGCGGGATAGCTGTCTGCGGGCCGGTGCTGCAGGCGGGTGGCGATCCGCAGCGGCAGTGTGGGCAGGCCCCAGTCCCCGATCTCAGCGCGCAAGGGCACGTCGCGCAGGATGCCGTCTTCGCCGCGATTGACGTTGGTCAGCGCAGAGTTGCGGGTCATGGCCGCGCCGTAGGGCAGCAGGATTGCGACCTTGGGCCCGGGCGCAGTTGCCTCCGGGGTGAGCCGAAACGCGCCCGGGACCTGTGCGGCATGGAGTGGGGAGACTGGGTCAAAAGCCTCGTTTTGGCGTGCGGACGCGAACATGAACCGCCCGTTGCTCCCGGCTGCGATGGCGTCCAGCATGCCGTCGCCGTCCGGGTCGGCAGGGTTGCGGTCGATGAACTGCACGTCGACCCCGATCGCCTTGACCCCGGCACGGTCCAGTGCGTCCAGCAGGTCGGCATGGACCGACCGCGGCCACGGCCAGACCCCGATGCCCTGCGCGCGCGTCCATTCCAGCGAACAATCGTCAATCTCGACAACCACGGTCTGGTTGGACGGCTTTGGCTCAGCCGGACGCCAGCGGAGAATGGTGTCGAAGACGCTGTCCTCGGCAGAGTTCAGGTTGCGGTTATTCCCGTAGTCCCATCCCAGCCAGCCGATTGCGGCGAACGCGAGCAGTGGATAGAACGCGAACTTCAGGCGCAGGGCGAGGCGCGTCAGCGGACGCCGGTAGCCGCGTTCGACCCGCGACCAGGTTTCCATGAACCACACCGCCAACGACGCGATGGAGGCGTCGAAGCTGTCCTGCAGGTGGCGGATGCGTTTCTTCTGCGCCATGGTTTCAGTCCATCAGTGGCTGCGTTCGACCACCTGTCGTGCCAGTTTGGACAGGGCGGTGGCCTGGATGCCGGCGTCCGAGAGCGACTGCTGCATCACTGCCAGCAGGTGCACGAGGCGGTCGCGGCTGGCATGGATCCCCAGCAATGCGGGAAAGGTTTCCTTGCCTTGGGCAACGTCCTTGCCGGCGGTCTTGCCCAGCAGGTCGCTGTCCCCTTCGACGTCGAGCAGGTCGTCGCGGATCTGGAAAGCCAGGCCCAGCGCGTCGGCGTAGCGATCCAAGCTGTCGCGGGTGGCGGCGTCAACGCCTGCGGCGAGTGCGCCGAGTCGGATCCCGCAGCGCAGCAGCGCTCCGGTTTTCAGTGCGTGCATGTGCTCCAGTGCGGCCAGTCGCTGGGTGGATGGCGACCCAGGGTCCGCAGGGGGCTTCGGTTCATGGCCGCCGGTCGCGTCGATGTCCAGCGCTTGTCCACCACACATGCCGCCTGCGCCTGCGGCCTGCGCGAGTTCGGCCAGCATGGCGCAGCGCCGCTCTGAAGGGAGGGGTGCGCTGGCGAGCGTTTCGAAGGCCAGCGCCTGCAGGGCGTCGCCGGCCAGGATTGCGGTGGCCACGCCGTAGGCGACGTGCACGGTTGGGCGGCCGCGGCGCAGTGTGTCATCGTCCATCGACGGCAGGTCGTCGTGGACCAGCGAGTAGCAATGGATGAGTTCGACAGCCGCGGCGACGTGGTCCAGATCCGCTTCGGCCATATCGAAGGCTGTTCCGGTGGCATAGACCAGCAGCGGACGCACGCGCTTGCCGCCGGCGAGGGTTGCGTGCCGCATCGCGGCATGCAGGCGTTGCGGCGTGTGTCCCGGGGCGTCGAGGAGGCGTCCGAGCGTCGCTTCGATCCGGTTGCCCCAGCGCTCGAGGGAGCCTTCAGCCATCGCGGCCGGGATCGAAGTTGCGGGCGTCTTCGGGTGCAGCAGGATCGGCCAGCGTGCGCACGCGCTGTTCCGCTTGTTCCAGCGCCGCCTGCAGGCGCCGGTAGAGTTGTACGCCGCACTCGTAGGCGGCAAGCGATTCTTCCAAAGTCATGCCGCCGGTTTCCATTTTCCCGACCAAGTCCTCCAATGCCTGCATCGAGGCTTCGAAATCGGCAACTGGGGACGGTTCGGGATGGGAGCGCTTGGCCATGATTGGATTCTAATACGTCCGTCGGCTTGGTCAGGCGCGCTGCCATCGGATTCGTGCGGGGCTCTCCGGGTCAGCACCGAGCATGCGCGCCAGTCGATCCGAGACCAACTGGTCGCCAGCGGCAAGGATTTCACCGTCGGCAGCGACCAGGAGGGGCAGCCTGGCGCGCGCCCACGGCGGAAGCTGGAGTGCCTGCAGCAGGTGTTTCAGGCTGCTCGAATGTGTGCGTCCGGGCAGGCGAATGCGTTCCCCCCCGTGCCGCGTGCGGATCTGGATCGGGGCATCGAGTGCCGTGTTCCCTTCCAGGATGAGTTGACTGCCGTCCGGTAGCGTCAACGGGCAGCGACCGTCCCAGGCAAGTGTCCAGGCAACCGGCGCGGACGATTGCGCACTGCCTGCGTGCAGGCTGTCGCACCAGCGGGAAATTGTCGCGCCGTGCCAGGTGTAGCTGGGTTGGCGATCGCGCGGGCCAGGGACCACTTCTCGGAGCACGCGCGCCACGCCGTTGTCGGACAGCGGTGGCAGGCCCAGCTCGTGCATCCACAGGCGCAGTACACGGGCCTGCGCTTCGGGCCCAAGCGCGAGCAGTTCCGGGATCGCGATGCGATCAGGCGCGGTGGGCCGGACTTGGGCAAGGTTGGCGTGATCCAATGCCAGCAGGAGCCGACTGGCGTTGCCGCTGTGATGCGCACTTCGCGCCAGGGCGGCGTCAGCGTGCGGCCAGCGCTCGCGAAGCAGCGGCAGCACACGGTGGCGCAGGAAGTTGCGGTCATGGCGGTCATCCGCATTGCTGGAATCCTCGATCCAGCGCAAGCCATGCTCCTGGGCGTAGGCGCGCAGGGCGGTGCCGGCGGTGTCCAGCAGCGGGCGCCACAGGTGGCCTCGGTGGAAGGGTCGCCATTGTTGCATTGCGCCAAGCCCATCCGTGCCGGCGCCTCGCAGGGCGCGGAGCATGAAGGTTTCCGCCTGATCGTCGCGATGGTGGGCGAGGGCGAGGATGGCAGCAATGTCCAGCGCCGCGGCAAATGCACGTTGTCTGGCCGCGCGCGCTGCCCCTTCTAGACCGAGGCCGGATGAACGGTCCACTTCGACCCGAACGACCTGCAACGGCACGCCCAACGCAGTGCATGCGCGCAGGCAGTGGTCTGCCCACGCGTCTGCCGCAGCGTGCAGGCCGTGGTGGACGTGGATCGCGCCGAGGCCGGTTGCGCGGATCCCTGGATCCGTGGCGAGCAGATGCAGGAGGACCGTGGAGTCCATCCCGCCGCTGAAGCCCAGCAGGATCGGTGCACGTCTCGGGGGCTCGGGCAATCGCATGGTGAAAGTGTAAGCGCGGGTTTCGACCCGCCACGTCATGCCGCCTTCAGGATGCGATGTCGTAGGCGCCGTAGCCGCGCAGGCGCCGGTAGCGACGCTCCAGCAGGGTATCGACCGGGGTGCTTGCAAGGGCGTCGAGTTCGTTCAGCAGCACCGCCTTGAGTCGACGCGCCATCTGCACCGGGTTGCGGTGGGCACCGCCAATGGGTTCGCGCACCACCTTGTCGATCAGCCCCAGCGCGTGGAGGCGCTGGGCAGTCATGCCGAGTTGTTCGGCAGCTTCCTTGGCCCGTCCGGCATCGCGCCACAGGATCGAGGCGCAGCCTTCCGGTGTGATGACCGAGTAGGTGCTGTATTCCAGCATCAGGGTGCGGTCGCCCACCCCGATGGCCAACGCGCCGCCGCTGCCACCTTCGCCGATCACCGTGCACACGATCGGCACGCGCAATTCCGCCATCTCCAGCAGGTTGCGGGCGATCGCCTCGGACTGGCCGCGTTCTTCGGCATCGATGCCGGGCCACGCGCCCATGGTGTCGATGAAGGTCAGCAGGGGCAGCCCGAACCGTTCCGCAAGCTTCATCAGGCGCAGCGCCTTGCGATAGCCCTCGGGCTTGGGCATGCCGAAGTTGCGTTTGACCTTGGTCTTGTTGTCGCGGCCTTTTTCATGGCCGATGACCACGACCGGGCTTCCATCGATCCGGGCCAGGCCACCGACGATGGCATTGTCATCGGCAAACGCGCGGTCGCCGGCCAGTTCCTGGAATTCGTCGCACATCACCCGCAGGTAGTCCAGCGTATAGGGGCGCTGCGGGTGGCGGGAAAGCTGCGAGATCTGCCACGGGGTCAGGTCGCGGAAGATCGCCGCAGTGCGCTTGCGCAGCTTTTCCTGCAGGGCGTGGACTTCGGCATCGACATTGACTGCGGTGCCACTGCCGGCAAGTCGCAATTCCTGGATCTTGGTTTCCAGGTCGGCGATGGGCTGCTCGAAGTCGAGGTAATTCGGGTTCATGGCAGGATTTTACCAGTCACCCGCAATGCAGCGCCTGCCTGGCGTGCGGGTTGGTTTGGCAGGGGTCCCGGGTCAGCCAGCGTCGGCCCATGGCCTCGTAAAATGCAAACTGACCTTGTCGACGCCTGGGAGGTCGCGAAGGATGGCCGGGAGGGATTCGTCCATGCACAGCCCATGGCCGGCGTCGAGCCTAAGCCTGCCGATGCCGGCGTTGGTCATGGCCTCGATCAGGACCGGGGTGGTGCCGGCGTGGCCCGCCAGGATCCGTTCGAGTCCCTTCAGCGACTGGGGTTGACGCAAATCGATGCGGATCGCCACCCGTTGGGCGTGGCCTTTGCACAGTTGCGAGAAATCCCAGCAATGGCTGGCACGGAGAGCATAGCCTTCGTTGAAGCTGTCTTCGCGGAGTCCGCCTTCCACGACCAGGATGCGATCGCGCGTCAGCAGTGGCGCGTACTGCGTCCAGGCCTCGTCGATGAACGTGCACTCCACCCGTCCCCGGCCGTCCTCCAATTGCACGGCGGTTTCCGTTTCGCCGCGCTTTCGGATCGCGATCACTTGCCCGGCGACGTGGGTGTGCACCGATGGCCGCCGGTTGCGCCCCTCGTTCTGGCGGAAGCCCTGTGCGCCGCGCTCCCACAGGGCTTCCAGCGCGGACAGGTCATGGCCCACCAGTTTCACCAGATCCTCGTGATAGGGATCCATCGGATGGCCGCTGAGGAAATGCCCCAGCGTGTCGCGCTCACGTGCCAGCTTTTGCGCCAACGGCCATTCGCCGGTCTCCGGCAAATCGATGTGGATGTCGCTGCCGCCACCGCCACCGAACATGTCGAACATGCCGCTGTTCCTGTTTCGCGCCATCTGTTCGGTGGCTTTCAGCACTTCGGGCAGTTGCAGCATCAGCGAGGCACGGTTGGCGGCCAGAGCATCCATCGCCCCGGCATGGATCAGCGCCTCCAGCGTGCGCTTGTTCATGCCGCCGGCGGAAACGCGCTGGCAGAAATCGGATAGGTCACGGAATGGCCCGCCGTCCTTGCGTGCGCTGGAAATCGCATCGCACACGCCATGGCCCACGCCCTTCACCGCGCCCAGGCCATAGCGGATCGTGGCCTCGTCGATGGCCTCGAACATGTAGCCGGAGGCGTTCACATCCGGTGGCAGCAGGGTCAAGCCGAGCATGCGCGTCTCGTCGACGAAGCCCACCACCTTGTCGGTCTTGTCCATGTCCGAGGACAGCGTGGCCGCCATGAACTCGGCTGGAAAGTGCTTCTTCAGCCACGCCGTCTGGTAGGCGACCAGCGAGTAGGCGGCAGCGTGCGATTTGTTGAAACCGTAACCTGCGAACTTTTCCATCAGGTCGAAGATTTCGTCGGCCTTTGCTGCGCTGACCCCGCCCTTGGCCGCGCCCTCGCGGAAGATCTCGCGGTGCTTGGCCATCTCGGCCGGCACTTTCTTGCCCATCGCGCGGCGCAGCAGGTCGGCGCCGCCCAGCGTGTATCCGCCGACGATCTGCGCCATCTGCATGACCTGTTCCTGGTAGACCATGATGCCGTAGGTCTCCTGGAGCATGGCCCGGGTCCGTGGATCCGGGTACTCGAACTCCTCGCGCCCGTGCTTGCGCGCCACGAACGACGGAATCATGTCCATCGGGCCGGGGCGGTACAGCGCGTTCAGTGCAATCAGGTCTTCGAAGCGGTCGGGCTTGGCGTCCTTCAGCGCGCGCCGCATGCCGTGGGATTCGAACTGGAACACCGAGCCGGTATTGCCGTTGGCGAACACGTTGCGATAGACGCTGGCATCGTCCAGCGGAATGGTGGTGATGTCGATGTGTGCGGCACCGTCCTTGGCGCGACGTGCGTTGATCGCCTTCACCGCCCAATCGATGATGGTCAGCGTGCGCAGGCCGAGGAAGTCGAACTTCACCAGCCCGACCGCTTCGACGTCGTCCTTGTCGAATTGGGTGACTGGATTCTTGCCCAGGGTGCCTCGGTCGTGTTCAGCGTACAGCGGGCAGAAATCGGACAAGGACGAGGGCGCGATCACCACGCCGCCGGCATGCTTGCCGGCGTTGCGGGTCAGGGCTTCCAGTTGCAGTGCAAGGTCGATCAGGTCGCGGACTTCTTCCTCGTCCTGATAGCGTCGGATCAGTTCGAGCGAGGCTCGCTCGGGATCCATGCCATCCTTGCCTTCGCCCATCGCATCCTTCAGCGTGATGCCGAGGACGTTGGGAATGAGCTTGGCGATGCCATCGACCATGCCGTAGCCGAGGCCGAGCACGCGGCCACAGTCGCGTAGCACCGCTTTCGCCGCCATCGTGCCGTAGGTGATGATTTGCGACACGCGGTCGCGGCCGTACTTGCGCGCGACGTAGTCGATGACTTCATCGCGCCGATCCATGCAGAAATCGATGTCGAAGTCGGGCATCGACACGCGTTCCGGGTTGAGGAAGCGTTCGAACAGCAGGTTGTAGGGCAGCGGGTCGAGGTCGGTGATCTGCAGCGCCCACGCGACCAGCGAGCCGGCACCGGAGCCGCGGCCGGGGCCGATCGGGATGCCCTGGTGCTTGCCCCACTGGATGAAGTCGGCCACGATCAGGAAGTAGCCGGGGAAGCCCATCTTGATGATCGTGTCCAGCTCGAAGTCCAGTCGTGCGATGTAATCCTCGCGGGTCTTGCCGGGAGCCAGTGGATTCTTTTGCAGGCGGGCTTCAAGGCCAGCGTGTGCTTCGCTGCGGATCCAGCTTTCCAGGGTTTCATCCGACGGCACCGGATAGGCGGGCAGGAAGTAGGTGCCCAGCTTCAACTGCAGATTGCAGCGCTGCGCCAATGCCACCGTATTGTCCAGCGCATCTGGCACGTCGGCGAACAGTTCGACCATGGCCTCGGTCGAGCGCAGGTTTTGCTGCGGGCTGTAATCGCGCGGCCGTCGTGGATCGTCCAGTACGCGCCCGGTCGAAATGCAGACACGGGCCTCGTGCGCATCGAAGCCGGCGGCATCGAGGAAGCGCACGTCATTGCTGGCGACCACCGGCAGGCCGAGCTTGCCGGAAGCGTGCAGGGCGAATTGGTTGAACGCCTCTTCCCCTTCGCGGCCGGTGCGTGTGAGTTCCAGATGCAGGTCCTCGCCGAACACGCTCCGCCAATGCCCGAGTTGTGCCTCGGCCAGGTCGTCTCGACCTGACAAGGCCAGACGCCCGGCCAGGCTGTTGCGTCCTGCGATCGCGAACAAGCCGGCATGATCACCCTGCAGCCAATCCGGATCGATCGCCACGCAGTCGCCATGTTGGCCTTCCAGCCAGGCGCGGCTGAGCAGGCGCGACAGGCTCAGATAACCCGATTGATCGCGGCAGAGCAGGGTCAGCATGGACGGCGCATCGCCACCGTTGGCCACCAGCACATCGGCGCCGGCGATCGGCTTGATGCCCACGTTCTCGGCCGCCTTGTAGAACTTGACCAGGGCGAACAGGTTGTTGCGATCGGTGACGGCCAGCGCAGGCAGCTGCAATTCGACCGCGCGGCTCAGCAGGTTGGGGCGATCACCGGCCTTTTCCGGGCGCGCGTCGTCGGGCTTCTCGGGCACGCGGATGGTGGAATCCACGAGCGAGAACTCGGTGTGCAGATGCAGGTGGACGAAACGTGCGGGCATCGCGTCGGCGCGTGTTGAACCCGCAGAGTAGGGCGCGGGGACGGACCGGGCAAGGCTTGACAGTGGCGTGAAGTGCAGCCGGGTCAGTCGGGCAAGGGCAATCCCGGCAAGACGCCCTGTGTGGGCCGGGTCGCCATTGCCGCGCGCACCGGCGCGAAGCTGCGCCGATGCTGCGGACAGGGGCCAAATTCGCGCAGGGCAGCAAGGTGGGCCGGGCTGGGGTAGCCCTTGTGACGGTCGAAGCCGTACTGCGGGTAGTGTGCGTGCAGTTCGCACATACGGGCGTCGCGCGTCACTTTGGCGAGGATCGAGGCGGCCATGATGCTGCGGTCGCGCGCATCACCACCCACCCAGGCTTCGGCTGGACAGGGCAAGTCCTTCGGCAACTTGTTGCCGTCGATGCGTGCGCAGTCGGCGACATGGGCGACGCCGAGCAAGGCTTCGCGCATGCCGTGCATCGTCGCCTGAAAAATATTGCGACGGTCGATTTCGTCCGCCTCCACGAACACGATCTTCCACGCCAGTGCGCGTTCGAGGATGCGCGGATACAGGGCCTCGCGTTGTTTCTCACTCAGGACCTTGGAATCATCCAGCCCGTTCACCGGGGTGCGTCCGGCTGCGAAGACCACGGCAGCCACCACCACCGGCCCGGCCAACGGCCCGCGCCCGGCTTCGTCGATACCTGCAATGAAGCCCCTCTCCCCCGGGGAGAGGGGTTGGGGTGAGGGTCGGGACTGGCTGTGATCAACCACGGCTCAGAAAACTCAGCTCGACTTGCCGACCAGCAGTTCCGTCACGGCCTCCGCCGCCCGTTGCGAGGCATCGCAGCGCAGCTGTTCGTGCAGGGCAAGAAAGCGCGGCTGCAGCGCGGCAACCGCCTGCGGGTCGCGAAACCAATGCAGCAGCGCGGCGTGCAGATTTTCCGGCGTGCACGTGTCCTGCAGCAATTCCGGAACCAGGGCTTCGCCTGCCAGCACATTGGGCAGACTGACATGCGTGGACTTGAGCAGTCCGAACAGTTTGACGATGCGGTAGGTCAGTGCGGAAATGCGATGGCCAATCACCATCGGGCGTTTGCACAGCATTGCCTCCAGCGCGGCGGTGCCCGATGCCAGCAGCACGCAATCGCTGGCGATCATGCTCTGCTGCGCCTGTCCGTCGATGATCCGGAACGATGCCGCATCGCCAAGGATGGTGTCGATGGCGGCACGGCACTGTGCATTCGCGGCAGGCACCAGCACGCGCAGGCCGGGTATGTCAGCTGCGAGACGACGCGCTGCTTCGGCGAAGTCCGGCAACATGCGGCGGATTTCGCCCAGCCTGCTGCCGGGCAGCAGGGCGAGGATCGGTGTGTCGGTTTCTTCACCCAATGCAGCGCGCGCGGCCGAGCGGTCCGGCTGCAAGGGGATCGCATCAGCCAGCGGATGGCCGATGAAACGGGCATCCACACCATGTCGCGCATAGATCGGTGGCTCCATCGGGAACAGGCAGAGCACGCGGTCGGCGCTTTGCCCGATCTTCGCGGCACGGCCCTTCCGCCAAGCCCAGATCGACGGGCTGACGTCATGCACGGTGCGCACGCCGCGCTGCTTCAGCCAGCGTTCGACGCCGAGGTTGAAGTCGGGTGCGTCAATGCCGATGTAGACGTCGGGTTTCCAGTCGAGGACGCGTTGGCGAAACTGCTTGCGCAGACGCAGCAGGCGCGGCAAATGCGCCAGCACTTCGGCCAAGCCCATCACCGCAAGCGCGCTGGCATCAAACCAGGTCTCCATGCCGGCGGCACGCATACCGGGGCCGCCGATGCCGGCGAATTGCGCATCGGGGAATCGCATGCGCAGTGCGTCGATCAATCCTGCGCCAAGTTGGTCGCCCGAGGTTTCACCGGCGCAGAGAGCGAAGCGCCTGGGTTCGGGATTGGGAATTGGGAATTGGGGATTCGAAGAAGATGGATTCACGTCATTCCTGCCTTTCCGAATCCCCAATCCCGCATCCCCAATCCCGGCTTCACCGCAGCAACGGCCGTTCGCTGGCGTCGATGAAATCGAGGAAGGCACGCACATCGTCGCTGCCTGCGGCGATTTCGGCCAGTTCGGCCTTGGCCTCGTCGAGCTTGGCCTCTCCCATGTACAGCGCACGGTAGGCGCGTTTGATCGCGGCGATGCGCTGCGCATCGAAGCCACGCCGCTTCAGGCCTTCGGCATTGATCCCGCGCGGGCGTGCGTATTTTTCCTGCGCGACCATCAGGAATGGAGGCACGTCGCCATTGACGAAGGCGCCCATGCCGATGAAGGCGTGGTCACCGATCCGACAGAACTGATGGACGCCGGTGAAGCCGCTGAGAATGACATGGTTGCCGACCACCACGTGCCCGGCGAGGGTGGCGTTGTTGGAGAACACGCAGTCATCGCCGACGATGCAGTCGTGGGCGATGTGGCTATAGGCGAGGATCCAGTTGCGGTGACCGATGCGGGTGATACCGCCACCGTCGCCGGTACCACGGTTGATGGTGACGAATTCGCGGATCGAATTGCCGTCGCCGATTTCCAGCTCGACCCGCTCGCCACGGTATTTCTTGTCCTGCGGTTCGCCGCCGATCGCGGCGTGGCCGTGGAAGATGTTGTCGCGACCGATCCGGGTCGGGCCTTCGATCGTGCAGTGCGGGCCGATGCGGGTGTTGTCCCCGATGGCGACCTCCTGCCCGATCACCGCGAACGCACCCACCTGCACGCCATTGCCCAGGCGTGCATCGGCCGCGATCACGGCGCTGGGGTGGATGCGACTGGTGGTCATGGCAGGCGCAGGCTCAACCGCGCGCCGCGGCGCACAGGATTTCCGCGCAGGCCACTTGCTGGCCATCCACGCGGGCGATGCCGACGTACTGGGCCATGTTGCGGATCCGCCGCTTCAGTTCGACATCGAGTTCAAGACGATCGCCTGGCACCACCATCCGGCTGAACTTGGCATTGTCCACCTTGACCAGATAGAAGGTCTCGGTCAGCGGATCGGAGGGATTGCGCGACAGTTGCGAGAGCAGACCACCGGCTTGGGCCAGCGCCTCGATCACCAGCACGCCCGGCATCACCGGCTTGCCGGGGAAATGGCCCTGAAAGAAGGGCTCGTTGCAGCTGACGTTCTTGTAGGCCAGCACGCGCTTCTCCGGCTCCAGTTCGACCACGCGATCGACCAGCAGGAAGGGATAGCGGTGCGGCAGCAGGTATTCGATGGCGGCGGTGCCAAGCGGAAGCGACAGATCGGGAGTCGTGCTCATTCGTGGTCCTTGGCATCGCCCGCCCGTCGGCGGGCGATGCGGTCGAGTTGTCGGAACCGCGCGGCATTCTTGCGCCAGCTGCGGTTGTCCATCAGTGGGGTCCCGGAGGAATACTCACCAGGGACGTTGATCGAGTGGGTGACCAGCGACATGGCCGTGATGACCACGCCATCGCACAGTTCAAGATGGCCCAGGATGCCGGCACCACCGCCGATCAGGCAACGGCGACCAATGCGGGCACTGCCGGCCACCGCCGAGCAGCCGGCCATCGCGGTATGCGCGCCGATATGGACGTTGTGGCCGATCTGGATCTGGTTGTCGAGGCGCACGTCCTGTTCCAGCACGGTGTCGTCCAAGGCGCCGCGGTCGATGGTGGTGTTGGCGCCGATTTCGCAATCGTCCCCTACCACCACGCCGCCCAATTGCGGCACCTTGATCCAGCGCCCGGCATCCATCGCAAGGCCGAAGCCGTCGGCGCCGAGCACGGCGCCGGGATGGATCAGGACGCGCTGGCCCAGCCGTACGCGCGTGACCAGGGTCGCACGCGCCACCAACAGACACCCATCGCCGACCTCGCAATCCGGGCCGATCACGCAGCCAGGCCCAATCGTCGCGCCAGCGCCGATCCGGCTACGCGCACCGACAGTCGCATGCGGGCCAATGCTGGCGGTGGGGTCGATCACTGCCGTAGCGTCGATCACTGCGGTCGGATGGATGCCGGGAATCGATTCCTGCCCCGGGGCGAACAGGGCGGAGATCTTCGCAAAGGCGACATAGGGATTTTCGGTCAGCAGGGCAGTCCCTGCAAACACATCCGCGTCTGTTGCGCACAGCACGACGGTGCCGGCGTGGGTGTGCGCAAGCTGGGCCCGGTAGCGTGGATTGGCCAGGAAGGACAGCTGTTCCGGGGTCGCGCTGGCCAAGGCGGCAACCCCGGTGATGGTCCGGTCCGCGCCGCGCAAGGTGAGCCCGAAGCGCTCGGCCAGGGCGGCTGCGGTCAGCGCCGGTGGTTTCATCTCGGCAGGTCGTTCAGAGCTGGGAGCCCGCATAGGTGAACTGCAGGCGTTCGAGCTGGTCGCCGGGGCGTGTGCGCACCGGGATCGCGTAGCTGATCGACAACGGCCCCATCGGGGAGCGCCAGAGCATGGAGATGCCGACCGAAGCGCGCAGGTCGTTGGCGCGGAAATTCCTCCAGCCGTCGTACACGTTGCCGAAATCGAGGAACGCGGAGAACCGGGCCGAAGGGCTGTCGATGAGCTTCGGGAAGATGGCTTCGATCGAGCCTGCGAACAACATCGAACCACCCAGCGGCTGCCGGTAGCCGGTTGCGGCGACGTAGGCCGGCCCAAGGGTGTTGTCCATGAAGCCACGGACGCGCCCGCTGGAATTGATGCCGCCCGCGTAGAAATTCTCGAAGAACGGCAGGCCAGCGGCGACGGCCACGCGCTTGAAATCCGGTGACGTCGTCAGACAGGGATTGCTCGGCGGTGGTGGAGCAGGCGGTGGCGGTGGGTTCGGATTGTCCGGGGTTGGCGGCGTCGGTGGCGTCGGCAGCGTGTAGCAGACGTTGCGGGCGTAATCCCTGCCGTAGGAGTCGCCGAATCCCACCGTCATGGCGGTACGAAGCACCAGGTTCGGGTTCAGCGGCCAGTATCTGGCGAAGTCGTACTGGATCTTGTAATAGCCGACCGTCGATCCCGGCAAGGTGAGCTCCGCAGTCAACGCATGGGAACTTCCGGTCACCGGCATCAGGTAATTGTTGCGGGTGTCGCGGGACCACGATCCTTGCATGCGGAAGGAGCGGAACGTGCGTTCGCCGATCGCAAACAGGTAGTCCATGATGGGCTGGGGCGTGGTACCGGCGAAGGCGTCGATCTGGTTGGTGTCCGCGCCGATCATCAGCGACACCGTGTCGCTCTCGCTCAGCGGGATGCCCAGCAGCACTTGGAATGCGCCGCTGTTCGAGGAGTACTGGGCGACGTTGTAGTTTGAATAGTCAAACTCCCGCCACCAGATGTTGTAGCCGAGCGAGAGGCCATCGTCCGTGAAGTAGGGATTCATGAACGAAAAGTCGTAGCGCTTCTGGTAGGCGCTGGTCGAGATGGCGACCGACAGCATGTTGCCGGTGCCCAGGAAGTTCTTTTCGGACAACTGCAGGGACAGGTTGACGCCGGAGAGCTGGGAATAGCCGAATCCGGCCGAAATGGTGCCGGAATTGGTTTCCTTGACCGTGTAGACGACGTCGACCTGGTCAGTGGTTCCCGGGACAACGGTCTTCTCGACGCTGACTTCCTCGAAGTAGCCCAGTCGGTCCAAGCGCACCTTGCCGCGGTCGATGGCTGCCTGCGAATACCAGCTACCTTCGAACTGGCGCATCTCGCGGCGCAGCACCGGGTCGGCGGTGCGGGTGTTGCCCTTGAACACGATCCGGCGCACCGTCACCCGCGGGCCGGGCTGGATCTGGAAATCGACGGCCACGGTGCGCTTGTCACGATCGATGCGCGGAACCGGATTGACCTGGGCGAAGGCGTAGCCGATGTTGGCAAGGCGGAGGGAAATCGTCTTGGTGGCAAACTCCAGCTGCGCGCGCGAGAAGGTCCCGCCCGGGCGGATGTATCCGACCATCGATTCGATTTCTTCCTTCGGGAGGATGGTGTTCCCGGAGACGGTGATCTCGCCGAAGTTGTAGACCTCGCCTTCGGTGATCCCGGCAGTGATGTACATGTCGTTGCGGTCGCCGCTGATCGCGACCTGGGCCGAATCGAGGTTGAAGTCCACGTAGCCGCGGTTCAGGTACCAAGACGTGAGCCGTTCGATGTCGCCGGAGAGTTTTTCGCGCGAATACTGGTCGTCGCGCTTGTACCAACTCAGCCAGTTCGAGGTATGGGACTCCCAGCTCTCCGTGATCTCTTCCTGCGGGAACGTGTCGTTGCCGATCAGGTTGATGTGGCGGATGCGCGCCGCCTTGCCTTCCTTGACCGTGATGGTCAGGTTGATGCGGTTGCGGTCGAGGCGTTCGATCGTTGGCGTGATCTCGACGTTGTACTTGCCGCGGTTGTTGTACTGGCGATTGAGTTCCTGGGTCAGGCGGTCGAGGTTGAGCAGGTTGAAGGTTTCACCCTCGGAGAGGCCGATTTCCTTGAGGCCCTTGAGCAGGTCCTCGGTCTTGATGTCCTTGTTGCCGGTCAGGGTCAGCTTGTTGATCGCAGGCCGTTCGATCACCGTGACCACCAAGATGTTTCCCTGGCGATCAAGCCGGACATCCTCGAAGAACCCGGTCTTGTACAGGGCGCGCAGTGCCTCTGCTGCCTTGGCCTGGTCAATGGTGTCGCCGCGCTCGACCGGAAGATAGGTGAACACGGCGCCGGCGCCGATCCGCTGCAGGCCGTCGATGCGGATGTCCTGGACCGTGAACGGCGAGAACGGCACATTCGGCGTCGGCGTTGGTGCCGCGGGCGCCGGTGGCGTGGACGTCGTCTGGGCCCAGGCAGGAATCGAAAGCGCCGAGGCCAGTGCAATGGCCAGGAGACGGCGGGATGGGGCTCGGGTCATTCGAAACGTCCTGTTTGGTGCAGCTATGTTCGGGGAGGCCACGCGGTGCGGGGCGTCGGGTGAATGGATCACGACATCATGCTCAGGATGTCATTGTAGAAGGCCAGTCCCATCAATCCTGCGATCAGCACAAGACCGATGTACTGGCCCATGGCCTGGGCGCGTTCGCCCAATGGGCGGCCCTTGGCAAGCTCGATAAGGTAATACAGCAGGTGCCCCCCGTCCAAGACCGGGATCGGCAGGAGGTTGAGCAGGCCGAGGCTGACCGAGAGCAGGGCGAGGAATTCGAGGAACCATGCCGGGCCGCGGGCGGCGAAATCATTGGCCGCGCGGGCAATCGTGACTGGTCCTGAAACGGTGTTCCGCACCGCAATCTGGCCGCTGACCGCGCGGCTGATCATTTCCACGATCAGCGCACTCTGGAAGACGGTTTCGCGGGCCGCGGCCGGAATTGCGGCAATCGGCCCGAGGCGCAGCACGGCGTCGTGCGGCATCTCGACCGGTACGCTGCTGAGAATCCCGAGGTACCAGCGAGCCTTCCCGGAAGCGTCCACCCCGCGTTGCGGGGTCAGCTCCAGGGCAAGCCGCTGGCCGTCGCGTTCGACCTCGATCATTCCTGGGCCGCCGCGCAGTCCAAGCCGCTCGACCTGGGGGGCAATGTCCTCGTAGCTGGAGATCGGCGTGCCGTCGATCGCGGTGATCCTGTCACCTTCCGCCAGCACGCCCCAAGCTGGGGTGCTCTCTTTCACGCGGCCAATGATGGCCGGCATCAGCAGATGCCGCGGAAGCAGGCCGATCTTTGCCAACGCCTGGGTTTCATCCATCTGTGCCGGCAGGTCCTGCAATGCCAGTTGGCGTGTCGTGTCGAGGCCGCCCGGTGTGCGGATGGCCAAGGTCACGGGCTTGCGGTCGAGCGCAGCGACCGACAGGGCGATGCCCAACTCGCTCCAGGTCGGCGTTTGCCGTTCCCCTACCGCCGTGATGCGATCTCCCGGGTGCAAGCCTGCTTGGGCGGCGATGCCCTTGGCGTATCCCACCACCGGCGCGTAATCCGGACGACCGACGACCAGCATCGCCCAGAGCAGCAGGAAGGCCAGCAGCAGGTTCGCCAACGGGCCGGCCGCAGCGATCGCGATCCGTTGCCAGACCGGCTTGCGGTTGAATGCCAGGGCAACCTCCGATTCGGCAACATCGTCCTCGCGCTCGTCCAGCATGCGCACATAGCCGCCGAGTGGAATCGCGGCGATCACATATTCGGTGCCATCGCGCCCGCGGCGCGACCACAGCGGCTTGCCGAAGCCGACCGAGAAGCGCAAGACCTTCACCCCGCAGCGGCGTGCCACCCAGAAATGACCGAATTCATGGAAGGTCACCAGCACGCCCAAGGCAACCAGCAGCCACCAGACCGAGCCAAAGAACTCATTCATGCCCGTCGCCTCGCATGGATGCGCGAACGGGCAATCGATCGCGCCGCACGGTCGGCGTCGAGCAGGGGATCCAGGGTGTTGGCACGGGCGGGTGGAAGGGCGTCCAAGACTGCGGAAATGGTATCGGGAATGTCCAGAAAACCGATGTCGCCCTGAAGGAAGGCTGAAACGGCTTCCTCATTGGCGGCGTTGAGCACCGCCGGGGCCGTGCCACCCGCTGCCAGCGCGGTTGTTGCCAGCCGCAGGCAGGGGAACGCGTCGAGGTCGGGTTGCTCGAAGTCCAGCCGCCCGCCCTGGCTGAGCAGGTCGAGCGCGGACACGCCGGAGCTGATGCGCTGCGGCCAACCCAAACCCACCGCCAGCGCGGTGCGCATGTCGGGCAGGCCCAGTTGCGCCAGCGTGCTGCCGTCGGCGAAATCCACCATGGCGTGGACCAGTGACTGCGGGTGCACCAGCACGCGGATGGCGGCACCCGGGATCCGGAACAGGTGGTGGGCTTCGATGACTTCGAGGCCCTTGTTCATCAGCGTGGCCGAATCCACCGAGATCTTCGGCCCCATCGACCACTTCGGGTGGGCCACGGCTTGCGCCGGTGTGACCTTGGCCAAGGCATCGCGGGTCCAGCCCCGGAACGGACCGCCCGAGGCGGTCAGGGTGATCCGCGTCGGTGTCGACGTGCCGTCGCCCAAGCACTGGAACACGGCGTTGTGCTCGCTGTCGATCGGCACGATGGTGGCGCCCGCGGCCTCGGCTGTGCGCATCAGCAGTTCACCGGCGAGGACCAGCGATTCCTTGTTGGCCAGCAGCAACCGTTTGCCAGCGCGTGCAGCCGCCAAGGTCGATGACAGGCCGACCGCGCCGACGATCGCGGCCACCACGATGTCGCAGGCGGCACCTGCCGCAAGTGCGGCAATGGCGGCGTCGCCGGCATGCGCCTCGGTCGCGAGTCCGGCGTCGCGCAGGCCGTCGCGCAAGCAGGCGTAAAGGCGAGGATCGGCGATGACTGCATGCTCGGGCCGGTGCGTGCGGCACAGCGCGAGCAATGCGTCCACCCGCGTGCCGGCCGCGAGCACGCTGGCGCGCACGCTGTCCGGGTGACGGGCGATCACATCCAGCGCGGACGCGCCGATCGAACCGGTGGCACCGAGCACGGCAACCTTGCGCATCATCAGAATCCGAGCCAGGCCTTGCCGACCGCGAACACGGGGAGTGCCGCGAGCAGGCTGTCGACGCGATCGAGGATGCCACCATGCCCGGGGATCAGGGTGCCGGAATCCTTCACCCCGGCGTGGCGCTTGAGCAGGCTTTCGAACAGGTCGCCGGCGACCGAGAACAGCACCGTCACCATGGCAATCAGGATGACGCCCGCCAACTTGCGGGTCGGAACCTCCAGCAGCAGGGCCCCGGCAACGGCGACCAAGGCCGCCAGCACGAGGCCGCCAACCAAGCCTTCCAGCGACTTGTTCGGGCTGATGCGTGGCGCCAGCTTGCGGCCGCCGAACCATTGGCCACTGAAGCGCCGGCCGGCGAAATACGCGCCGCTGTCCGCGGCCCAGACCAGCAGCAGCGCCAGCAGCAGCCAAGCGTGACCATGGGGTGTCCCGGCGTGGATCAGCGCCAGTGCGCACCAGGCCGGGACCACGGCTGCGGTGGCGGCAACCAGTTTGAAGACGCGAGCCTGGCTTCCGGCTCGCGAAGCGAAGTCATAGTGAAGCATCCACAGCAGGGACAGCAGCCACCAGATGACGCCGAGCATGGCGGTCAATTCGAACAAGGGCAGCGCGCTGGTCCGCGACGAGCGCGAAGCCCAGACCAGGGCCACCATCAGTGCCAGGTTGCAGGCCAGCAGGACGGTGCGGGCGAGGGTGTCCTCGATGTTGACCAGCTTCAGCCATTCCCACAGCGCCAGCAGGCACAGCAGCGCACTGAGCAGCATCAGCCAGGCGGTGGGTAACAGCAGGACAGCTGTAATGGCCGCCGGGGCCATCACCAGTGCGGCGAGGACGCGGGTTTTCGTCATGGCGCCTTCGCTCCGTCTTTGGCCTGGATCTGTTCGCTGGTCAGGCCGAATCGACGTTCACGCGCCGCGTAAGCGTCGAGTGCCGACTGCAGCAGGACAGCATCGACATCAGGCCACAGGACTTCGGTGAACCACAGTTCGGTGTAGGCCAGCTGCCAGAGCAGGAAATTGCTGATTCGCAGTTCGCCACCCGTACGGATGAACAGGTCGGGCGGTGGCAGGTCGGCGAGTGCCATGCGCGACGACAGCGCCGTCGCATCGATCTGTTCCGGCTGCAGCCGGCCTGCGGCGACTTCGCTGGCCAATTCGCGTGCCGCGCGTGCGATGTCCTGCTGGCCGCCGTAGCTCGCCGCGATGTTCAGGTGCAGGCGCGCGTTGCCGGCGGTCCGGATTTCGGTGGAATGCATGCGCTCACGGATTCCGGTGGGAAAACGTTCGCGTTCGCCGATGAAGCGCAGCCGTACGCCAAGGCGTGCCAATTCGTCAACCTCACGATCGAGTGCGCCGATGAACAGCCTCATCAAGCCGCTGACTTCATCGCTCGGACGGTCCCAGTTTTCGCTGGAGAACGCGAACAGAGTCAAGGCGCCGATCCCGCGCTGGAGACAGAACTCCACGCAGCGCTTGACCGCGCGGGCCCCGGCGCGATGGCCGATCAGACGTGGGCGATGCCGTGCCTGCGCCCAGCGGCCGTTGCCGTCCATGATGATGGCGATGTGCTGTGGCACCGCGCCGCTCGCCCGATCGCCCGACGGTATGGTTCCCGGCGCGGCCAACGCGTCAGTCAAGGAAACACTCCCGTCGAAGGCAAGGCTGCAACGCTTTCACGGATCACCAATCCCGAATCCCGAATCCCCAATCCCGGCTCCTCTCAGACCGACATCAACTCGGTTTCCTTGCCCTTGATCACGTCATCCACCTCCTTGATCGCGGCGTCGGTGATCTTCTGGATCTCGACCTCGGCGCGCGCGCTGTCGTCTTCGCTGATCTGCTTGTCCTTCAGCAATTCCTTGACGTGGTGGTTGGCATCGCGGCGGATGTTGCGGATCGCGACCTTGGCGTCCTCGCCTTCACCATGCACGACCTTGGTCAGGTCGCGGCGGCGCTCTTCGGTCAGGGCCGGGATGTTCAGGCGGATGGTGGTGCCGGCGGTGTTCGGGGTCAGTCCGAGGTCGGAGGCCAGGATCGCCTTTTCGACCGCCCCGACCATCTGCTTTTCCCATGGCACGATCATGATCGTGCGCGCGTCCCCGATCGAGACGCTGGCGACCTGCGACAGTGGCACGTCCGAGCCGTAGTAGTTGACCTTGATGCTGTCGACCAGGCCGGTGTTCGCACGCCCGGTACGGACCTTGACGAGGTTATGGCGCAGGGTTTCGATGCTCTTGCCCATGCGCGACTGGGCGTCTTTCTTGATCTCGTTCAGCATGGCCGCGTTCTCCGAAGTTCCGCAAACGGGCCATTATAGGCGGGCTTGGGCGAACTCAGCCCGGGCCACCCACCAGAGTGCCGATGTGTTCACCGCGCAGGATGCGCAACAGCACGCCGGGCTGGGCCATGTCGAAGATCCGCAGGGGCAGCTTGGCGTCACGGCAGAGCGCGAAGGCGGCGGTGTCCATCACCCGCAGGTCGTGGCGGATCACATCGTCGTAGCTCAGGTTATCGAGTTTGACCGCGTCCGCGTGTTTTTCCGGGTCCTTGTCATAGACCCCGTCGACCTTGGTGGCCTTGAGCAGCAGGTCGGCGCCAATCTCGATCGCGCGCAGCGCCGCGCCGGAGTCGGTGGTGAAGAACGGGTTGCCGGTGCCAGCGGCGAAGATCGTGATGCGGCCCTTTTCCAGATGCCGAATGGCGCGGCGGCGGATGTAATCCTCGCAGACGTCGTTGATCTTGAGCGCGCTCATCACCCGGCACTTGGCGCCGGCCTTCTCCAGTGCATCCTGCATCGCCAGCGCATTGATCACCGTGGCCAGCATGCCCATCTGGTCGCCGGTGACACGATCCATGCCGCCGGCGGCCAGCCCGGCGCCGCGGAAGATGTTGCCGCCACCGATCACCAGCGCGATCTCGGCGCCTGCGTCACGGGCCTCGATGACCTCGCGCGCCAGTCGGCCCAGCACCTTGGGATCGATGCCGTAATCCTCGTCCCCCATCAACGCCTCGCCGGAGAGTTTCAACAGCACGCGGCGATAGGCGAGTTCGGACATGGGGCACCGGACGGACGAAAGGAAGGCGCGCGAATTCTAACGGAAAGGCCGCGCTCGCGATGGCGCGACAGCGCGGCGCGCTTCTAACCCAGCAGGATCCATGCCGTGATCAAGGCCAGCAACGCAAGCGGATACAGGCTGGCACGGTCGAACAATTTCGCGGCGCGGCGGCCTTCATGGGAACGCAGCAGTTGCACGCCGGGGATCAGCAGCAGGACCACGCCGATCGCCAGCATCCCGAGCTGGAAGCGCAGTCCCAGCCCGAGTTCGGGCGCAGCCATCCGCGGCAGGAGCCAGCCCAGCGCCAGCGTGGCCAGCAGGGCGACCACCACCACCCGGCCGGCCACCTTCTCACCGAACACCAGCGGGATCGTGCGCGCACCGACGCGGCGGTCTTCCTCGACATCGTTCCAGTCGGCGGGCACGTTCTGGCCGCCGATTTCCCAAGCCATCAGCCAGGCCACCATCAGCCCCAACAGGGCCGGGTCCGGGCGTGGCACCACCGCCAGCACTGCCGCCACCGGGCCCAGCGATTTCACCACGCCGCTGACCAGCACCCGCCACCAGCTGACCTTGAACAGCAGGCAGTAGACGGTTTCCAGGATCGGCGCGGCCAGCACCACCCAGACCAGCAGCGGGTTGAGCCAGTACGCGCCGATCAGGGCGATCACAAACCAGGCCGAGAACCAGGCGATCCCCTTGCCGAGGCTGAGCTTGCCCTGGGCGATGGGGTAGCGCAGGTCGGAGGCTTCCACCGAATAACCGGCGTTGGGGCCGGCACCGGCGAATTTCTCGCGGTCGACCTTGACCCCGATGATGTCGTTCAGCGCGTACAGCGCGGTGTAGCCGGCCAGCGCGGTCAGCAGCGCCACCAGCAGCACCGGCCAGCGCGGGAAGTGGCCAAGCCACAACAGCGCGGCGAAGCCCGGCATGGCGATATCGAGCACGCCGTGGGTGGAGCGCGACAGGGCGAGGAAGCTGCGCATCCGGCTCAGGCCTGCTTGACGTAGCTCATCATGTAGTTCACGTCTTCCTTGCCTTCGGCCACCTTGAAGCGCTTGTTCAGCGGATTGAACATCAAGCTGGCGCTGCGCAGGTGGGTGAGGCCGGCGGCCTGCGCCCATTGCCGCAGTTCGCTGGGGCGAATCAGTTTTTCGTACTGGTGGGTGCCTTTCGGCAGGATCCGCATCACGTATTCGCCGCCAACGATGGCGAACAGCCAGGCCTTGAAGCTGCGATTGATTGTCGAGAAGATCACGTGGCCGCCGGGCTTGAGCAGGCGCGCGCAGGCGTCGATGATCGCGGCCGGATCGGGCACGTGTTCAAGCATTTCCAGGCAAGTGACGACGTCAAACGTGCCGGCTTCCAGTTCGACCAGCTCCTCGACCCGCTGCAGCCGGTAGTCGATCGACAAGCCGCTTTTCTCGGCGTGCTGGCGGGCCACCGCGAGGCTCATCTCGGATTGGTCGATGCCGATCACCTGCGCGCCGGCCTTGGCCAGGGTTTCGGTCAGGATGCCGCCGCCGCAGCCGACGTCGACCGCCTTCGCGCCTTGGATGTTCTCCACATGATCGAAGGTGAACTGGCTGCGCAGCGGGTTGATGACGTGCAGCATGCCCATCTTGCCGGTGGGGTCCCACCAGAGTTGGGCGACGCGGTCGAACTTGCTGACTTCGGAACTATCGACGTTCGCAGCTTGATTCATGGTTGACCTGGAGGCGGGTGTGCAGGGCCGGCACCGTGGCTTCGAGCTCGTGGCGGGCGATATCGTTGAGGAAGGTGCAACTGCCGATGCCGTTGGGCACCGGCACGCGCTGCAAGCCATTGCGGTGCTCGATGCGGTCGAGCAGGGAGCGCCACATCACCTCGGCATCGAGGACGCCGGGGTCGAGGTCGATGCCCAGGCTTGCGACCAGCCCGAACACGCGCTCAGCCTGGCGTTGCCCCAGCAGGCCGCGGCTCAGCGCGAGTTCGGTCGAGACCAGCACGTCGAGCAGCACCGCCTCGCCGTGCAGCAGGTGCTGCTCGTGACGCGTCTCCAGCCCGTAGCTGAAGCTGTGGCCGAAGTCGACCTTGCGCGCCAGCTGGTCCTCGTGCAGGTTCGGTTCCAGTTCGGTGAGCATGCCCTGGATCGCGGCGTCGAGGATGGCGTCGCCGGCGGTATCCAGGAACGCGGTTTCGATGCAGCGCGCGCCGTCACGTTCGAGCCGGGTGAACAGGTCTGCGTCGCAGACCACCGCCAGCTTGACGATCTCGCACACGCCGTTGCGCAGGTGGCGGGCGGGGAGCGTGCGCAGGAAGTGCTTGTCGAGCAGGACCGCAGCGGGCGGCTCGAAGCTGCCCAGGCGGTTCTTGTTGCCGTTGAAGTTGATCCCGGCCTTGATCCCGAGCGCCGCGTCGATGTAGCCCATCAGTGTGGTGGGCACCTTGATGTGCGGGATGCCGCGGCGGTAGGTGGCGGCGACGAAGGCGACCACGTCGGTCAGCACGCCGCCGCCGATGGCGATGATGGGCTCGTCGCGGCGGTGGATCGGGAAGCCGTCGAGCTCGCGCAGGATGTCCTGGTAGAGGTCGATCGTTTTGTGTTCTTCGCCGCCCGGGAACACCACGACACGCGCTTCGATGCCGTGGTGCGCGAACCAGTCGCGGATCGCCTTGCCATGCAGGCGGTCCACATTGGCATCGACCACCACGAAGCGGCGACCGCCGTCGCTGCGACCGTAGTCGAGCAGGCGGCGATTGTCGGCATCGAACAGGCCCGCCGCCTTGATCACGTCATAGGCGATCGGGCGCTGGGTGCGCACCTGCCAGCGGTCGGCGCGGGTAATCATGCGGCGTCCAGCCAGTGTGCGCGGCGGGCGAGGATTTCCCGCGCCACCCGCTGCGCATCGGCAAGGCTGTGATTGCGCCAGTGGCCGCATTGTTCGATGTTGGCGTAGGGCACGGCCGTGGCCGCCTGCATCTCCTCGAGAATGCGCGCGAGGCAGGCGCACAGCACTTCGCTGCGGCCCTCGTTGACGAAGCCGAGGTAGAAGCCGGTCTGGCAACCCATCAGGCCGACCGAGACGAAGTGCTCGGGCAGCAGGCGCTGGAAGCCTTCGAGCAGGAAATGTTCGACCGAATGCAGCTCGGTCGAGGTGAGGAAGGCATCGGCATTCGGCAGGCGAATGCGCAGGTCGACGCAGTAGAGCGCGTCCCCGTGCTCGCCCAGCCGCGCCGAGCGCAGCTTGACGCTGGGCGCCTTGAACCGGCGGTGGTCGAGTTCACCGACCAGCCCTTCTGGCCAGCCGAGGGAGGCAACGTCGATCATGGTTCGCCCTCAGCGCCCACCATTGATCGCCGCGAGATGGCGGTAGCTGTCGTCCAGCGCTTTCTGCCAGCCTTCGACGTGGTGGTACAGCTCGACCGAGCCGTAGCCTTGGAAACCGCCGGCCTCCAGCGCCCGGAAGCTGCCGGCCAGATCCAGCGTGCCTTCGCCCGGGATCTCGTGGAAATGCACGATGCCGGTGAGGGTATTGGCCACCATCCTGTCGATCAGGACCGGGCCTTTCACGCCGCGCAGGTGGCCGAGCACCGGACGGGCGCGCTCCAGCACGTCGTAGCTCAGGCCGGGCATCGAGATCAGGTAGGTGAACAGCTCGTCATCCAGCGGCGAGGCGCCGGCATACAGGCTGGAATAGGGCACGACCTGCAGGTCGGCGCTGACGCCAGCGCGTTGCAGCAGGGCGTCGATCCGGGCCTTGCGGGCCACCGACGGGGCTTCGAGCGGGAAATGGATCGGATGCGTGCGATCCAGCAACAGGAAATCGGCCGTGTCCGGGAAATGCACCAGCGTGCTGGCGAAATTCAAATCGGGAGCAAGCGCGTCGTGGTCGTGGACGATCTTCAGGTTGTAGCCTTTGCGGGCGTCGGAGATGTGCAGGTAGCGCGCCTGCGGCGCGGCGGCACGCAGCGCACCGATGTAGTCGGTTTCCGAACAATAGGCGTGGCAGATGTCGATATGCAGCTTGAACTTCTCCGAGCCGACTTTTTCCAGCAGATCGAGGCCCTGCGCCATGGTCTCGATGTACATGCCGGGCTCCGGCTCGATCAGCAGGGTGATGTCCTCGTCATCGCGGATTTCGCGCAGGCATTCGCGAATGGAATCCACCAGCAGCGCGGTCGGGTCCACCTCCGGATGCGCGACGTGGTCGTCGCGGATGAAGCCGCTGCCGAAGGTGACCAGGTTCACGCCCAGCTTGCGGGCGACGTGGATGCCGCGCTTGACGAGGTCGATCCGGCGCATCCGCGCGGCCTTCTCCAGCGCCATCAGCGACGGCTCGTGGGGGCGGTGCGGGTCGAAGAAGTGCGAAGCGGTGGCCACGCAGCAGGCCTGGACCCGGCGTGCGTCCAGCCGTTGCTTCACGACATCGAGATAGGCGTCGTCGATGTCGAACGGGTTGAACTGGTCGCGATGGAACGAGATTTCGATCCCGGCGTAACCGGCGCGATCCACCGCATCGATCGCGTCGAGGAAGTCGAGGTTGGTCAAACCGAAGGTGCTGTAGCTGAGCTGGATCGCAGACATGACGAATCCTGATCAAGGCCGCCCATTTTATACGGTCGCGCCGGGGCGTGCTTTGACGTGGGACAGGCGTGGCCGGGGCGCTGGGGCTGCCCTGGACGCTGGGCCGCTCATGCCATTCAGCCATGTCGCCAGACAGCGGCAAGTCCGCCGCGGGGCGCCGGCTTGCTGTACAGTCGCAGATTGATGCTGCAGTGCGCCATCCGGCGTGCCGGCGACCCGTGACGCCTCCCCCTGAACGTGAATACCTTCGGCCAGCTGCTGCGCGTCACCACCTTCGGCGAATCGCACGGGCCGGCGATCGGCTGTGTGCTGGACGGCTGCCCGCCGGGGATCGCCATTGCGCCGGAAGATTTCGTCCATGACCTGGCGCGGCGTGCCACCGGCAAGAGCCGCCACACCTCGGCGCGGCATGAGGCCGACGCGGTCGAAATCCTGTCCGGCGTGTACGAGGGCATCACCACCGGCACCCCGATCGCGCTGCTGATCCGCAATACCGATGCCCGCAGCCGCGATTACGCGAAGATCGCTGACCAATTCCGGCCCGGTCACGCCGACTACACCTATTGGCAGAAGTACGGCATCCGCGACCCGCGCGGTGGCGGCCGCAGCAGCGCACGCGAGACCACGATGCGGGTGGCGGCGGCGGTGATTGCCAAGAAATGGCTGGCGCCGCGTGGCGTGACGGTGCGCGGCTGGCTATCGCAGATCGGCCAGATCGTGCCGACCGGGTTTGATGCCAATGCGATCGAGTCCAACCCGTTCTTCTGGCCGGATTCCGCGCAGGTGCCGGAGCTCGAAACCTATATGGACGCGCTGCGCAAATCCGGCGATTCGGTCGGCGCGCGGGTGACGGTGGTGGCCGATGGCGTGCCGCCGGGCTGGGGCGAGCCGATCTACGGCAAGCTCGATGCAGAACTGGCGGCGGCGATGATGTCGATCAACGCGGTCAAGGGCGTGGAGATCGGCGACGGGTTTGCCGCCGTGGCGCAAACAGGCAGCGAACACCGGGACGTGATGACCACGATGGGCTTCCTGTCCAACCATGCCGGCGGCATCCTCGGCGGCATCTCCAGCGGCCAGCAGATCAGTGTGTCGGTGGCGTTCAAGCCCACCTCCAGCCTGCGCCTGCCAGTGGCCGGGCTGGACGTGGACGGCAACGCGGTCGAGATCGTCACCACCGGCCGCCACGACCCCTGCGTCGGCATCCGCGCCACCCCGATTTGCGAGGCGATGCTGGCCTTGGTGCTGATGGATCAGGCACTGCGCCACCGCGCCCAGTGCGGGGATGTCGGCGAGATCACGCCGAGGATTCCAGCCGCCAGCGCGATGCCCGACCCCAAACGATAGCGGCGCATCGCCAAGCAGGCCCATTGGGCAGCGACGCGCCGCAAGGATTGTGTGAACACCCTGACATGCAGGCGCGGTCTGCGCCGCAACTACAAGGCAAACAATCAGATGAGCAAGCAATACAAGGTAGCCGTGGTCGGCGCGACCGGCGCGGTGGGTGAAACGATGTTGTCGATCCTCGCCGAGCGCAAGTTCCCCGCCAGTGCCGTGGTGGCGGTGGCCAGCGAGCGTTCGGCCGGCAGCCGGGTGGCCTTTGGTGACGATGAGCTGGTGGTGCAGGATTTGGCCACGTTTGATCCGTCGTCGATTGATATCGCGCTGTTCTCCGCCGGCGGCGCGATCAGCAAGGAGTACGCGCCGAAATTCGCCGCCGAGGGCGCGGTGGTGATCGACAATTCCTCCACCTTCCGCTACGACGACGACGTCCCACTGGTGGTGTCGGAAGTGAACCCGGATGCGGCCAAGGCGCGTCCACGCGGGATCATCGCCAATCCCAATTGTTCGACCATGCAGCTGATGGTGGCGCTGGCGCCGATCCACCGCGCCTACGGCATCGAGCGGATCAATATCGCCACCTACCAATCGGCATCGGGCGCGGGTCGGTCCGGCATGGAGGAATTGGGCCGGCAGACAGCCCAGTTGCTGAGTTTCCAGGACATCGAGCCGAAGAAATTCCAGGTCCAGATCGCCTTCAATCTGATCCCCCAGATCGACGACTTCCAGGACAACGGCTTCACCAAGGAAGAGATGAAGCTGGTCTGGGAAACCCGCAAGATCCTGGACGACCCGACCATCGGCGTGAACCCGACCGTGGTGCGGGTGCCGGTGTTCTACGGGCATTCCGAGGCGGTGCATATCGAGACCCGCGAAAAGATCACCGCCGACGCAGCGCACGCGCTGCTGGCGAAGTCGCCGGGCGTGGAAGTGGTCGATGAGCGCAAGCCGGGCGGCTATCCGACCCCGGTCACCCACGCTTCCGGCAAGGATGCGGTGTTCGTCGGTCGCATCCGCGAGGACTTGTCGCATCCGCGTGGGCTTGACCTGTGGGTGGTGTCCGACAACATCCGCAAGGGTGCGGCGCTCAATGCCGTGCAGATCGCCGAGTTGCTGGTGGCCGACGGGCTGGCGCCGAAGGCCGACGCCTCCTGAGCCACGAACAATCGCCCTTGCGTGCCGCTGCCGATGGGCTGCGGCGCGGATCGGGCGATGCGTGCGTGCGGTCATGCGTGCGATCATCGAACAGCAATGGATTCGTGACGGCCATTGCATCGATGGACTGGACCTGTGTCGGGAATGCGCGACAATCTGCTAGAGTCGACGCGCAGCCGCAATGACGGAGCCTATGTGATCGGATTTTTGCGCAAAACAGCGATCGCCGCGCTGTTGATGGCGGCGGCCGGCAATGTCTGGGCATTGGGTCTGGGCCAGATCCAGGTCAAGTCGAAGCGCAATCAGCCACTGGTGGCTGAAATCCCGATCATTTCCACCACACCAGGTGAACTGGCCGCTCTGCGGGCACGCATGGCCTCGCCCGAGACCTTCCGGCGGATCGGCCTGCCGCCCCCCACCGGCGCTGCGGCGGATCTCCAGTTCAGCCTTGGCAGCGATGCCCACGGCCGGCCGGTGATTCGTGTCACCAGCATCCGGCCTGTGGATCAGGCGGTGCTGAATTTCCTGATCGAGGTCGATTGGGGCGAAGGCAAGCTGGTTCGCGAATATTCGGCCTTGGTCGATGCGCCGAACACCACCAGCGCACTTCCGCAGGCGAATGTGCAGATGGCGACGGTCGCACCGTCCAACCTCGTGCAGCGCCCGGACCTGCCGGCTGCCGCAGCGACTGCATCTGAGCAAGCGCCAGTGCAATCGGAACCGGCACAGCAACCGGAGCCGGTTGCGAGCACGCCGCCAGCACCGACACCCGCCAGTGCGGAGGGGGCTGAAGGGCAGGCAAATGCCGTGGACGTGGCGCCACCTGCGGAGGCACCGCCGCCACCTGCGCCGATGCCAGCTGTGCCGGTGGAGGCGGCTCCCGCTCCACCGGTTGCAGCGGCGAGTTCGGACGCCAGCCAGTACGGTCCGGTCAAGCGCGGCGAAACCCTTTCGACAATTGCCAGCGGCCTCGGCCTGCGGGCCACCTACAGCCTCGACCAAACCATGTTGGCCCTGCTGCAAGCCAATCCGGATGCGTTCGTTGGCGACAACATCAACCGCCTGCGTCGTGGTTCGGTGCTGCGGATCCCCGAGGGCGGGGAGGTGGCGAGGATCACGGCTGACGAGGCCACTGCGGTGGTCCATCAGCAGATGCAGGCCTGGCGCCAGGCGCAGCGAACCGTGTTGCAGCCCGAGTCGACTCCCGGCCTGACCGCCGGCAACCAGCCATCAACTGCGGCCGCAACTGCCGCGAGCGCTGCTGCAGCCCCGTCCGGACGAATCGCGAGCCCCGCTGGGCGCCCGGCGTCGGCTCCGTCAAGGCGAAGCGAGGCGCGTCTGCATATCGTTCCGCCGTCGGGCAACCAGCCTGCGACGGGGGCAAATACTGGAACCGGCAATGGCGGTGGGGGAAGCATGTTGCAACAGGAGTTGGCCCAGCGTGACGAAGAGATTGCCGCTAAAACCGCTGAAGTCAGCGAGTTGAAGGAGCGCGTCGCCGAATTGGAACGGATTCGCAACGAGCAGCGGCAGTTGCTGGCGATGAAGGACACCGAGCTTGCGGCCGCCCAGCATCGACTGGCCGCCGCGAACCAGGCAACGGCAAATCCGGCGACGGCAGCGGCACAAGCCCCGGCGGGAGAACATTCCGACAACGGGATGTATTACCTGGGTGGAGGCATTGGTGGCGCGCTGTTGGTGGGTGCGCTGGTCTGGTTCATGCTCAGGCGACAAAAGCCTGGAGAGCCGGCACCGGTTCGGCGTCGTGGCCTGGATCACGAAGCGCTGGCGGCGAGCATGCGGCAGATCGACAGCAAGCGGTCCAGTGCGCGCCCGCAAGATTCCACCCCGGCGTCCTCCGGGGAGAAGGCGGCAACGCCAACGCCAACTGCGCCCGTGCCCCCTGCGCCAACCTCTGGAGGGCGCACCGATGCCCCTGCGTGGCATTCCGGCTGGGTGATGAAGGAGCCCGCCTCCCGACAGGGCGGTGCGGGCCAGAATCCGGCAGCGGGAGAGGAGCCAAAGGCAACACCCGCTGTTTCGACAGCGCAGGCGACAGCACACGGTTCGGGTGAAGGCGGCAGTGAACCCCCGGCACGCGCCAGTGCCGAACAGCGCTTCAAGCTGGTCGACGCCTTCCTCGACATGGGCGATCGCACGTCTGCCGAACAGTTGCTCGCCGAATTGCTGAACGACGAAGACGACGCGGTGAGCGAAAAGGCCGGCAAGATGCTTGCACGGATCATGGGCTGACCGCGCACGGGCGAGTATGCGGTACGCGCTGGGGATCGAATACGACGGCAGTGGGTTTTCGGGCTGGCAACGGTTGAGCCAGCCCGGAAGCGCGGAGCCTGATGGCAGCCTGCAGAACGCGTTGGAATCTGCATTGTCTCGGGTGGCCGATGCCCCGGTGACGACCGTTTGCGCCGGCCGCACCGATGCCGGCGTGCATGCGCGTTGCCAGGTGGTGCATTTCGACAGCGACGCCCAGCGCACACAGCGCAGTTGGATCCTTGGCACCACCGCCAACCTGCCGCCGACGTTGGCAGTGCGCTGGTGCGTGCCGGTGGACGCCGAGTTCAATGCGCGGTTCTCCGCACGCGCACGCCGCTATCGCTATCGCATCCTCAACCGCAGCGCGCGGCCGGGCCTTGCGCGCCAGTTCCTGGGCTGGGAGCCCTTGCCACTGGATGCCGATGCCATGCACGCCGCAGCGCAGGCCTTGCTCGGCGAACGGGATTTCTCCGCGTTCCGCAGCACCCAATGCCAAGCCACCCACGCGCGCCGCAACCTGCAACACATCAATGTGGTCCGCATGGACGACGAGGTGGTGGTCGAAGTGCAGGCCAATGCCTTCCTGCATCACATGGTGCGCAACCTCGTGGGTTCGCTGTTGCTCATCGGGCGCGGCGAACGCCCGGTCGACTGGATGGCAGAGGTGCTGGACGGGCGTGATCGCACTGCCGCTGGCCCCACCGCGCCGTCGGCCGGATTGTTGTTCCTCGGGCCGCGCTATCCGGTCGCGTGCGGCCTGCCGGCCGAGGTCACGCTGTGAGCCGGACTCGGATCAAGCTGTGTGGCATGACCCGCGCCGAGGACGTGGCGCTGGCGGTTGCGTTGGAGGTCGATTTCATCGGGTTGATCTTCGCCGAACGCAGCCCACGCCGTGTGGCGCTTGAACAAGCAGCGGCCCTGCGCGCCCTGCTGCCATCGACCACAGCGGTGGTGGCGCTGTTGATGGACAACCCGCGCGCCGACGTCGACGCGGTTGTTTCGCGCGTGCGACCGGACGTGCTGCAGTTCCACGGCGGCGAGGACAATGGGTTTTGCACGAGCTTCGGCCTGCCGTTCTGGAAGGCCATCGCGATGGGCGAGGGTGGCGACCCCTTGCCCGCGATGGCGCGCCATCCCGCTGCCGATGGATTCGTGCTCGATGGCCATGCTGCCGGCGAGGCAGGAGGCAGTGGGCGGCGCTTCGACTGGGACCGTTTGCCGCGGGATGCCGAGCGCCCGATCCTGCTCGCGGGTGGATTGACGGCAGGCAATGTCGGCGTTGCGGTCAGGGCAGCCCGGCCCTGGGGGGTGGATGTCGCCAGCGGGATTGAATGTGCACCCGGGATCAAGGACCCGGAGGCGATGCGACGCTTCGTCGCCGCGGTGCGCGCCGCCGATGTTGGCGCGGCTGACCCGACGATCGGGTAGGCTATGCGGGTGAAGTCCTCCCATCGCCCACGCGCACCCTTCGGCCGCTCGCTGCGGCGTTGGCGGCGCGTGCCTGCGGCGGCCGTCAGATAAGCAGCGAACGGGCGTTCGCCCAAGCACTGCCTGCGCGAGCGCGTTCGCCGCACTCGCAACCCGTCTGAATGACGCTTCCGGAGTCACCACATGACCGTCCTGCCTGACCAGTCCGCGCCCGCCGCGGCGATCGACTACCACGCCTATCCCGACGCCGCCGGTCATTTCGGCCGCCACGGCGGCCGCTTCGTCGCCGAAACCCTGATCGGCCCCTTGCAGGAACTGGCAGCCGCCTACGATGCCGCGCGGGTCGATCCGACCTTCATCGCCGCGTTCGATCACGACCTCAAGCACTATGTCGGTCGGCCCAGCCCGATCTACCACGCCCAGCGCCTGTCACGCGAGGTCGGCGGCGCGCAGATCCTGTTCAAGCGCGAAGACCTGAACCACACCGGCGCACACAAGATCAACAACACCATCGGCCAGGCCCTGCTCGCCAGTCGAATGGGCAAGACCCGGATCATCGCCGAGACCGGTGCCGGCCAGCATGGTGTGGCCAGCGCCACCGTGGCCACCCGGCTGGGGCTGGAATGCGTGGTCTACATGGGTGTGACCGACATCGAGCGGCAGAAGATCAATGTCCATCGGATGAAATTGCTGGGTGCGACGGTCGTCCCGGTCACCAGCGGCAGCGCCACCCTCAAGGACGCGCTCAACGAGGCGATGCGCGACTGGGTGACGAACGTGCGCGACACCTTCTACATCATCGGCACCGTCGCCGGCCCTGACCCGTACCCGCGCATGGTGCGCGATTTCAACGCGGTGGTTGGGCGCGAGGCGCGCGCGCAGATGCTGGCCGACTACGGCCGCCTGCCGGACGTCATCACCGCCTGCGTCGGCGGCGGCAGCAATGCCATCGGCCTGTTCCATGCCTTCCTCAATGACCCCGACGTGCGCATCGTCGGTGCCGAGGCGGCCGGTGACGGCATCGAGACCGGGCGTCATGCCGCCTCGCTTGCCGCTGGCCGGGTCGGGGTTTTGCACGGCAATCGGACCTATGTGATTTGCGATGACGATGGCCAGATCATCGAGACCCATTCGATTTCCGCAGGTCTCGACTATCCCGGCGTTGGCCCCGAACACGCCTTCCTGAAGGACACGGGACGTGCCGAGTACATTGGCGTCACCGACGCCGAGGCGCTGGCCGCCTTCCATCGTCTGACCCGCAGCGAGGGGATTCTGCCGGCGCTGGAATCCAGCCACGCGGTGGCGCAGGCGATCAAGCTGGCGGAAGGCCTGCCCAAGGACGCGCTGGTGCTTTGCAATCTGTCCGGCCGCGGCGACAAGGACGTGCACACGATTGCTGCGCGCGAGGGGCTTGCGTTGTAGCAGGTAGGTCGGACGTCGGATTTGGACCTCGAAGGGAATTGCGCGACAATGCGCGATTCCCCACCGCACATCCAGCAGGAGCCGGCCATGGCCGAAGACACTCAGGCGCAGCCCGCCAATGCGGCTCAAGCCGCACAACAAAACAACAATGGCACGATCGACCCGGCGTTCATCGATGCCGTGAATGAATATCTCACCGTCGCCGACGCCCAAGCCCAGAAAGTGGGCCCGGGAGGCCCCGGACTGGCGATCCAGTTCGCCGCCGCACGATTCAACGCCCATCACTTCCTGATGGCCGTCAAGCCGATGTATGCAGCGCAGGAGCGCAAGAACTTCCTCGACCAGACGACCGAGGTCTTCCGCAAGATGCTCAACCAGCATCTGGATGGGATCGGGGAGGAACGCGGCATCGACGTCGGGGAGTCCGAATTGGCGGCTGAATACGCGGCCGCAGGGCTCAAGGTCGGGCGTGAGAAAGACAGCGCTGCGAAAACCCCCGCGGAGGGCTATGTCGCTGCAGCCCGGCCTACGCCACCTGCCGCCAACGCAGAATGACCCGACTTGGGCAACGACTTGGCGCGCTGCGTGCGTCCGGTCGCAAGGCGCTGGTGCCGTTCATCACGGCAGGCGACCCTTCGCTCGAAGCAACGGTATCGGTCTTGCATGCCTTGGCCGATGCCGGTGCGGATGTGATCGAGTTGGGCGTGCCGTTCTCCGACCCGATGGCTGATGGCCCGGTGATCCAGCGCAGCTCCGAGCGTGCGCTGACGCGTGGCGCCGGACTGGGCTACGTGCTGGGCTGTGTGCGCGAATTCAGGCAGCGCGACCGGGACACCCCGATCGTGCTGATGGGCTACCTCAATCCGGTCGAGGTCCACGGCGTGGATGCATGCGCGGCCGAGGCATCGGAAGCGGGCGTCGACGGCATGCTGCTGGTCGATCTCCCGCAGGAAGAGGCAGGAGCCTATCGAGCTGCTTTTTCTGCACACCGATTGGAACTGATTACCCTGGTCGCGCCGACAACGCCCCGGGATCGTCTGGAACGCCTGTGTGAACAGGCGGAGGGCTATCTCTATTACGTCAGTTATGCCGGCGTCACCGGAGCCGCAAGGCCGGACGCCAGCGAAATCGGGCAGCATCTCGAGGCGATGCGCGAATGGGCACGGGTTCCGGTGCTGGTCGGGTTCGGGATCCGTGATGCCGAAAGCGCGTCGGCGATTGCGGCCCGTGCCGACGGCGTGGTGGTGGGCAGTGCACTTGTTTCGGCCTTGGCCATGGCCTCACCTGGGTCGGAAGGCGTGGTGGCCGCGGAATTCCTGCGTCCCCTCCGCGCAGCGCTCGACAACGTCGCGCGCTAGACTTCCGAACGCCCGACCGAAACCGAGACTGGTCGAATTCGATGAGTTGGCTCAAGAAACTGATGCCTAGCACCGGCATCCGCACCGAGGCAGGCGGCGAGCGCAAGCGCAATGTCCCCGAGGGCCTGTGGGAAAAGTGCGCCAACTGTGGCGTGGCGCTGTACCGGCCAGAGCTCGAAGAACACCTCGAGGTGTGCCCCAAGTGCGGGTTTCACATGGCGATTCGCGCGCGCACACGGCTTGCGGCATTGCTGGACGAAGGCGAGGTGCGGGAAATCGGCGCCAGCCTCGGCCCGATCGACGTGCTCAAGTTCAAGGATCAGAAAAAATATGCGGACCGCATCAAGGCGGCGCAGAAATCCACCGGCGAGCGCGATGCCTTGGTTGTCCTCGAGGGCAAGCTGGCTGGCCATGACCTGATTGCAGCAGCGTTTGATTTTGCCTACATGGGTGGATCGATGGGTTCGGTGGTCGGAGAGCGCTTCACCTTAGGCGCCGAGCGTGCGCTGGAGTTGCGCTGTCCGTTTGTCTGCTTTACCGCCAGCGGTGGAGCGCGCATGCAGGAAAGCCTGCTGTCACTGTTGCAAATGGCCAAGACCTCGGCGGCATTGGGCCGATTGCGTGCCGCGGGCCTGCCGTTCATTTCCGTGTTGACCCATCCGACCACCGGCGGAGTATCCGCCAGCTTCGCAATGCTGGGCGATCTCAATATTGCCGAGCCTGGCGCCTTGATCGGGTTTGCCGGCCAGCGCGTGATCGAGCAAACCGTGCGCGAAAAACTCCCGGACGGCTTCCAGCGCAGTGAATTCCTGCTCCGGCACGGCACGGTAGACCAGATCGTCGACCGACGTGAACTGCGCAATCGCCTGTCGCGGTTGTTGGCATTGCTGATGAAGCAGCCTGTCCCAAACGGAGGGGCAGCATGAGCCAGCGTAGGTATTTCGGGACCGACGGCATCCGCGGAAGGGTTGGCGAAGCGCCGATTTCGGCAGATTTCGTACTTCGCCTTGGCAATGCCTACGGCCATGCACTTGTCGCCGAGGCGCGCTCACTTCCGGAATGGCGCAAGCCCATGGTGGTGATCGGCAAGGACACGCGCATCTCGAATTACATGTTCGAAGCTGCGCTGGAAGCCGGCCTGGTGGCTGCCGGGGTGGACGTGCAGCTGATGGGGCCGATGCCGACCCCGGCGGTTGCGCACCTGACCCGTTCGATGCGCGCCGACGGTGGCATCGTGATTTCCGCCTCGCACAATCCACACCACGACAACGGCATCAAGTTCTTTTCCTCGCTCGGTGAAAAACTCGATGATGCCACCGAATTGGCCATCGAAGCCGCGCTCGAGCAGCCGTTCTCCACCGTTCCCTCGGAGCAGTTGGGCAAGGCCGTACGCACCCGCGATGCAGTGGGACGTTACGTCGAGGCCTGCAAGAATTCGGTACCCAAGGATTTCCATCTCAACGGCCTGCGGATCGTCGTGGATTGTGCGAATGGCGCGACCTACCAACTCGCGCCCTTGGTGTTGCGCGAACTGGGTGCACACGTCGATGCAATCGGCATCGAACCCAACGGACTGAACATCAACGATGGCGTCGGGTCGACGCATCCCGAATTGCTTGCCCTGCGGGTGCAGGAAACCGGTGCTGACCTGGGCATTGCCTTTGACGGCGATGGTGATCGCGTGCTGCTGGTCGACGGCAATGGACAGGTACGCGATGGTGACGGAATTCTCTACCTGCTGGCTTGCGATTGGCAGGACTCCGGTCGCCTGCGTGGGCCGGTGGTCGGCACGCTGATGACCAATTTCGGTTTGGAACAGGCGTTGGCCGCTCGCGGAATTCCCTTCCTGCGCGCCAAGGTCGGTGATCGCCATGTCCACCAGCAGCTGCTGGTGCACGGCGGCGTGCTGGGTGGCGAAGCCAGTGGGCACATCCTGTGTCTGGATCGCGCCAGCACGGGCGATGGCATCGTCAGCGCACTGCAGGTGCTGGACGTCCTGCAAAGGTGCGGTTCGGATCTTTCGACGGCACTGGCAGGCCTGCGCAAGGTGCCGCAGAAAACCGTCAATGTGCGATATGACGGCAAATGCCAGCCGACCGAGACGGACAGTGTCAAGCTTGCGCTGGCGCAGGCCCAAGGCATGGTCGAGGGCAGGGGGCGTGCGTTCCTGCGCCCATCGGGGACGGAGCCGGTGGTGCGGGTCACGGTGGAAGCCGATGATGTCGCATTGGTCGATTCCACCTTGCTGGCGCTCGCGGAGAGTGTGCGGGCGGCCGTTGCATGAGTGATGCACCGCCCCCCATGGCGCGGGGGCTTGGCAGAGGATGACATGCCCATGACTTCACCAATCCCAACCTTTGATATTCGCCGTTTCAGCCATCCCTCCAGCCCTTCCGAACGCCAGGCGTTCGTGGACGCGTTGGGCGCGGCCTACCGAGAATGGGGTTTTGCCGGCATTCGCAACCACGGTATCCCGCAGGCACGGATCGATGCCGCCTATGCCGCGTTCCGCGAATTCTTCGCCTTGCCCGTCGACACCAAGATGCGTTACCACCTTGCCGGCAGTGGAGGCGCCCGCGGTTACACCCCGTTCGGCGTTGAAACAGCAAAGGATTCCAACCACTTCGACCTCAAGGAGTTCTGGCACATCGGTCGGGACATTACGGATGACTCGCAGTATTGCGACGTGATGCCGAAGAACCTGTGGCCCGATGAAGTCCCGGCGTTCCGGAGTGAGGGCTACCGCCTTTACCGGGACTTGGACGCATTGGGATCAAAGGTGCTCTCCGCGCTGGCGCTGCATATCGGCCTGCCAGCCGACTGGTTCGCAGACAAGACCAACTGCGGTAATTCGATCCTGCGTCCGCTGCACTATCCGCCAATCCCGGAAGGCGACATTCCCAACATCCGTTCCGGCGCCCACGAGGACATCAACCTGATTACCCTGCTGGTCGGCGCCAGCGCTGAAGGCTTGCAGGTGTTGTCACGTCAGGGCGAATGGGTGCCGTTTACGGCCGATGCCGACACCATCGTCGTCAACATCGGCGATATGCTCCAGCGCTTGACCAACCATGTCTATCCCTCGACCACCCACCGCGTGGTCAATCCCCTGGGGCCGAAAGCGCGCGAGCCGCGCTATTCGGTGCCGTTCTTCCTGCACCCGAACCCGGACTTCCTGATCGACGTGCTGCCTTCGTGCATCACGCCGGACACTCCCAAGCGCTACCCTGAGCCAATCACTGCGCAGGCGTATCTGGAACAACGCCTCCGCGAAATCAAGCTGATCTAACCAGAGCGCGCCGCGGACACCGGATCGGTTGTGGCGGCGTCAACCCGCGCCGAGTCGGCTGTGCCGCGCAGGCTCTGTGCGGTCGGCATCGGCCGCCGAGTGGGACTTTGTCGTGGCGTCTCTTCCACGCGGCGCGGTCCCGTCAGGGGCGTCCTCGCGTGGGCATCCCCGCGTCCACCGGCAGGCTGCCGCAGTCGGCGGTGGCGCAATGGATCATGGCTGCATTGTCGACCAGCAGGCGATTGAGCCAGTTCGACACCCGCCCGTCATTGGACCCCTGCAGTCGAGGTACGGTTCGACTTGCGGTCGGGCAATGCAAGCAATATCGGGAATGGGTGGTCGACGCCGGAAATATGCACATCGACCTGACGGTTGATAGACTCATGATTTGAGCGCCGAAGGATACCCATGCGTCGCACGATCGTCGCCGGAAACTGGAAGCTGAACGGCACCCGCGCTTTTGCTGCGGCACTCGTGACAGAGATAGCAGCCGCCGCAGATTCGGTAGGGGCGGTTGAGCTGGTGATCCTGCCGCCCTTCCCTTACATCGGGAAGCTGGTTGCCAGATTTGCCGGGTCTGCCCTGTCATTTGGAGCACAGGACGTGAGTGAGCACGCAGAGGGCGCGTTCACCGGCGAAGTCTCAGCAGCGATGCTGGCGGATATCGGTGCACGCCATGTCCTGGTCGGGCATTCAGAGCGACGCCAATACCATGCCGAATCAAGTGAGCTGGTGGCTCGCAAGTTCGAAGCAGCACAGCATGCCGGTCTGGTCCCGATCCTATGCGTAGGCGAAAGTTTGGAACAGCGGGAATCTGGCCAAACCGAATCCGTGATCGCGGGACAGTTGCAGCCGATCTTGGATCGTGTCGGAACCATCGCGTTTGCCCGAGCCGTGGTGGCTTACGAGCCGGTCTGGGCAATTGGTACCGGCCGTACCGCCAGCCCGGAGCAGGCGCAGGACGTCCATGCATTCATTCGTGGCCAGATCGCGGCTGGAGATGCTACAATCGCCGGCTCGCTGCCAATCCTGTACGGGGGCAGCGTCAAGCCCGGCAATGCGTCCAGCCTGTTCGCGCAGGCCGATGTCGATGGTGGCCTGATCGGCGGCGCCTCACTGGTGGCTGCTGATTTCCTGGCCATTGCCCGGGCTGCCTGACCCGAAGGAAACGTTTCATGCTGATGCAGTTGGTCAACATCCTGTTCGTGCTGATCGCCATTGCGATCATTGCCCTTGTATTGCTGCAGCAAGGCAGTGGTGCACAGGCCGGATCGGGATTCGGCGGCGGGGCTTCGGCCACGGTCTTTGGTGCCCGTGGCTCCTCCAGTTTCCTGAGCAAAAGCACGAAGTGGCTGGCGGTTGCGTTCTTCGTGATCAGCCTCGGCATGGCGATGTACGCAAGCAGGCAGGCGAATCGAACCGGACCAGCCGGGGCCCCGGATCTGGGCGTCATGGCGCAACAGGGACCGGTGGGAACCGCACCGACGGTGCCCGCGGGCATGCCGCAGATTCCAACCGCACCCGCTCAACCGGCGACGGCAGAATCGGTGCCTGCACAGCAGCAGATGCCTCCTCCTGCTGCCGTTCCTGCCGCCGTTTCCCCAGCGACAGGCGCAACTGCACCGACTACGCCGACGCCTCAGCAGGGTCAATGACGACAGAGAATTCAGATCCGTATGGCCCGCACTGCGTTGCGAGCAAAAAACACAAAGCCCAGGTGGCGGAATTGGTAGACGCACTACCTTGAGGTGGTAGCGGCTTAGGTCGTGGGGGTTCGAGTCCCCCCTTGGGCACCATT
>NZ_JADZDS010000042.1 GCF_020850895.1 Thermomonas sp. | reverse complement strand
TGGTGGAGGTGGGGGGAATTGAACCCCCGTCCGAAGGCACTCCATGCCCGGCACTACATGCTTAGCGCGGTGTTTGGTCTCGGATGCCGGCAACACACCGTGCGAAGCACGCCGTCATCCACACCCGCTGAGTTTCGGAGCCGGTTGGCGGGTCGCCGCCGGAACCTATCCCGTGATAATGACCCTACATCCACGAGCACAGGCACAAGTGGGTTCGGGGCTAGGCCTTAGGCGGCCAGAGCGTAGTTGTCGTCGTTGGCAACTATGAGTTTTGCAGCTGGATTAGCGAGGAAAGCTACCCCCTCGGCATGCGCCGTGCGATTTCGCGACCCCCGTCGAAGCCAATGCACCCCCGGGAAGCGTCGATTTCACCGACCCTTGCAGTATAGGGGCGCCGCTCGCTTTGGCAATGCGCCGCCTGTGCCGGCGTTCAGGCACGGTGGGCAATGCGCCCTGCGCCTGCCCGACTCCGTCCTGCCCAGCGCGTGGGTGCGCCGTGCCTGACCGGCCATGCGATCCCGCGCCGCGCAGCACGGGCGCCCAAGACGCGCTGCCGCTCAGGAACGCAGCGGCAGCAACCGGATTTCGACCCGGCGATTCATGGCGCGGCCGGCCTCGGTGTTGTTGCTGGCGATGGGATAGCGCTTGCCCATGCCGATGACTTCGAACCGCTGCGGCTGCACGCCTTGCGCGGTCAGATAGCTGGCCACGGCGTTGGCGCGTTGTTCGGAGATCCGCTGGTTGACCGCATCGCTGCCGATGCTGTCGGTGTGACCGCTGACTTCGACGATGGTCTGGTTGTAGTCGCGGATGGTGCCCGCAATGGTGTTGAGCGAGGGGTAGAACTGCGGCTTGATGTCGGTGCGATTGAAGTCGAAGGTGACGCCATCGGGCAGGTTCAGCAGGATCACGTCGCCATCGCGCTGCACGTCGATGCCGGTGCCGGCGGTTTCGCGGCGCAATTCGGCTTCCTGGCGGTCCTGGTAATTGCCGATGGCCGCACCAGCCAGCGCACCGATGCCGGCGCCGACCATCGCGTGCTGGCGCCGCTCGACCGCGCTGTCGCCACTGAGCAGGCCGGCGGCGGTGCCGATCGCCGCACCGATCAGGGCGCCACGGCGGGTGCGCTGGTTGGTCTCGTTGCCCTGATCGTCATAGGTGGCACAGCCGGCAAGGAAGACCGCGAGGCAACCGGCGACGACGGCGAGCTTGAGCGGGGAGGTGTGCATGCGTGGCTCCGGCGGGGGGAATGGGCCAGCCTAGATGCCCACGACTGGCCCACGCATGAACGGCACCGACGACGCCCACCCGGAGGCGGCGCTGCGGCTTACGGCAACGCTGATTTAATCGGCGTTGCCTGCCGACCATGGATGGTCGGCCGCGGGTGGATCATTGAATGATTGATCCGCGTGAGCTGCGTCCGGGCATGCACCGGACGCAGCGTGTGCTGACACGTCCAGGAGGGACGTGTTCAGCATTGCCCTAGATCGAAGCCGTGTCGGCGCGTGCGTCACTCGCCTCCATCAACCCTTCCGCCGCATCCGCATCCAGCAGCCGGTCCCACGAACCCATCATGGCGAGGTACACCAGCTTGTCGAATTCCTCGACGAAGCGACGCGCCACCGCATCCGGGTCCGGGATCAGGCGGGCATCGGTGATCAGCCCGAAATGGACTTGTCCGCGATAGCTCAGGATCGACAGGCCCAGCCCGATGGAGCCGGTTTGCGGCACCCAGAACATGATGTCGCGCAGGGTGCTGCCGGCCATGTAGAGCGGCTGTTGCGGGCCGGGCACATTGGTTGCCACCGCGCTGGCCTTGCGGCTGAACATTTCCAGCGCCAGTTCCTGCAGTGGCTGCGGCGCGATGCCTAACGCAGCAAGTAATCCATATGCAACAATAGCTTGCCGTGAATTCTTAAGATTACACATGCACTCAGAAACACGCTCCAACCGACCCAGCGGGTTGGGCTCGCCGACCGGCAGATCAAGAAACACCAAGCCGAAATGGTTGCCGAGTTTCTTGGCGTGCTCCAGCGGCCGCAGGTTGACCGGCACGGTTGCGCGCAGGGTCAGGCCATCGACGGCATCACCACGGTCGAGCATGTAGCTGCGCAAGGCGCCGGACGCCGCCGCCATCAGCACGTCATTGACGGTGCAGCCGCAGGCTCGCCCGACCGCCTTCACTTCGTCGAGTTGCAGCGGCTGCGCCCACGCCACCCGTTTGCTCACGCCCAACCGGCCACGCAGCAGCGACGGTGGATCGTCCGGCAAGGACAATGCCTGCACCAGCTCCATCGCGATCGTGCCGCCCTCCTTCGCCAGCAGCGAGGCCAGCGATGGGTCCTGCATCATCGCCATGCCCTGCTCCAGCGCCTTGCCGCCGAGCTTCATGTAGCGCTCCATCGCGCCCACCCGACGCGCCACCGGCGCGGCCTGTTCCTTCAACCAGGTCTTGTCGAGGCGGGAATTGGTCGACGCTTCGCGGCTGGTGTCGGTGAGTGAGAGCAGCACCTGCACCAGGGCGATGCCATCGGCATAGCAATGGTGGATGCGTGCGACCACCGCCGAGCCGCCTTGGTAGCGCTCGATCAGATGGAACTGCCAGAGCGGTTTGGTGGGGTCCAGTGGGCTGGACGCCAGCTGGCTGACGAAGCGCTCCAGTGCGCGTTTTTCCGAGGCCTTGCCGGGCTTGCCCGGCAGCCCGGACAGGCGCACGTGCCAGTCGAGGTCGAAATTCGCATCCTCCACCCACTGCGCCCCGGTGGGACCCTCGACCGGCTTCTGGCGGAATCGGGCATAGGCAAGGAAGCGCCGTTCGATCACCTTGCGCAGCTGCGCCACCGTCATCGGCTCGGCGAACATCAGCACGCCGGTGATCATCATCGGGTTGGTCGGCCGCTCCATCCGCAGCCAGGCGGTATCCACCTTCGACATCGGCTCGCGCTTGGGACGGCGCGGCGATGGCCCGGCAGTGGGGCGCTGGCGCGGTTTCGAGGTGGCCATTGCGGGTCTCCGTGGAGGTCACGCTGAGTGAATCATCGACCGGGCGTGAGGTCAACGCGGGGGCAACGGCTGCTGTCGATGTGAACGTGTTGAAAGCGGATTTCGTTGATTAGATCGATCCATGCCGAAACGTCCATGGATCCCCGCGTTCGCGGGGATGACGAGATCTCAGGACCTCCATGGATTGGACGGGCCTATGTCTATCAAAATCAGCCCGCGCTCGCGGGGATGACGAGATCTCAGGACCTCCATGGATTGGACGGGCCTATGTCTATC
>NZ_JADZDS010000041.1 GCF_020850895.1 Thermomonas sp. | reverse complement strand
GCGGAGTTCGGCGTGGGCGTGGAGCGCGGCGGGTTCGGGTTCACGATCGGAGGCAACTGGACCGATGGTGGCAAGTACGACAGCGTGCTGGGCGGACAGGCCACCTTCCGCTATTCCTGGTAAGGCAAGGCAATTGGATCAAGGAAGGGCCCGGCATTGCCGGGCCCTTCTGTTTGTGTCGGAAATGTGGAAAGCGGACAGGAAAGCGAAGACACGCATCGCCAGAAATGCGGGGACGCGCATCGTACGCATCAACACGGAAAATGACGACAGCCGCTGATGCGGTTGTTGCCGTGCCTATCCCTGCGAAGCCAGAAATGCCAGCAACCGCTTCAGTCGTGGCTTGGGGTTGGCGAACCTGACCTGCTGTTCGTCGAAGGCCTCCGGATCGAACCTGCCTCGCTGCCCCTTCTGGCCACTTGCCCAGACGTGGGAGGATGCGTATTCCGGGTCGCTGGGATTGGCCAGGGTCGCCAGCAGGTCTTCATAACCGGGCGGGCCACCGCAGTCATCCGGCGGGGCGGAACGTGCGCCATCCGTACAGCGCGGATAGCGTTTGCCGGGGGCCGAGGTCTGGATGTCTTCGAGGGTGATTCGGTGCAGCCAGCCATCGCCGAAGTCGTACTCGTACTCCAGCAGTGGATTGGCAAGGGTGAGGTGGTCGGCCACGCGATGCTCCCAGTCCGGAAGCGGGGGCGCATCGTCGAACTCGTCCAGCGGCATGCCGAAACGCGGATTGTCTTCCCGACCGTCACCGGCGCGGAATTCGTGCAGGTGGCTGTCGTTCCAGCCGAAGGCGCTCTGGATGGCGACGTGCAGGTCCCAGAACGTGAAATCGCTTGGAATCTGCAGACGACGCCAGATCGACGGCTGGATGTGTTCGAGTTCGACGTGGAGTTGCAGGACGGTCTGTGTCACAGCGGGCCTTTGCTCAAACTGACCACGCCTGCGTAAGGGTATGGGCACAGGATTGGCACAACTCTGACACAGGGGAGATGGCGCGCCTGGAGGGATTCGAACCCCCGACCAATGGCTTCGGAAGCCACTACTCTATCCGGCTGAGCTACAGGCGCGTTGCTCGCGATGACGGTGCATCGCGGGCGGCTATTCTCGCATGATTGCAGTGCGAGTTGCGGCTGCTAGGCTAGCGGGATGACGCGACACGATCTGACGGCAACCGATGGCGATGCCTCGCATTGGAGCGAGCGGTTGCGGGGCTATCGCGCCGCGGTGGGTGGCGATCGGCCACTTGGCTGGGTGATGGTGCTGGGCCCGGTCGGATGGGCATTGTGGGTGGCTTCTGCAGGACATCCACCCGTGGGTTTGGCCGTGGCCTTCGTTGCGGGCGGGATTCTGTTGCGTGCGGCTTGCTGCATGATCGACGGGTATTTCGGGGCCCTGCAGGACGCGCGAGCCGGGCGGATTGCCCGGTTTCCCCCGGATGCCGATCGCGTTGATCCGCGCTTGGCGGCGCTTCTGTGCGTGGTGCTGCTGGTGGTTGTGGCATCGCTCATCCTTGCCCTCAATCCGCTGACGGCTTGGCTGGGGGCGTCGTGGTTGCTGTTGGCGCTGGGCTATCTGCTGGTCAAGCGTCACCTGTATCTCGTGCAGGCGTATGTTGGGGTGTTGGCGAGTTGGGGTGTGCCACTGGCGTTTGCGGCGGTGACGGGCGAGGTTTCGCATGCCGGGTGGACGTTGTTCATCGCCAGCGTGCTCTTGGTCACCGCCAGTGCCACCTGGCGAGCGATGGCCGAACGGGACGAGGATCTGCTCACAGGCGTCAAGTCGATTGCGCTCTTGCTGGGCGGGGTCGAGAGGGTCGCCCAAGGCGTGCTGTATGGCTGCGCCATGGTTGCACTGGTGCTGTTTGGTCGAACCGTCGGTCTTGGATCGTGGTACTGGCTGGGCTTGCTGGTTGCGACGCTCTTGGCAGGCTTGGGCGTGCGTGCGGCTCGGCGGTGCGACCCTGCCGGCTGCCTGCATGCACTGGACTTCAGTGGGTGGATGGTGGCGGCGGTGTATTTCGGTATTGTCCTCGACTACGCATTGCGCGCCCGGGTGATTGAGGCGTGAATGCTCGGAATGCCGTGCAGTTGGCTTGGTCGGTGCGGCTGGCGTTGCGCTGCTCCGCATTCGCGGAGCGTTGGTTTCCCGATGCCTATGTGTTCGCCGCGCTGGGCGTGGTTCTGATCGCTGCCTGTGCGGTGGGATTTGGAGCCAGCCCCAGTGAGACCGCGACCCGCTTCGGAGAAGGGTATTGGAGCCTTGTGCCGTTCACCCTGCAGATGATTTTCGTGGTCGTTGGTGGCTACGTGGTGGCGACCGCACCGGTGGTGGCGCACGGGATCGAGCGCTTGGCACGGGTGCCACGCAGCGGTCGCGGTGCGGTGTGTTTCGTGGCGCTGGCGTCGATGCTCAGCTCGCTGCTGAGTTGGGGATTTTCGCTGGTGTTCGCGGGCTTGCTTGTTCGGGCCTTGGCGCGTCGTCGCGAGTTGGACATGGATTACCGCGCTGCAGGTGCGGCGGCGTATCTCGGTCTCGGCGCGGTGTGGGCGATGGGGCTGTCGTCCTCGGCAGCACAATTGCAGGCCAATCCCGCCAGCATGCCGCCGGGGCTGCTTCAGGTCACCGGGGTGTTGCCGTTCACCCAGACGATTTTCCTCTGGCAATCGATCGTGTTGACGGCAGCGTTGATCGGCGTGTCGTTGCTGGTGTGCTGGCTGACTGCACCGACCGGCGATGCGGCGCGACGGGCGTACGAGTTCGACGCATCGTTGGCCGAAGCTGCCGATGCGCAGGCTGCAGTGCCCGCCGCGGCCAAACGACCCGGCGACTGGCTGGAACACAGCCCGCTGCTGGTGATCTTGCTCTCGCTGCTGGGCTTTGGCTGGCTGTTCCTCGAATTTTCCGCCAAGCCCGTGGTGTCGGCGATCGCCAACCTCAATACCTACAACTTCCTGTTCCTGTCTCTAGGCCTGCTGCTGCATTGGCGGCTGCGCAGTTTCCTTGATGCGGTGGCGCGGGCAGTGCCGTCTACCGCCGGCGTGCTGATCCAGTTTCCGCTCTACGGCGGGATGGCGCTGATCCTGACCAAGGCCGCGGGTGCCGATGGCATCACCCTGTCGCACCGGCTGTCGCAGCTGTTCGTGCAGATCGCCAGTCACGACAGCTTTGCCGTGGTCATGGGCGTGTATTCGGCGGTGCTTGGCTTCTTCGTTCCTTCCGGCGGCGGCAAGTGGATCATCGAGGCACCCTATGTGATGCAAGCGGCGAATGAACTGCACTTCCACCTCGGCTGGACGGTGCAGGTCTACAACGCTGCTGAGGCCCTGCCGAACCTGATCAACCCGTTCTGGATGCTGCCGTTACTGGGCATCCTCGGGCTGCGCGCGCGTGATCTGGTCGGCTTCACCTTCGTGCAACTGCTGGTGCATGTGCCGCTGGTGCTGGGTCTGCTGTGGCTGCTTGGTGAAACCTTGGCCTACCTGCCACCGGTGATGCCGTAGGCATACGGATTTGCGCTTCTTGAACCACCGTCGCACCTTGAAAGCCGCGCGTTCGCAGCTTGCTCACGCCACCCGCGCACAGACCCACGCATCGACCCGTCGTGCCCCGGCCTTGCGCAATGCCGCCGCCGCCGCGTGCAGGGTGGCGCCGGTGGTCATCACGTCGTCGAACAGGGTGACGTGTTCGGGCAGGGCCACCCCTTCGGCCACGCGAAAGGCACCGCGCAGGTTGCGTTTTCGCGCCGCCGCATCGAGTGTCGATTGCGCCGCGGTGGCGCGGGTGCGCAACAACAGGTCATCCCGCAATGGCACCCGCAATGCACGGGCGAGTGGTTTCGCCAGTTCCAGCGCCTGATCGTAGCCGCGGCGTCGCAATCGGCCCGGATGCAATGGCAAGGGCACGATCGCGCTAGGGCGCGGACAGTCGAAAAATCGCTGAACCAAGCATTGGCTGATCACCCGCCCAGCCGCGAAATCGGAGTGGAATTTCAATCGCGGCAGCAGGCCATCGACCGGGAAGGCGTAGACGAATGCAGCGACGACGCCATCCAGCGGCGGCGGATGTTGATGGCAATGGCCGCAGGTGCCGGCGTTGGACAGCGGCAGTGCGCAGCGGGCGCAGGCGGAGCCTTGCCAGGGCAGCGCATCACGGCAGGCGGAGCAAAGATCGCGCTCGGGCAGGCCGGGATCGCCGCAGGCCACGCAGCGCGGCGCAAACAACCAGCGCAAGGGCGCGCGCAGCGTTGCGTCAACTTCCGATGGTGTTGATTGGTTGACGTGACTGTCCATGCATCCCAGACTGCGCGCATTCGCGTTCCGCGTCTTCGGAAAAACCCCGTGTCCGCCGTCAGATCGTTGCCCGTTGTCGACTTCCCGATTCGCCATGACTGGACCCGCGCCGAGGTCGAGGCCCTGTTCGATCTGCCGTTCACGGAATTGCTCTATCAGGCCGCCCGCGCGCATCGTCAGCAGTTCGATCCCTGCGAGGTCCAGGTCTCGACCCTGTTGTCGGTCAAGACCGGTGGTTGCCCCGAGGATTGCGCCTACTGCCCGCAGTCGGCATCGCACGGCACCGGGCTTGTGGCCAGCAAATTGATGGACGTCGATGCGGTGGTCGAACAGGCGCGGCAGGCCAAGGCCGCCGGCGCTTCGCGCTTCTGCATGGGCGCGGCCTGGCGCTCACCGAAGCCGCGCGACATGCCCAAGGTGACCGCCATGGTGCGTGCGGTGAAGGCGCTGGGGCTGGAAACCTGCGCGACGCTGGGCATGCTGGACGCGGGGCAGGCGCGGGCGCTGAAGGACGCCGGGCTGGATTACTACAACCACAACCTCGACACCGATCCCGAGTTTTACGGCGAGATCATCGGCACTCGCACCGTGCAGGACCGCTTCGACACCCTTGGGCACGTCCGCGATGTCGGCATGAAAACCTGCTGCGGCGGCATCGTCGGCATGGGTGAGACCCGCCGTCAGCGTGCCGGCTTGCTGGTGACGCTGGCGAACCTGCCGGCGCACCCGGATTCGGTGCCGATCAACCAATTGGTGCCGGTGCCGGGGACGCCGCTGGCCAACGCTGAGCCGCTGGATCCGTTCGAATTCGTGCGCACGATTGCGGTGGCGCGCATCGTGATGCCGGCGTCGATGGTGCGGCTGTCCGCCGGCCGCGCCGAGATGAGCGACGAACTGCAGGCCTTGTGCTTTGCCGCTGGCGCCAACTCGATTTTCCACGGCGACAAGCTGTTAACCACCGGTAACCCGGATACGGAGTACGATAACGCCCTGTTCCAGCGTCTCGGTTTGCGTCCCATGGCCATCGATCAAGTGAAATCCAGCAGCAGCGACATTCCCGGCCTGACCATCGTCGGCAGCAGTGGCGGGTGCTGCGGTGGCGGCTGCTGCACCGAAGGCAACAACTGCTCGTGCAGTGCGGGTGGTGGTGGTTGCGGCACCGGCGGCAGCAAGTGCGGCTGCAAGGACAGCAAGGCCGAGGCGGCACCGGCGGGCCTTGCCATGCCGGTGCTCGAGGCCGCCCCGGCTGCATGCGCGCCGGAGGACGGCTGCGGCTGCGGCTGCGGATGCGAAGCCGCCTGAGCGAGCGCATCGCCGCGCTGCATGCGCAGCGCGAATCGGCTCATCGACAACGATTCCGGCGCACGGTTCTGCGCCGCGAAGGTGTGCGTTGCGAAGTCCTCGATGGCAGCCAATCCCGCTGGCTGCTGAATTTCTGCAGTAACGATTATCTGGGCCTGTCGCAGCATCCGCGGGTGCTGGCCGCGCTGCGCAAGGCGGACAGCGCGGGCAGCACGGCCTCCCATCTGGTCTGTGGTCATGACGCGCAGCATGCGGCGCTGGAAGAGGCGCTGGCCGATTGGCTGCAGCTGCCGCGCGCGCTGCTGTTCGGTAGCGGCTACATGGCGAACCTCGCGGTCTTGCAGGCGCTGCTCGGCACGGGCGATCTGTGCGTACAGGACAAACTCAACCACGCCAGCCTGATCGACGGCGCGCGGCTGGCGGGATGCACCTTCAAGCGTTATCCACACGCCGACGCAGCCGCGGCGGGCCGGCAGCTGGTGGCGCATCCGGAAGGTGTGGCGGTGTTGGCCAGCGATGGCGTGTTTTCGATGGATGGCGATGTTGCGCCGCTGCCTGCATTGGCGGCGGAGGCGAAGCGTCACGAGGCGTTGCTGTACGTCGACGATGCCCATGGCATCGGTGTGATGGGCGCGTTTGGGCGTGGCAGCGTTGACGCCGCCGGACTGACCGTGGACGACGTGCCGCTGCGCTTGGTGACCTTCGGCAAGGCACTGGGCGGTGCGGGAGCCGCGTTGGTGGGCGATGCGGACTTGATCGAACACCTGCTGCAAACCGCGCGGCCCGGCATTTACACCACCGCATTGCCACCCGCGCAAGCGGCGGCGACGCTGGCGGCACTGATGATTGTACGTAGCGAGGAAGGCGATGCATTGCGCCACCGCTTGCGGGACAACATCACCCGCTTCCGCGTTGGCGCGGAGGCGCGTGGCCTGTCGTTGCGGTCATCGCAGACCGCGATCCAGCCACTTCTGGTGGGCGCAGATGCCGAGGCCATCGCGCTGTCCGCTGCGCTGGAGCAACGCGGTTACTGGGTGGCTGCGATCCGCCCGCCGACGGTGCCGGAACACAGCGCGCGGTTGCGCATCACCGTGTCGGCGGCGCATGCATCGGAACAGATCGATGGCGTGTTGGATGCGCTGACGGAGGCCAATGCGGTTCGCTGACGGAAGTCGGTATTGACTCAGACGCTGATGCAGACGTATTTCAGTTCGGTGTAATCGTGGATACCGTACCTCGAGCCTTCACGGCCCACGCCGGATTGCTTGACGCCACCGAACGGCGCGACTTCGGTCGAGATCAATCCCGTGTTGATGCCGACGATGCCGGCCTCCAGCGCTTCCGACACGCGGATACTGCGGGCGAGATCGCGGGTATAGAAATACGCCGCGAGACCGAATTCGGTGGCATTGGCCTGTGCAATCACCTCGGCTTCGGTCGTGAAGCGGAACAGCGGCGCGACCGGGCCGAAGGTTTCCTCGTGGGCGATGCGCATATCGGCATCGACATCGAGCAGGACGGTGGGTTCGAAAAAGGTGCCGCCGAGCGCGTGCGGCTTACCGCCGATGGCGAGCCGCGCACCCTTGGCTAGCGCATCAGCGACGTGTTCTTCGACCTTGGCCAACGCCTTCACGTCGATCAGCGGGCCTTGGTCGGTGGCGCCCAGCAGGCCATCGCCGACCCGCAGCGCCGCCACCGCCGCGACGAGTTTCTCGGAGAATGCGTCGTACACACTGTCATGCACGAACAGGCGGTTGGCGCAGACGCAGGTCTGGCCGGTGTTGCGGTATTTGCTGGCGATGGCGCCGGTGACCGCAGCATCCAGATCGGCATCCTCGAACACGATGAAGGGCGCATTGCCGCCCAGCTCCAGCGATAGCCGTTTCATGCCGTCGGCGCATTGCGCCATCAAGCGCTTGCCGACTGCGGTGGAACCGGTGAAGCTGAGCTTGCGGACCTTCGGATTCGACGTCATCTCCATGCCGATGGCAGGTGCATCCTGCCCGGTGACGATGTTGAGCACGCCCGCCGGCACGCCGGCCTGCTCGGCCAGCACGCCCAGCGCCAACGCCGAGAACGGCGTCTGGATCGCCGGCTTGCAGACCACCGTGCATCCCGCCGCCAGCGCCGGCCCGAGCTTGCGTGTGAGCATGGCCGAGGGGAAATTCCACGGCGTGATCGCGGCGACCACGCCAACCGGCTGGCGCAGGGTGTGGATGCGCCTGTCGACGGCATGGCCGGGAATGGTGTCGCCATCCATGCGCTTGGCTTCCTCGCCGAACCATTCGAGGAAACTCGCGGCATAGGCAATCTCGCCGCTGGATTCGGCCAGCGGCTTGCCCTGCTCGGCGGTCATCAGTGTCGCCAGATCCTGCTGATGTTCCAGCATCAGGTCGGCCATCCGGCGCAGCACGCGAGCGCGTTCCTTGGCGGTCGTCGCGGCCCACGCCGGGAATGCCGCATGCGCGGCGTCGATCGCGCACCGGGTTTCCCCTGCACCCATGTCCGGCACGCGGCCCAGGAGGTCGCCGCTGGCGGGGTTGCGTACCTCGCAGTGACCGCCCGCATCGGCATCACGCCAGTGGCCGTCGAGATAAGCCTGAGTACGCAGCAAGGCGGGGCGGGACAACGAAAGACTCATGGCGAAAGGTCCTTGCGGTCGATGCGGAAGGCGGACAAGGCCAGTATGACCACCGTGGCGTGATGGCCCTTGTCTCGACAGCTCAGCCAAGGCGTTCCAGACTATTGAGTCGGCAAGACATCTCTCGGGAAGACCCCAACAGCCGTCATCCCCACGAAAGCGCGGATCCATGGACGTTGATTGCTTGAATTGCAAAAGCCATGGAGTCCCGCTTTCGCGGGAATGACGAGCAGAAGGAGCGCTGCAACCTCCCCTGGACGCGTGCCGGATGCCCTCATCGTGCAAGGTTCAGGTTTTGAGCAGCAGCAGCGACGCCCCATTGACGGGTTTGAAGGTCATCGAGCTGGCGCGGATCCTGGCCGGACCGTGGATCGGCCAGACCTTGGCCGACCTCGGTGCCGACGTGATCAAGATCGAGGCGCCGGACGGTGATGACACCCGTCGCTGGGGGCCGCCATTCGTGCGCCATGCCGATGGCAGCATTGGCGATGCCGCGTACTACCACGCTTGCAATCGCGGCAAGCGTTCGGTGGTGGTGGACCTGCGCGTTGCCGCGGAGGTGGATCGCCTGCGCGCCCTGATCGCGCAGGCCGATGTGTTCATCGAAAATTTCAAGGTCGGTGGTCTGGCGAAATACGGCTTGGACTATCCCAGCCTGCATGCGCTCAATCCTCGATTGGTCTACTGCTCGGTCACGGGCTTTGGCCAGGACGGCCCGTATGCACAGCGCGCCGGGTACGACGCGATGATCCAGGCCATGGGCGGGATCATGAGCCTGACCGGCGAGGCCGATGGGCCGCCGCAGAAGATCGGTGTCGCCTTTGCCGACCTGTTCGCCGCCCAGCACGGCACCATCGCGATTCAGGCGGCGTTGCTGCAACGGCAGCGCAGTGGTTGCGGTCAGCACATCGATATCGCCTTGCTGGACTCGATGGTCGGGATGCTGGCCAATCAGGCGATGAATTATCTCGTCTCCGGCAGCGTGCCGATGCGCATGGGCAGCGCGCATCCGAACATCGTGCCCTACCAGCCGTTCGCCACCTGCGATGGCGAGTTGATGCTGGCGGTGGGCAACGATACGCAGTTCGCGCGGCTGTGCGTGGTGCTGGACCTGCCGCAATTGGCGGAAGATCCACGCTTCGCCACCAATGCACAGCGCGTGCAGCATCGCGAGGATCTGGTGCCGCTGCTTGCGGATGCCTTCGCGCGGCGGCCGCGTGCCGAGCTGCTTGCGGCGCTGGAACGGCAAGGCATTCCGGCCGGGCCGATCAATCGCGTCGATGAAGTGTTCGATGATCCGCAGGTGATCCATCGCGGGCTGCGGCTGTCTCTGCCTGATGCCGATGCGGACGGCGGTACGCTGCCGGGCGTGCGCACGCCGATGTTGTTCTCCGACAGCCCGATGGCATTGGCGCGACGATCACCACGGCTGGGTGAACACACGGCAGCGGTCAACGCTGCGCTGGCTGCAGCTTCAGCGTGGCCCGCGCGCGGGGATGCCGCATGAGCCTGCATGTCGAGGTCATCGGCAACGGGCCACCCTTGGTCATGCTGCACGGCTGGGCGATGCACGGTGGCGTGTTCAAGCTGCTTGCGGATGCGATGGGCGGGCAGCGCACACTGTATTTGGTCGATTTGCCTGGCCATGGCCACAGCCGTGACAGCGCGGTGCTGTTGGAACTGGATGCCTGCGCACGCGCCGTACTCGATGCGGTGCCCGCGGCGCCGTGGTGTGGTTGGTCGATGGGCGGTGCGATTGCGCTGCATGCTGCCCATCTCGCACCGCAGCGGATTCCCGCATTGGCCATGATCGCGGCAACCCCGCGCTTCGTGGCGACAGAAGACTGGTCCGACGGTATGCCGGTGGACGCGTTCGCGAAGTTCGAAACCGGGCTGGCATCGGATTGGCGCGGTACCGTGGATCGCTTCCTTGCACTGGAGGCCTTCGGTCTTGAAGACGCGCGCGAGCGGATGCGGCAGTTGCGCACGTTGGCGATGGAACGGGGCGCGCCCTCACCGCGCGTGCTGGCGGAAGGTTTGCGCTTGCTGGAGACCACCGATCTGAGGCCCGCGCTGTCGGCCATGCCGATGTCGAGCCTGTGGATGGCCGGGCGTCGTGATCGTGTGGTGTCGCCACAGGCGATGCAGGCGGCTGCAGCATTGGCGCCCGCTGCACAGTTCGTGCAGATTGCCGGTGCCGGCCACGCGCCGTTCTTGACCCATGTCGATGCCGTGGCATCGGTACTGTCGGATTTTCTCGAGAATACGCAGGCATGACCAAGCCGATGTTCGATACCCGCCAAGTCCGTCGCGCATTTTCGCGCTCGGCGGCAGGCTACGACGTGGTGGCGGGCTTGCAGCGGCTGGTCGAATCGCGCCTGCTTGAATCACTGGAGTATCTCGACGACCCGGCCTTGGCACGCAAGCCGCCGCAGCGGGTACTCGACCTTGGTTGCGGCACCGGCCACGCCAGCATGCTGCTGCAACAGCGCTGGCCGAAGGCGGAGATCCTGTCATTCGATCTTGCCCTGCCGATGCTGCGGCAGGCGCGCCACGCGGCGAAGCCAGCAGGCCGTTGGCTCAGCAACCCGTTTGCACGGACGCCGCTGCAAGTGTGCGCGGATGCGCGGCAGCTACCGCTGGCCAATGCCAGCATCGACGTGATCTTCTCCAACCTGTGCCTGCAATGGGTGGAAGACCTCGGGGCGGTGCTCAACGGCTTCCGTCGCGTGCTGAGGCCGCAAGGCCTGCTGCTGTTTTCCACCTTCGGCCCGGAAACCCTGTGGGAATTGCGCGATGCCTTCGCGCAGGCCGACCGCGTACCGCATGTCAGTCCATTCGTCGATACCGCAGGCATCGGTGATGCGCTCATCAATGCCGGTTTCTTCCAGCCGGTGGTGGATCGCGACGAAGAGGTGACGCGTTATCCCGACCTGTCGGCCCTGATGCACGAACTGCGTGCGCTCGGTGCGACCAATGCACTGACCCGTCGCCGCCACACGCTCACCGGCCGCGGTCGTTTCGCCGCCGCCGCCGATGCCTACGACATGCATCGCACCGACGCCGGCTTGCCGGCAACCTGGGAAATCATCAGCGCAATGGCCTGGGCACCTGAATACGGTGCACCGATCCGTGAAGGTGGTGTCGATCTGGTCTCGATCCCGGCAGACAGCATCCCGATCCGGCGGCGGCGCTGAAGCTGTCGGCCGCCGATGCGCGGCCCCGCGATTCAGCGCTCCAGGATTGCGGTCACGCCCATTCCGCCTGCGGTGCAGATGCTGATCAGGCAACGACGGCCGGCACGCTGGCGCAGCTCCTTGGCGGCGGTGGCGACGATGCGCGCGCCGGTGGCGGCGAACGGATGGCCGGTGGCCAGTGAGGAGCCGTTGACATTGATCCGCTCCGGATCGATCGCGCCCAGCGGCGCGGACAGCCCGAGCCGATCATGGCAATAGTCGGCGCTCTCCCACGCCTTCAGCGTGCACAGCACCTGCGCGGCGAAGGCTTCGTGGATCTCGTACAGGTCGAAATCCTGCAGGCGCAGGTTGTTGCGCGCCAGCAGTTCGGCCACGGCCACCGTCGGCGCCATCAGCAGGCCTTCGCCGTGGACGAAATCGACCGCCGCCACCTGCGCGTCGCGCACATGGCAGAGCACGTCGTACCCATGCTGGGCGGCCCACGCGTCGCTGGCCAACAGGCAGGCAGCGGCACCGTCGGTGAGCGGGGTGGAATTTCCGGCGGTCAGGGTGCCCTTGCCGGAAGTCTTGTCGAACGCCGGCTTCAGCGAGGCGAGTTTTTCGAGGCTGGAATCGGGCCGCAGGATGTTGTCGCGGGTTTCACCACGGAAACCGACCACGAGATCGTCGAAGAACCCGCGCCCGTAGGCGGCAGCGAGTTTCTGATGCGAAGTCACCGCAAGCGCATCCTGCGCTTCGCGGCTGATGCCCCATTCCTTGGCCATGTCTTCGCAGTGATCGCCCATCGACTTGCCGGTGCGCGGCTCGGCCACGCCGGGGAAATCGGGCTTGAGTTCGCCGAGGCTGAACCCCTTGAGCGCCGACAGCTTCTGCCCGGTGGAACGCGCTGACTCGACATTGAGCAGGCGGCGGCGCAATTGCTGGCCGTAGACGATCGGCACGTCCGATGTGGTGTCCGAGCCGCCGCCGATGCCGGCCTCGATCTGGCCGGTCGCGATCTTGCCGGCGATGCCGAGGATCGTGTCCAGCGAGGTGCCGCAGGCGCGTTGCATGGTGATGCCGGGGGTCAACGGAGACAGCCCGGACGAGAGCGTGGCCTCGCGGCCGAGGTTCCAGTCGGAGGAGTGCTTGATCACCGCACCCATCGCGACTTCACCGAGTTGCTTGCCACTGAGTCCGAATTTTTCCACCAGCGCGCCGAGCGTGCGCACCGACAAGCCGATGTTGCCGACATCGGCATAGGCTGTGTTGCGACGGCAGAACGGGATGCGGACGCCGCCGAGCACGGCGACTGGACGACCGAATTGCATGGCAGGCCCTCGGCGGCAGGAGGCCGCGCGCATAATGTAGTCAGTGTAGTGTGACGATATCGAGTCGAAGCTCCAGATGAACTCCCGCAGAAACGTGATGCCCGTGTTCCGGGGGCTGGTGGCGATCGAGCTGCGCGAGGCCGGGCAGGCGGCGAACCCGGCACTGTCCAGCGTATCCGCAGGCGATGTCGCCGCGATGCTGGGTCGCGATTTGGCCAAATTGGCACCGCAGGTCGCCAACTGCGATCTTGGCTTGCTGGCGGTCCATTACGACCCGGCCGAAGTGCTGCGTCCGGGGTGGCCGGTCCACGCGGTGCTGGAGGACCTGCTGCAGCGACTCCCGAACGATGGCTTGGGCGCGCGCATGATCGGCTTTGGTGCCGATGCCGAGGGCAACGTGCCGGAACCACTGCGTGCCGATCCGGACTGCGCAGGCGGCGTGCTGCGGGTCATCCCCTTCATCCTGCGCGGCGCGGCGGTGGCGGAGGTGACCGAGGCGCTGGAAGCGGACTTGTTTGATCGTGGCATGGCCGAGGCGGATTTTGCACTCGCGCTGCAGGCGGGCATCGGCGTGCGGGTCGAACACATGCGCTACCAGAGCCTGCATGACCTGCTGGCGATGACCGCAATGCAATACCAGCACGCGGGTCTTGAACCGCTGTGGACGCTGCTGGATGCAGCGCTGCTGGCACCGCAGTCCGACTGCGTGATCGATCAACCACCGGAGCCCTTGGCCTGTTATGCCGAGGGCGAAGTACGGATCGGCCTGCTCGACGCCGCAGCGTGGCAACAGCGCAATGCTGCGGGTGTCAGTGATCGCGCGCAGCTGGCGCAGGGGTTCGCCATGTTCGAGATGCGCCAGCGGCAGTTCGCTGCGGTGCTGCGTGCGCACGGCGTGCCGGTGCAATTCGTGCATTGCCCGGAGGCCGATCCGCGCCACTTGCGCTGAGGCGCTGCGACAAGGCTTGGTCGATCAGGAACAACAACGGGGCGGCTCGCGCCACCCCGTTGCGAACAGCCGCGGCTGTCGGATTACAGGTCGATGCCGAAACCTGCGCCCACCGACGATTCACCGCTGGCGAAGCTGGCGCCGATCGAGAACGAACCGGTGCTGCCCACGCGGCGGCCGTAACCAATCGAAATCGCACCCTGGCCACCCTGCGTGCCCAAGCCCACTGCAAGCCGGCCATTCGGGCTGGTACTGATCGCCGCGTTGACCGCCATCTGGGTCATCGCCGTGCCCATCGCACCGATCCGGTTGATGCGGGTGTCGGTCTGGGCAAAGCGGGCATCGACCTGATGCTGGTACTGGGTGAAAGTGTCGTTCCAGGCCGCAAAGCGCTGGTCGGTGTAGGCCTTGGAAGACGCCAGCGTGGCGGCGTCACCGGCGCTCATGTCGGCGCGGATCGCGGTTTCTCGGGTGTCGGTGTACGCATTGGCGATCCCGACCGCATTGTTGGCCGTGGTCAACGCGGTATCCGCGGTCGCTTGTGCGGCATCGGCACTCTGCTGGGCGTGGTCGGCGGTGTCCTGCGCATGATCGGCACTGGCCTGTGCATTGTTGGCAGCAGTCAGCGCGGTATCCGCGGTGGCCTGGGCGTTGTTGGCGGCGGTCATCGCCGAGTCGGCGGTGGCCTGGGCGTTGTTGGCGGCGGTCATCGCCGAATCAGCCGTGTTCTGTGCGTTGTCAGCCGAGGTCTGGGCGTTGCTGGCGGCGGTCGCCACCGTGTTCAACTGGCCGACATTCACCGCGTCGGTTGCGGCTACGCCGTTGGCAACACCACCGACCACGTTGTTGCCCATATTGATCGTGGTGTTGTTGATGATGGTGAAGCTGCCGCCGCCACCGCCGAACACCGCATTGAGGCTGTTGAAGCCATAAGTCATCGTGTTGCCGCTGCGGGACACGGTCAGGTTGCCGTTTGGATCGTCGGTCTCGAAGTCCACCGTGTCGCCATCGCCGATCAGCTGCGCCGCGCCACCCGCGGCGCTCAGGTTCCAGCCGCTGAAGCTGGTGATCCCGCTGATGGCGGCATTCATCTGGCCCAGGTTCACCGCATCGGTGGCGTCGATGCCGGCGGCCACGTGGATCAGGCGCGCGTTGAGCTCGCTGCCGTAGGCCACGCCGCCGAGATTCAGGTCCGTTGCGGAATGCCCGAACGACACCACCCCGGCGACATTGGCCACGGCTTGATAGCCCAGCGCGGTGCTGTTGGCTTGCAAGGCTTGCGACTGATAGCCGAACGCGCTGCTGGCACTGCCATTGGCCCGGTTGTCTTGGCCGAACGCGCTGCTGCCATTGCCATTGGCCCAATTGTTTTCGCCGAAGGCGCTGCTGTTGTCGCCAATGGCGTAGTTCCAGTGGCCGAAGGCGCTGCTGTACCTTCCAGCAGACGTATTGACGACGCCGAACGCACTGCTGTTGTAGCCAGAGGCGGTGTTCCCGCTGCCGAATGCGCTGCTGCCGATGGCCCAGGCCTTGTTCCAGTAGCCGAAGGCGCTGCTGCCATCGGCATAGGCGAAGTTCTGGTTACCGAACGCGGAACTCACCTCCGCGCTGGCGTTGTTGCCGATGCCGACTGCGCTCGCGCTGGCCCTGCAGGTGGTGTTGTCGGAACCTGCCTCGCTGCCTTGGTCGGTGGATGGGGCCGGCGAGACATCGGTGCCGTCAGGATTCTTGCACGGAGAGTCTGCCGCAAACGCCGGCATCGACAGCGCGCCCAACAGGGCAAGGCTCAGGGCGGAGAGCGCCAAGCGGCGCGGAAGATGGGTACGGGCTTGCATGGTCGCGTGTCCTCAGGTCAGTCCGGCGGGACTGCCGGCGTGTTTGAGGTATGCGAAACTCCAGCGTCACACCGGACACGGTTGCAGCGTCCATGGAATCCAACCCCGGCATCGAAGTCACCGTGCTGCTCGCCCGCGCCCGCGCGGGCGATAACGCAGCGCTGGGTGCGGCGTATTCGGCCATCTACGACGAGCTCAAGCGCGCTGCGCGGCAGCAATTGCGCCGCATGCGCGACGACTTCCAGACCACGGCGTTGGTCCACGAGGCCTACATGAAACTGGCAGGCGGTGCGCAACTGGCGGCGGTGGATCGCAACCATCTGCTGGCGCTGTCGGCGCGGGCCATGCGTCAGGTGCTGGTCGACGATGCGCGTGCGCGCAAGGCCGACAAGCGAGGCGGTGGGCAAGAAGCGCTGACCCTGACCGCACGGCTGGATGCGGGCGAGCGGGCGGCGGTGGAAGTGCTGGAGCTTGACGATCTGCTGCAACGCCTGCACGCGCTGGATGAACGCGCTGCCCAGGTGGTCGAGTTGCGTTATTTCGGCGGTTATGAAGAGATCGAGATCGCGCAGATGCTGGGCGTCACCGATCGCACGGTGCGCCGCGACTGGCGCAAGGCGCGCGCTTTCCTGCTGGCCGAACTCGGATGAGCGGGATGGACGAGGCGAGCCAGGCACTGCGGCGGCGTGCCCTCGCGATTTTCGATGCTGTCGCCGAACTGGATTCGGCGGCGCGGGCGACGCGGCTGCAGGAACTGTGCGTGGGTGATGCCGCCTTGTTGGCGCAGGTCGAGGCCTTGCTGGCCGCGGATGCCGATGCCGATGCCGCCACCGAACCGTTTGCCGGCGTGCGCAGCTGGGGCAATGCGCTGGGTGCGGAGGAGGCCGGGTCGGATCCGATGATCGGCCGCAGCATCGGCGCCTGGCAGGTGGTGGAGGTGATCGGCCGTGGCGGCATGGGCGCGGTGTATGCGGTGCAGCGCAGCGATGGCGCCTACGCGCAACAGGCCGCGCTCAAGCTGATTCGCGCCAGCGCCGACTCGCAGGCAGCGCGTGAACGTTTCCTGCGCGAGCGGCAAATCCTGGCCGGCCTGCAGCATCCCAATATCGCCACCTTGCTGGACGGCGGCATCAGCGCCGAGGGTGAACCGTACTTCGTGATGGAGTACATCCACGGGGAACCCATCGACCGCTGGTGTGATGCCCGCAATCTCGGCCTGCATGAACGCGTCACCCTGTTCCTGCACGTCCTCGACGCAGTGCGCTACGCGCATCGCAACCTGGTGGTGCACCGCGACCTCAAGCCGTCGAACCTGCTGGTCGATGCCGAAGGGCGGGTGAAGCTGCTGGATTTTGGCATCGCCAAACAGCTGGCCGCTGCCGACGCCACCGCCACCCTCGACCGCGCCCTGACCTTCGAATACGCCAGCCCCGAACAACTGCACGACGCCCCGATCACCACCGCCACCGACCTCTGGCAGCTGGGCGTCATCCTGCATCGGTTGCTGTCGGGTGCGCACCCGTTCGGGCTGACCCGCGATACCCCGGTGGCCAGCCAGCTGCAGCAGCTCGAACGCGAGCCGGAGCCGCTGACTCGCGCTGCCGCCAGTATTTCGGCAGAGCAGGCGGCCAAGCGCGGCGGCCTCAGTCCGACGGCGCTGGCACGCGCACTGCGCGGCAATCTGGCCGCCATCGTGCAGACCTGCCTGCGCCGCGACCCCGAACAGCGCTATGCCTCGGCCGATGCGCTGGCCAATGACCTGCGCGCCTGGCTGGACAATCGCCCGATCGCCGCCGTGCCGCTGTCGCGCGGCCAACGTGCGCGGCTGTGGCTGCGCCGCAATCGTGGACTGGCGGCAGCCATCGGTGCGGTGGCATTGGCTCTGCTGGCAGGTACCGGCGTGGCGCTGTGGCAGGCGCGTGAGGCGCGGATGCAGGCGCAGCTTGCCGAGCAGCAACGCAGCGAAGCGCAGCGACAAGGGGCCACCGCGCAGGCGGCGTTGGACTTTCTTGGCAACACGATGTTGGCGGCTTTGCCGGATCAGGCGCTGGACACCAAGATCACTGCGCGACAATTGCTTGAGGCGGCAACCCGCAAGCTGGGCGAAGATAAACAGATGCCTGCAGCGGTGCGCCAGACCGTGCAGCGCAAGCTGGGACACATGTATCTCAACCTTGGTGAGCCGAGAATTGCAGCCGGTCTACTGGAAGCCGGGCTCAAGGGCGTGCAACCCCGCGGGCGCAGCGAGGCACTGCAGTTGGCCGACGACATTTCTTACTATTCGAACGCACTCGGCTCGCTGGAACGCGGCAAGGAAGCACTCCAGCAAGCGCAGCGTTCGATGCGCTTGCGCGAGGACTACGCCCCCGACGATCAGCAGGCGCGCCTCAATTCCCTGTTTGATCTTGGCTACGCCCAGTTCCGCAATGGGGATGCCGCCGCTGCGGAGTCCTCCTGGAAACAGGCGATTGCGGTGGTCAATGCCATGCCTGAGCCACCGCCGGCAGCGATCACCGTCTATTCCTACCTCGCCTCGCTCTACAGCTGGACCGGCGACGCAAAAAAAGCCATGGATACGGCGCAACAAGGCCTGTCGTTTGCAGACAGGGCAAGGATCCCGCAGGAATCGCCAGAACGCCCCGGCTTGCTGCGCGCGCTCTCGGATGCGCAAGCCGTCTCCGGCGACCAACGCGGCGCGGAACGCAGCATTCGCCAGGCCATCGCCCTGAGCGAAAAGTATTTCGAAGGGGGAGCCGACATCAGCAAGCTGTACGGCAGTCTTGGACTGGTGCTGAAGGATCAAGGACGTTTTCCTGAAGCGTTGACCGCGATGCGCCATGCTGACAGCCTGGGCGCGACATCCGACGCCGTGCCGCTGGAAATCGCCATCCGTCGTGAGCATCTTGGCAGCGTGTACGACAGCCTAGGCGACTATCCGCAAGCGCTGCGGATGTACGCAGAGGCGATTGCCGGATTGGCCGGCATTCAGGATGGCAATGCCCCTGGCGTGGTGCGCAAGCTGCGGGTTCGGCAGGCACGCATTGCTGCCAAAGCCGGCAGGGCCAGCTGGGCCTATGCAGAGCTGAGTGCCTTGCGCGAACCCATGCGCAAGGAAGATGGCGAAGCCTCGCAGGATTACGCCTATGTCGTCCTGCAACAGTCGGTGGCAGCGAAACTGATGGGTGACTTTACGCAAGCGGCGGCGCTGCTTACGGAGGCGGAAGCGCTCTGGGCCAAGGCCGCACCGCCCACGCACCCGATCTTCGCCAGCATTCAACGCATGCATGCGGCACTGTCGCGGCAGCAAGGCGACCTTGCCGCGGCCGAGCAGGCGCAGCGCAAGGCCATCGCACAGCTGACCGCCGGCACCCAGCCCGTTGATTTGGCCATCGCGCGCGCAGAGCTTGCGGCGATCCGTTCGGAACGCGGCGACGCAGCCGAAGCGCGGCGCTTGCTTGCGCAGGCCTTGCCGGTGCTGCGCGCGGCGGTGCTGCCGCAGGAAGTCAATCGCGCCGCCGCCGAGGTGCTGGCGCACAAGCTCGGCGTGAGCTGAGGCGGCGACATCGCTGTGGCGGAATCACGGAGTGCAGGTGCCTGCCGATGCCGGCGTCAGGGTGAAACGCTCGCCGCCGCTGGTGGTGCGCGCCTGCGCGCCGGCATGAATCGTGCCACCGCCCTCGGTGGTCATCGTGCCGGGCTTGTCCGCGCCGTCCGGGAATTCGATGTGATAGCGGCCGCCGGCATTCCAGCTCAGGCCCGGAATGTTCGGCGTGCGCACGAACTTGTAGGTGCCGTCCATGCCGCCGCTGAATTCGACGCCGAACATTTTTCCGTTCAAGACGAATTTTTCGTCGATATTGCAGACGACTTGATCCACCGGATCGCCGCTGCCGCCAACGATGTGGAACGCACGCGAAGCAGGGATAGCCGCAGCCATGCCGCCACAGCGCGGTCGCTTGTCGTTTTCATCCCTGCGCGGTTCGTTGGTGCATTTATCTTCGGGCGTTGCGCTGGCGATCGCCGCAGGTGCGGTTGCCGGCGCGGCGGCGTGTGGCGCTTTGGTTGAAGGCGCGGATTTCGGGCTGCAGGCGGCCAGCAAGATGCCAATGCAGCAGAGTGGAACTAGAACGCGCCGGTTCATTTCGGGCTGTCCGTACAGGCGGGAATGCGGGTCCAGGTGGAAGTGAACGATTGCTGCTTTGCCGCCGCGCAGGCAGTCAGGCCCGAGGCCTTGCCGCAGACTGCGGAGCTGGCCTGGAAGGTGCCGGTCATGCGTTCTTCCGGGCCGCTCAGGCGGTAGTCGTAGGCCATGTCCACCGTGCCGCCGGCACCGGCGAAATGCCACTTCACCGTGCCGCCGCTGGCGCTGCTGGGCGTGAAGTCCATGCTGATCATGTCGCGACCGATCTTGCCGTTGAACGGCTGGGTGATATCGCAGGCGGTGAAGGACTCACCGTTATCGAGGGTGATCCGATACGCATGCGATGCCACCTGGGGCGCGCCCATGCCGCCACAGCGCGGGCGCTGGTCGTTTTCATCCGTGCGCGGTTCGTTGGTGCATTTTTCTTCCGGCTGGGTGCCGGCCGCGGTCGCAGGCGGCGTCGTTGTTGATGCCTGGGGTGTGGCAGATGGTGCCGGCTGCTCCTGCTTGGGTGCGCAGGCGACCAGCAGCAGGGCGAAAGCCCCGATGGACAGAGGTGCGAACACGGATGTGTGAAAGAGACTCATTGTTTGCAGCTCGCGATTTTTGTCCAGGTGGAGGTGCTCGGGCGCGGTGTGGTGCAGATGGTTCGACCGCCTGCGTGGACGCAGATCTTGTTGCCGACGACGTGTTCGGTCAGCGATGCTTCCGATCCACTGAGGGTGTAGGTGCCATTGCTGTCGGCAGTGCCGCCCGCGCCTCGAAACACAAATGACCACGTGCCGCCACGATCACTGGTGGGCGTGTGGGTAATGTCTGCCATGCCGCCGCAGACGGTGTTGGTGAACGGCTTGGTGATGTCACAGACTTGGATGCTCTCGTGGCCGCCACCCGGACAGGTCACGCTGTCGATCCGGTACGCGTGTGCAGCCGCACTTGCAGGAGGCGCACCCATCCCACCGCAGCGCGGGCGCTTGTCGTTGGGATCGGTCTTGGGCTCGTTGGTGCAGTGCTCGTCCGGTTTCGGTGCGGCCGCAGGAGTGACCGGCGTCGATGCAGCGGGCGCGGGCGTCGCAGTCGACGGCGGGCTCCTGGATTGCGGCGAACAGGCGGCCAGCGTCAGCAACGCCAGCGTGGTGAAACCGAAGGCAGGGAGGTGGCGCTGGTTCATGGCGCCGCCTTGCAATCGCTGATCCTGGTCCAGGTGGTGGTGCGGGCCGGCTGCGGCACGCAGAGCGCCTGGCCTCCCGTATGCGCGCACATCTCGGCGGTGGCATAGGTCGCCGTCAGCCTGTTCTCGGGACCGCTCAGCGTGTAGGTGCCTGATTGTTTGTAGTCAACGCCGGCGGCCGTGAGCTGCACCTCGAACGTGCCGCCGGTGCGGCTGGCGGGCGTATGGGTGAGCGTGAGGCCGCAGAATTCGGTGCTGAAGGGTTTGTCGATGTCGCAGACGTCGTATGGCTTGGCCACGCAATCGTCGCCCGAGGTGGTCGTGCCCATCCCGGCAACGCCGATGCTGTAGGCGCGCGTTGCAGGCACCGTGGCACCACCCATGCCGCCGCAGCGCGGGCGCTTGTCGTTGGGGTCGGTGCGCGGCTCGGTGGTGCATTTCTTGTCGTCCGCGGACGCAATGGCCATGGATGCAGACGGCGCGGCGGGCGTCATGGCCGGAGAGGGCGCGGCTGCGGCATCCGGCTGCTTCGGCGAACACGCGACCAAGGCCAACAGGGCGAAAGGCAGGCAGGCGCGGATCGGGATGGGCATGGCAGCGGTCCGTTTCGGGTTTGGAACGAGTAGCGGAAATTCCCGCCGGAACCGGACATCCAGCCGATGGCCCATCACGGCACCAGTCGGATCACCCCGCAGGCCACCCGCGCTCCGGCGTTGCCGGAGGGCTGGCTGCTGTAGTCGTCAGGCGCGGCGTGGACGATGATTGCGCGGCCGAGGATGTCGTGGCTGCCAGCGCCCAGATCGACACCGCGGAGAAAAGCATCGACATGGGCCACGCCATGGGCATCGGCCACGAGGTTGTCGGCATCGCCACTGTGGTGCGTGCCCATCCCGGCGCGGCCGTGCGGTTTGCTGTCCGGGTTGAAGTGGCCGCCAGCCGTGCTGGCATCCACCGCGCTGCAGTCGCCTTTTTCGTGGATGTGGAAGCCGTGGCTGCTGCCAGGCTGCAGGCCACCGATGTCGCCACGGATGCGCACGCCACCCGATTCCGTGGCCAGCAGGAGGCGTCCACTGACCAGGGTGCCGGAGGCCGCGGCGAGGTTGGCCACGGCATGGCGAACCGGCCCGGTCGGGGTTGGGGTTGCCGATGTGTGCGGACGGGGTGTGGGTGCGCTGGCGCAGGCGGAAAGGCCCGCAGTCAGCAGAACGGGGAGAGCGATGCGGAAGGCAGGCTGCATGCAAGGACTCCTTTCGTGCGCAGATGGACACACTATGCCTGTGCCGGAGTTTTGCCGACAAGCCGGCGTTGATGGTGCGAGGTGCAACCTCAGCGGCGCTTGCGTGAGGAGCCGAGCTTGCGGGTCACGGTGTTGCGGCTGAGGCCGAGGGCGGCGGCGGCCTCGCTGCGGTGGCCCTCGTGCAGCGCCATCGCGACCTCGAGCAGGGTCAGGTCGAGGCGTTCGCGTGCTTGCGCATGCACACTGGCATTGCCGATTTCGAGTTGTTCCCGGGCCCAGGCCGCGAGTGCCGTTGTCCATGCGCTGGCTTGCGTGGTGGTGCCCGGCGGGTGTGCGACAGCGGCGTGGGTCAGCATCAGGTCATTGGCGGCGATGGTCTCGCCCGGCGTCAGCGCCGCCAACCGCCAGCACAGGTTCTCCAGCTCGCGCACGTTGCCGGGCCAGGTGTGCTCGCGCAGACGCTCCAGAGCGGCGGCGGAGAGCTTGCGTGGCGACAACTGCAAGCGGGCGGCGGCATGGGCGAGGAAGCGCGCCGCCAGCAGGGCGATGTCCTCGCGGCGTTGCCGCAGCGGCGGCAGGTGCAAGCGCACCACGTCGAGTCGGTGCAGCAGGTCGGCGCGGAAGCGACCCTGTTCAACCAAGACTTCCAGCGGCTGGTGGGTAGCGGCAATCACCCGCACATCGACGCGGATCAATTCACGCCCGCCGACCCGAAAGAATTCGCCTTCAGCCAATACCCGCAACAGGCGCGTCTGCAATGCGGCCGGCATGTCGCCGATTTCATCGAGGAACAGGCTGCCGCCATTGGCCTGTTCGAAGCGACCGATATGGCGTTTTTGTGCTCCGGTGAACGCGCCGGCTTCGTGGCCGAACAGTTCGGACTCCAGCAGCTCGGCGGGAATCGCGGCGGTATTCAGCGCCACGAAGGGCTTGCCTGCACGTGGCGACTCGCGGTGCAGGGCGCGCGCGACCAGCTCCTTGCCGGTGCCGGTCTCGCCGGTGATCAGCACCGACAGCGGGACCTGGGCGAAGCGGCCGATGGCACGGAACAGCGCCCGCATCGCCGGTGCCTGGCCGATCAAGTCCGTGGAGGGTGCCGAGCGCACATCGAAAGCAGGTGGCGTCTCCGGCGTGGCTTCGAGCTCGGGCAGACAACGACGCACCAGTTCGACCGCTGCATCCAGATCGAACGGCTTGGACAGGAATTCCTGCGCGCCCCCGCGAAACGCGCTGGCGGTGCTGGCGATGTCGGTGTGCGCCGACATCACGATCACCGGCAGCTTCGGCAACTGCGCCTTGAGTCGGTCGAGCAGGGCCAGTCCGTCGGTGCCGGGCATGCGCACATCGGCCAACACCAGCGCCGGCCGTTGCCCCGCGTCCAGCGCGAGCAGTGCCTCATCGGCGCTGGCGAACGCCGTGACCGGATAGCCCGCCTCGCGCAATGCCGCGGACAGAACGAAGCGAATCGAGCGATCGTCGTCGACCACCCACAGCAGGGCAGGCTCAGCCATCGGCGTCCTCCGCGGTCAGTGGCAGCAGCAGGGTGAACACGGTGTGGCCCGGGCGCGAGCGCCACACCAGCACGCCACGATGCGCACGCGCCACTTGCTGCGCCTGTGCCAGCCCGAGCCCGGTGCCGTCGGCGCGACCACTGACCAAGGGCAGCAGCAGGTGCTCGGCCAGCTCCGGCGGCACGCCGCGACCGTCATCGATGATGTCCAGTCGCAATGCAAGCGGCTGCAACACCTCGCCGATGCGCACGCCGTGTTCGGCGCGGGTGCGCAGGGTGACACTGCCGGCGCCGGCCTCGATCGCGTTGCGGACCAGGTTCCAGACCGACTGGGTGAGTGCGTCGGGATCGCCCGGCAGCTCGGGCAGCGACGGGTCGTAATCGCGCTGCAGGCGCACCGCCCAGCCGGCATCGCTTTCGGCGAGGCGCACCACCCGTTCCAGCACGGCGTGTACGTTGACGGCCGACAGCGCACGCGCTGGCGCCGGGTTGAGCAGGCGTTCGACCAGCGATGCCAAGCGTTGCGCCTCGCCCTCGATGATGGTGGTGAGCTCGCGTGCCTCGGGGTCGACCCGTCGTGCCAGCAGCTGCGCCGCACCCTTGATGCCGGCCAAGGGGTTGCGCAGTTCATGCGCCAGGCCCTGCAGCGAGGCGGTCAACGCCGCCGGCAGCAACTGCGCCGGATCGGCGCCGGGGAATTCATCGACCGGATGCAGTTCCAGCCAGTAGCCGGCATCGGTCGGGGTGAGCCAAAGATCGGCGAAGCGGGTGGCCTCACTGCCGGGAACTGCAAGTCCGATGCCGCGCAGGCGAACCGGAGATTGCGGGGCGCTGGCCAGTTGTCCGGCCAATTGTTGGCCCTCAGGTTCCAGCGCGCCCGCCTGCAGGCCAGGCAAGCGCCGGCGGCTGACCCCAAGCCAGCGCGCACAGGCAGCGTTGGCGAGGACGATCCGTCCGGCCGCATCCAGCCGCAGCAGGGGTGTGCTCAGCGCATCCCAGGTGGCTTCGTCGACAGCGGGTGCTTTCATTTGCACTAATTTAGTGCAAACAGCCAGCGACGCAACAGCCCCGTGCCGCATGTCGTCATGCTCACGGGTGGTCGTGAGAGCAGACAATGAATGGTAGTCTCCCCGTGCACGGCAGACGTGCACACCCATGCGGAAACCATGGCACGACCGGATCCAATGCCGGTGGACGGGGGCGTTTCGTGGCGGCCTTTGGCCCTCGACGCATTGCGCGTGCGCCAGATCGCCTGGGTGGTGCTGAGCGTGTTCGGCGCGCTGGCCTTGGTGAATGTGTTCCGCGAGCGCTGGATGTCGGCGGTGTTCGACGCCGGCGTCGTCGCCCTGTTGCTGCTGACCCTGTGGCGCAACGCGCGGGGCCAGTCGACCCAGGCGATCCAGCTGATGGTGCTGTCGCTGGCGCTCGGCTTGGCTGCCTTGATGTTTGCCGGCCAGGGACTCTATGACGAAGCGCCGATGGCCTACCCCACCCTCGTGGTCTTGGCCGCGATGCTGGGGGCGCGTAGGCTGACCCGGGCGCTGGTGCTGTTCCTGCTGGCCTCGCTGGTGCTGGTGTTCGTGCTGGACCAGAACGGCATCCTGCCCAGCATCCAGGATTCGCCGCCGTGGATTCGGCTGGCCGAGTTGGCCTTGATCCTGCTCGTGACCTGGATGTTGGTGCAGATGATTTCCAACGATCTGACCCAGGCCATCGCCCAGTTGGAGAGCGAGAAGCGGGCGTTGCTGGTGTCTCGGCAGGAAATCGAACGGCTGGTGCACAGCGATGCCTTGACCGGGCTGCCCAACCGATTGCTGGGACGCGACCGGCTGGAACAGTTGCTGGTCCAGCGTGTCGAGGATGGCCGCATCGTCGCCGTGGTGTTCCTCGATCTCGACAATTTCAAGACCATCAACGATTCGCTGGGGCATGCTGCCGGCGATGCGCTGTTGCTGCAGGTCGCGGTCAAGCTGCGCAGCGTCCTGCGTGACACCGATACCGTCGCCCGCATCTCCGGCGATGAATTCGTGATCCTGCTGGGCAACCTGAAGAGCGAACACGGAATCGCGACCGTGATCACCAAGCTCACCCGGGTGTTCCGCGAGGCGTTCAACGTCAATGGCATGGACGTGCTGGTGACTGCCTCGATGGGCATCACCGTATCCCCGCGCGATGGCGAAGACGTCGACCGCTTGCTCAAGAATGCCGACCTTGCGATGTACGACGCCAAGGAATCCGGTCGCAACACCTTCCGCTTCTTCAACACCGGCATGAACGACAGCGTGGCCGAGCAGTTGCACCTCGCCGCCGGCCTGCGCACTGCGTTGGGCAATGGTGAACTGTGCCTGCACTATCAGCCGCAGATCGATTTCGAGGCTGGCCGGATCGTTGGTGCCGAGGCACTGCTGCGCTGGCAGCATCCGGAACGTGGCTTCATTCCGCCCGCGACCTTCATCCCGGTGGCCGAGCGTTGTGGCCTGATCCACGAGATCGGCGATTGGGTGTTGCGGCAAGCCTGCCTGGACGCGCAGTCGTGGCGCGAACAGGGCCTGGGCGATTTGACCGTGGCGGTCAACGTGTCGCCGCTGCAACTGCGACGCGAGGATTTCGATGTCGTGGTGGCGACCGCGCTGGCCGCCTCCGGCTTGCCGGGCGATGCGCTGGAGCTGGAGTTGACGGAATCCTCGCTGGTCCTCGATACCCGCGACCTCGTCGATATGTTGCAGCGCGTGCGGCGCCATGGCGTGCGCATCGCCATCGATGATTTCGGCACCGGCTATTCCAACCTGGGCTATCTGCGCCGGCTCTCCGTTCACCGGCTGAAGATCGACCGCTCGTTCGTGGACCGGATCTGCGCCGATGCCAACGACGAAGCACTGGTGCGCGCGATCGTGGAAATGGCGCATTGCCTGAATCTGAGCGTGGTTGCTGAAGGCGTCGAAGACGCCGCGGCACTGCAGCGATTGCGGGAGCTGGGCTGCGAATTCGGGCAGGGCTACTACTGGTCGCCGGCCGTCCCCGAGGTCGATTTCGTGACACTGGTCAGGACCAAGGTACTCTGACGGGACCGCAGGCTCCCACGTCAATCGGACTTTTCAAGCGCAAGACATCGTGCGGATTGGTTTCGGCGCTCACGGGGTGTCATGCCGCCAAACGCACAAGGCCCGCATCGCTGCGGGCCTTGGCGTCTTGCCTGGTTGAGAGGGATAGGTTCCCTGCGCCAGCAGCGGTCAGATCGTGTAATACAGCTGGTATTCCAGCGGATGCGTGGCGGCGCGGAATGCGGTGACTTCCTTCATCTTCAGGCCGATGTAGGCATCGATGAAATCGTCGGTGAACACGCCGCCGGCCTTGAGGAAGTCGCGGTCGGCATCCAACGCTTCCAGCGCCTGATCCAGCGAATGGCAGACGGTCGGGATGTTCTTCTCTTCCTCCGGCGGCAGGTCGTACAGATCCTTGTCGCTGGGTGCGCCCGGATCGATCTGGTTTTTGATGCCGTCGAGGCCGGCCATCAGCAGGGCGGCGAAGGTCAGGTAGCCGCTGTTCATCGGATCCGGGAAGCGGATTTCGATGCGTCGTGCCTTCGGGTTCGACACATACGGGATGCGGCAGGAGGCCGAACGATTGGAGGCCGAATAGGCCAGCATCACCGGCGCTTCGAAGCCCGGCACCAAGCGCTTGTAGCTGTTGGTGGTGGAGTTGGCGAAGGCGTTGATCGCGCGGGCGTGCTTGAAGATGCCGCCGATGTACCACAGCGCGATCTGCGAAAGGCCGCCGTAGCCGTCGCCGGAGAACAGGTTCACGCCGCCCTTGGCCAGCGACATGTGGACATGCATGCCGCTGCCGTTGTCACCCACGATCGGTTTGGGCATGAAGGTGGCGGTCTTGCCGCTGCGGTGGGCGACGTTCTTGATGATGTACTTCATCGCCAGCAGGTCGTCACCCTTCTTCACCAGGGTGTTGAAGCGGGTGCCGATCTCGCACTGGCCGGCGTTGGCCACTTCGTGGTGGTGCACTTCGGTTTCGATGCCGACGGCTTCCAAGGTCTTGCACATTTCCGCACGCAGGTCGTGCAGCGAATCCAGCGGCGCGACCGGGAAATAGCCGCCCTTCACCATCGGCCGGTAACCGCTGTTGCCGCCGGCGTAGTCGCGCGCGGAGTTCCAGTGCGCTTCTTCGGAATCGACCTGGTAGAAGGTGTGGCCCATCTCATTGGCGAAGCGCACCGAGTCGAAGATGAAGAACTCGGGCTCGGGACCGAAGAAGGCCTGGTCGGCGATCCCGCTGGCCTTGAGGAAGGCTTCGGCGCGACGGGCCACGCCACGTGGATCACGGGTGTAGGCCTGCATGGTGGTGGGATCGAGGATGTCGCAGCTCAGCACCAGGGTCGGATCGGCGGTGAACGGATCGATGAAGGCGGTGGCGGCATCGGGCAGCAGCACCATGTCCGAGTTCTGGATGCCGCGCCAGCCATTGATCGAACTGCCGTCGAACATGCGCCCGTCCTCGAACAGACCGGCATCGACGATCGAAGCCGGGAAGGTCACGTGGTGCTGGACGCCGCGCATGTCAGCAAAGCGCAGGTCAACGAATTCGATCTTGTGGGTCTTGATGAGGGCTTCTACGTGTTCGATGGACATGCGGGGCACCTGGGTTTGGAGGGACGGAAACGGAATTGGCCGTTCGGCACGATGCGGCCGACGCACCTGCTAACGCAGGGATCGTGCCAACGGCACATGTTTCACAAGGTATTGATTTCTATGGACTTGTTTATTGGAAAGAATCAGGAATGCACCAAAATAGTGCGGCACGCGCGACAAATGCATAAAAACAGCGCATATCTGCTTCCGTTATCCTGCACGCCATCCTGCGGCATCCCACTTCTCTGAATCCCGAATCCCCACATGAATGACCTGCTCGCCGCGCTCTTGCTCGGCATCATCGAAGGCATCACCGAATTCCTGCCCATTTCCAGCACCGGCCACCTGTTGATCGCCGAACGTTGGCTGGGGCATCGCAGTGAGTTGTTCAACATTGCGATCCAGGCCGGCGCCATCCTCGCGGTGACCCTGATCTACCGTCAGCGCCTGTGGGAAATGCTGCTGGCCTTCCTCGGTCGTGGGGCATCACCCGCGCTGGCCGCAGGCACGCCCGCCGGACTGGCCTCACCCACGCAGGCGCGCAATTACGCGCTCAAGCTGCTGGTCGCGTTCGGGGTCACCGCCGTGGGCGGGTTGCTGGTCAAGAAGTTGGGCTGGGAACTGCCCGACGCGGTGCGCCCGATTGCCTGGGCCTTGGTGATTGGCGCGGTCTGGATGGTGGTGGCCGAGCACCTTGCGGCCGCCCGCGCCGCCAAACTGGGGGAGCGCCGGGACATCGCGTGGGGCACGGCGGTGCTGGTGGGCGTCGCGCAGATCGTGGCCGGCGTGTTCCCGGGCACATCGCGCAGCGCCACCACCATCTTCATCGCCTTGCTGGCCGGCACCACCAGCCGGGTGGCAGCAACCGAGTTCGCCTTCCTGGTCGGCATCCCGACCATGTTCGCCGCCACCGGTTACGCGTTGTTGTCGTTGGTGCGGCATGGCCAGATCGGCAATGAAGACTGGACCGCCCTCGGCGTCGCTTTCGTGGCCGCGCTGGTGACGGCCTTTGTGGCGGTGAAATGGCTGCTGCGCTACATCCAGAGTCATCGCTTCACGCCGTTTGCGATCTACCGCGTCGCGCTGGGCGTGGCGCTGTTGCTGTGGTTGCCGACGGGCAGCTGATCGCTTCGCGTGGACTCGCTTTGGCAAAAAAAACCCGCCGGTTGGCGGGTTTTTTGCGCGGCAGGATCCACGCTTGCTGATGGATATTGACGCGGATGAACGCGGATTGATCTGATGTGGTTCTCCGTCCTGATCCGCATCAAAAGCTTTCGGCGGCCTCGAAAAACCGGGGTATTGCTCGTCATTCCCGCGAAAGCGGGAATCCATTTTGGGGCTTTCTTTCGTTCGATCCAGCCCGACAGAAACGCAGAAGCCCGCATTGCTGCGGGCTCCTGCTGGAGGCTGGATCCCGGATCGCCGCAGTGCGGCGTCCGGGATGATGTACTGACAAAGGTGGATCCCCGCTTTCGCGGGGATGACGTGAATCCGGATATGGCATGGATCCCCGCATTCGCGGGGATGACGTCGTGGCAAAGGCGTTTTCGCGTAGCGAAAACGCGCCACGACGTCACTTGATCTTGCCTTCCTTGTACATCACGTGCTTGCGAACGACGGGGTCGTACTTGCTGACCTCCATCTTGTTCGGGGTGTTCTTCTTGTTCTTGTCGGTCGTGTAGAAATGACCGGTGCCGGCCGAAGAGATCAGGCGGATCTTGTCGCGCTTGGAAGCCATGATTCAGTTCTCCTCAGACCTTCTCGCCCTGCTTGCGCAGGTCGGCGAGGACGGCGTCGATGCCGTTCTTGTCGATGGTGCGCAGCGCGGCATTGGAAACACGGAGCTTGACCCAACGGTTCTCCGAGGCGACCCAGAAACGGCGCTCGTGGAGGTTGGGCTGGAAGCGACGACGCGTCTTGCGATTGGAGTGCGAGACGTTGTTGCCGGTCGTCGTGCGCTTGCCGGTGAGTTGGCAGACTTTGGACACTGGGCACCTCGATTGGTGTGTGGATGTCGCCCGTAGCCCGGGTGACGGCGGCCCCGACGCGATCGCCGGGAGTCGCTGCAACAGGCAGCGAGCCGCGCATTATGCAGGAGTTTTCCTTTCCGCGCAAGCACTTACCGCCAAGTACGCCGGTAGGAGTGCATCGCAGGGCCGCGATGTTGCTTGCGGTATTCCTGCGAAAGCCATCGCGCACCTGCGGTGCGCACTTACGGGGCTGCTGGCGGCGCTGCTTGAACGGATGCCACCCACGCCTGCACCTGCGACTCCAGCACCGGCAATGGCACGGATCCTTGCGAGAGGATCACGTCGTGGAAGGCGCGTTCGTCGAACTTCGCGCCGAGTGCGGCCTCCGCTTCGCGGCGCAGGCGCAGGATCGTCAGCTCGCCGAGCTTGTAGGACAGCGCCTGGCCCGGCCAGCTGATGTAGCGGTCCACTTCGGTCTCGACTTCGTGCTCAGACAGGGCAGTGTTGTCCTTCAGGTAGGCGATGGCCTGGGCGCGGGTCCAGCCCATGTGGTGGATGCCGGTGTCGATCACCAGCCGGCAGGCGCGCCACATTGCATAGGTCAGGCGACCAAAGTTTTCGTAGGGCGTCTGGTAGATGCCCATTTCCTTGCCCAGCCATTCGCTGTACAGGCCCCAGCCCTCGCCGTAGGCGCTGATGTATTCCTTGCGGAAGCCCGGCAGCGCGCCCTGTTCGCGCACCAGTTGCTGCTGCAGCGAATGTCCCGGCACTGATTCGTGCAGGGTCAGCGCGGGCAGATTGTAGAGGGGGCGTGAGGGCAGGTCGTAGGTGTTGACGAAATAGGTATCGGCGCCGCCGCGGCCCGCGGTCCAGAAGGGTGCGATCGATGCCGGCACCGGCACGATGGTGAAGCGGCCGCGCGGCAAGGTGCCGATGATCCGGCCGACCTGTCCGTCGACGCGCTTGCTGATCCACGCCGCCTCATTGAGCAATTCCTGCGGGGTCTTGGCGTAGAACTGCGGATCGGTGCGCAGGAACTGCAGGAAATCGGCGAAGCGGGTTTGCGGCGATTGGCCGGTGAAGCCGACCTGGTCGATGATCGCGTCCATCTCGGCGTGGATCGAGGCCACTTCCTTCAGGCCGATGGCGTGGATCTCGTCCGGTGAAAGATCCAGCGTGGTGTAGGCGCGGATCTGTTCGCGATACCACTGCACACCGTCCGGCATTGCTTCTGCGGCCAGCGTCTGGCGCGCCTTGGGCATGTATTCGTTGCGGAAGAAGGGGAGCAACTTGCCGAAGGCGGGAATCACCGCCTCGCGGATCGCGGCGCGGCCTTCGGCCCGAAGCGCGTCCTGCTCGGCCGCGGGAATGGTCGAAGGCATCTGCTTGTAGGGTGCCCACAGCGAGGACTGCTCCGGGTCCTTGAGCTCGGCGGTCATTGCGATCGAGCCGTCGCGCCCGGCCAGCACCGCCTGTGGCACCGAGAATCCGCGCGCAAGGCCGGCGCGCATGTTCATGATCTGCTGGTCGAAGTAGCGCGGCACATCGCGCAGGCGCGCGGCGTAGGCACGGTAGGCGGCGGCATCGCGCAATTCGGCACCGGCCATGAAATCGAGGTTCGACCAGAACGAGCTGTCGGAATTGAACGGCATCTCGTAGTCACGGAAACGGATCGACGCGGCCTTGTGCTCGATCTGCGGACGATAGACCGCGAAGTTCACCGCTTCCGCCGGCGACAGCGCCGCCACGTCCACCCGGTCGAGCCGCTTGAGCACGTCATCGAGGTAGGCCAGCCGGCGCGCCTGCGCCTGCGGGCTGACGTCGGGCAAGCGGGCATTCGCAATCGTGCTGTTGTCGCTGTCCTCGTCACCGCCGCTGCCCTGCGCCATGCGCCACGTCCACTCGGCCTCGTAGATCGAACGGAAGGCGGCATCGGCAGGATTGGACGACGTGGCCTGTGGCGGCGGGCTTGCGACGGGAGCGGTTTGTGCACTCGCAAATGCGGGCAGCAGGCACAGGGCAAGCAGAAGCTTGTTCACGTTGCGAAGATCCAGCGGATGGGAATCCGGATCGTAGCCCGCTGCCAGCGCACGGCGAAAGTGACCGAACGCCCGATGCGTTCAATGATCCGCGCGATCGCGATGCCAGCCGCGGTGGCGGATGTCGAGATACAGGCTGTAGCAGGCGGTGAAGGTGGGGAACAGGTTCTGCAGGATGCCGACCGAATCGTTCTTGCCGAACACGAAGTAGCTCAGTGTCATCAGGCTGCCCAGGATGCTCATGTACCAGAACAGCCGCGGGATGACGGGCTTGCCGTAGCGGCGACTGGCGATGAACTGCACCACCCAGCGACCACCGAACATCAATGCGCCGGTCAAGCCGATCAGTTTCCACGGCGTCATGTGGATGCCGGTCCACGCCAGCGCGGCGATCGGCGTGTCCATCAAGCCGGTCGGCCCGAGGATCAAGGCTGCTGCTCCTCGACGTCGGTGCGGCGGCTGCGTGCGATCAGCCAGCGCACGCCGAACAGGTCGCGGATGCCGACGATTGCCCTGCCGAGATTGTTGTATTTGGACACGCCTGCAGTGCGGTGGCGATGGTTGACCGGCACGCTGACGGTCTGCCAGCCGGCGCGCTGCATCAGCGCCGGCAGGTAGCGGTGCATGTGGTCGAAATAGGGCAGGTCGAGGAAGGCGTCGCGCTCGAACAGCTTGATCCCGCAGCCGGTGTCGGGGGTGGCGTCGCGCAGCAGGCGGGCGCGCAGGCCGTTGGCGAATTTCGAGGCCCAGCGCTTGCTGCCGGAATCCTTGCGCTGCACCCGCCAGCCGGCGAACAGCTTCACGTTTGATGCCGCGGCGTCGCGCTGGTCCAACAGTTTGGGGATGTCGGCCGGGTCGTTCTGGCCGTCGCCGTCGAGGGTGGCGATCCACGGTGCGCGCGCGGCCTTCACGCCATTGCGCACGGCGGTGCTCTGGCCGGCGTTGGCGCGGTGGCGGATCACCCGCAGCTCGGGCGTTGACGCTTGCATTGCGAGCAGTCGTGCGAGGGTGGCATCACGCGAAGCGTCATCGACGTAGACGATCTCGAAGGCGATCCGGTCGCGCAGGGCGGCGACGATTTCCCTCACCAGCGGCCCGATGTTGTCTTCCTCGTTGCAGACGGGGACGACGATGGCCAGTTGCGGATCCGTGCTCACGGCGCGCGCTGGCTCACGGCTTGCGGCGCAGCCGCTCCAGCACGCCGTCGAGGGCGTCGAGACCGGCGTAGTGGATCACCAGTTTGCCCTTGTTGCCGCGGCCGTTGAGCACGTTGACCTTGCTGCCCAGCGTGTCCGACAGTTCGCGTTCCAGCGCGGCGATGTCGGCCTGTGGGGTGCGCGCCTTGGGCGGCTTGCGCTTGCCGTTTGCCGGCAGCTTGCCGGCGCCCAGCTCCTGCACCCGGTATTCCACCTGTCGCACCGACCAACCTTCCGTTGCGGCTTGCCGGGCAAGGGAAATCGCCATCGGCTCGGCCAGCGGCAGCAGCGCGCGGGCATGGCCCATTTCGATGGAACCGTCGCGCACAAGCAGGCGTACCGCCTCCGGGAGCTCCAGTAGGCGCAGTAGATTGCTCACCGCAGCGCGGGAGCGTCCCACCGTTTCGGCGGCTGCGGCGTGGGTGAGGTCGAATTCATCGATCAGCCGTTGCAGCGCCTGTGCTTCTTCCAGCGGGTTGAGATCCTCGCGCTGGATGTTCTCGATCAGCGCGATGGCGACCACGGTGCGGTCATCGACCTCGCGCACCACCGCCGGGATTTCGCGCAGCCCAGCGCGCTGGCTTGCGCGCCAGCGGCGCTCACCGGCGATGATTTCGTAAGTGCGCTTGCCTTTGCCGTCGGCGCCCTTGCGCTCGCGCACCACGATCGGCTGGATCACGCCCTGGACCTTGATCGAAGCGGTCAACTCGTCCAGCTTGGCATCGTCGATGGTGCGACGAGGCTGGTACTTGCCCGGCACCATCGCGTCCACCGGCAGCGTCAGCAGCGCATCGTCGGGTTGCGCTTCCAGCACCCCTGAGGCAGCGGTCTCCATGTTTCCGAGCAGTGCATTGAGCCCCCGGCCAAGCACCGGCTTCTTCGTCGAGCTTTTCTCGGGCTTCCGGCTGGCCATCATTCCGCTCTCTCCTTCGCCTTCTGCATGCGCTCGCGCTGGCGGCGCAGCACTTCCCCCGCCAGCCCAAGATACGCGATTCCGCCGCGGCTGGCCTTGTCGTAACCGACGATGCTGCGGCCGTGGCTGGGCGCTTCCGCCAGTCGCACATTACGCGGGATGATGGTGCGGAACACCAGTTCGCCGAAATGGTTGGTCAGTTCCGTCGAGACCGCATTGGCGAGGTTGTTGCGCACGTCGAACATGGTGCGCAGCACGCCCTCGATTTCGAGGTTGGGGTTGAGCTTCGCTTTCAGCGCGTCGATGGTCTGCAGCAGTGCGGTCAGGCCTTCCAGCGCGTAGTACTCGCACTGCATCGGCACCAGCACCGAATCGGACGCGGTGAGTGCGTTGAGGGTCAGCAGCGAGAGTGCCGGCGGACAATCGATCAGGATGAAGTCGTACTTGCTGCGCGAGATTTCCAGCGCGTGTTTCAGGCGCAATTCGCGCTTGTCGAGATCCATCAGCTGGATCTCGGCGGCGGTCAGGTCGATATTGCCGGGCAGCAGGTCGTAGACTTCCTCAGTCTGCAAGATGGTCTTGCCGATCGCGGCCTCGCCCAGCAGGACATTGGTGACCGAGGTGTCGAGTTCGCGCTTGTCGATCCCGCTGCCCATGGTGGCATTGCCCTGCGGGTCGAGATCGACCAGCAGCACGCGCTGCGGCGTGCGCGCCAGCGCGGCGGCGAGGTTGACGGCGGTGGTGGTCTTGCCGACCCCGCCCTTCTGATTGGCGATGGCGATGATGCGGGCCATGCGGCGTGCGCTTCCTGGGGGATTGCCGCGGCCGGAACGGTGCGGGAACCGCTGATTATGCCGCAACCGGGGCGCGGGCGATGTCCACCAGATGGCGCTGGCCGTCCAGTCCGGGCACCTGCAGTGGATGGATGGCCTGCACGCACCAACCGGCCGGCAGGGTGGCGAGTTCGGCCTCGAAGTCGGCGGCCTTCATCGCCAGCAAATGGCCGTCGACGCCGAGCAGGTGGCCACCCAGTTGCAGGATCAGCGGCAAAGTGGCGAGTGCGCGTGCGGTGATCGCATCGAAGGTCGTGCCGGGCTGGAAGGCTTCGATCCGCGACTCGGCCACGGTCACGTTCGTCAATGCCAGCTTGCGCACTGCCTCGCGCAGGAACCGCGCCTTCTTGCCATTGCTTTCGACCAGGGTGACGGCAAGCGTCGGCGTGGCGATGGCCAGCGGAATCCCGGGTAGGCCGGGGCCGGTACCGAGGTCGGCCAATGTGTTCAGATCGGCCACGAACGGCTGCATCGCCAGCGAATCGAGCAGGTGCTTGGTCAGCATCTGGCGCGGGTTGCGGATCGCGGTCAGGTTGTAGGCGGCGTTCCAGCGCGCCAGCAGCGCCAGGTAATCCAGCAGCGGCGTGGCCAGCGCGGGATCCAGCCCGAAGCGACGCAGGCCGGCTTCCAATTCGGGGCGAAGTGCATCGTGCATGCCGGTATTGTAGAAGTGATGCGGGCAGGGAAGATTTGGCCATCAGGGCCTGTTCTTGCGCAGAACTCTTTGTTCTTCGTCATGCCCGCGAAGGCGGGCATCCATGGACGTACCCGCGATCATCACGGCTCAAAGACAACGTCCATGGGTTCCCGCTTTCGCGGGAACGACAAGAAAGCATGACGCACGCAGATTTGAAGCGGAGGGCCATTCGGTTCCCGCTTTCGCGGGAACGACGAGAAATGATTACCCCAGAGTGAGCTGCACCCACGCTGGGGCATGGTCGCTGGGACGCTCCCAGCTGCGCGGGGTCTTGTCGATGCCCACGGCTTCGATGCGATCTTTCAGCGCATCCGAGACGAGCGTGAGATCGATGCGCAGGCCGAGGTTGCGACGGAACGCGGCCTGCCGGTAGTCCCACCAGCTGAACAGCGCAGCATCGTCATGCAACAGGCGCAGCCCGTCGTGCAGGCCCAGCGCGAGCAGGCGTTGCAGCGCAGCGCGTTCCGCTGTCGAGGTGAGGATGTGCTCGTCGTTCCAAACCTGTGCATCCGGCACGTCGCGATCGTCCGGGGCGATATTGAAATCACCCAGCACCACCAACTGCGGATGCGCGTTCAATTCATCGGCCAACCAGCCGTGCACCGCGTCCAGCCAGCGCAGCTTGTAGTCGTACTTGTCGGTACCGACGTCCTGACCGTTGACCACGTACAGGTTGATGATGCGCACGCCGTTGACCGTCGCTGCGATCGCCCGCGCCTGCACATCGTCGAAACCGGGAATCGCAATCTGCGCGTCTGCCATCGGATACCGCGCCAGGATCGCCACGCCGTTGTAGGTCTTCTGCCCATGGAACACGCTGCGGTAGCCGGCCTCCAACAGTGCATCCTCCGGGAAGCGGTGATCCTCCAGCTTCGTTTCCTGCAGCCCCACCACATCCGGCTGGAACTCACGCAGCCAATCCAGCAATTGCGGGAGCCGCACGTTGAGGGAATTGACGTTCCAGCTGGCGATTTTCATGGGAGGATTCCATTGGCTTTCCGGCGCTTTTCTTCCTGTTGGGCCAGCGCCCACTGCACATGTTCGCGCACCACCTCGGAAGGATGGTCGAGGCGGGTGTTGAGGGCGTCCACGACCGCTTGTGCGTAGGCGGCGTTGCCCAGGGCAATGGCGATGTTGCGCAGCCAGCTTTCATGGCCGGCGCGGCGCAGGGCCATGCCTTCGGTCTTGTCGAGGTAGGTGGCCTCATTCCAGCCGAACAGGTCGATCAGGCGGGCATGGTCGAGGCCGTGGCGGGATGCGAAATCGGGCTCGACGGTGACCTTGGCGTACTTGTTCCACGGGCAAATGAGCTGACAGTCGTCGCAGCCGAAGATGCGGTTGCCCATCAGCGGTCGCAATTCTGGGTCGATCGAACCCTTGTGCTCGATGTTGAGGTAGGTGATGCAGCGGCGGGCATCGAGTTTGTACGGTGCGATGATGGCGGCGGTGGGGCAGATGTCGATGCAGCGGGTGCAGCTGCCGCAGTGGTTGGGCACCGGCGCATCGATGGGCAACGGCAGGTCGGTGAGGATTTCGCCGAGAAAGAAATACGAGCCGCCACTGCGCGACAGGGTGAGCGTGTGCTTGCCGCGCCAGCCGAGGCCGGCTTTCTGCGCCAGCGGTTTTTCCATGATTGGCGCGGAATCGCAGAACACCCGATAGCCGAAGTGCCCGATGCTGGACTGGATGTGGTCTGCGAATCTCTGCAGTCGCCTGCGGATCATTCGGTGGTAGTCACGGCCCAGCGAATAGCGTGAGATGTAGGCGCGACCGTCGTCGCGGAGCACATCCCACGCATTCTTGATGTCGGGTGGCGCGTAATCCATGCGCAGGCTGATCACCCGCAGCGTGCCCGGATGCAGTTCATCCGGATGCGTGCGCAGGTGCGCGCGTTCGTCCAGCCAGTGCATGTCGCCGTGGTGGCCGGCGGCGAGGAATGCCCGCAATCCCTCGGCGGCGTCACCCAGGTCGATGTCGGTGATGCCGGCGTCGGCAAAGCCGAACTCGCGCGCCCAGCGCTTGATGTTGGCGGCGAGTTTCGCGTAGTCGATCGGGGCCGCTGGCAGGGACATGAACTCAGTGTCGTGTGCGACCACGGTCGCGTTGTCTACGGAACCTGTCGTTGCTGCTCGGGTGCGCGGGGAACGAGTCCCCCGTGGAACGCAGTCAGCGGACGATCAAGTCGATCAGCCACTGTGCTTTCGCGTAGGGCGGCTTGAGACGGTCGCCGCCGGTGAAGCCGGCCTGTCGGAACACCGGCAACTGCTTGCTCAGGGCATCGAAGCCGGCGCGGGCGTGGTAGGCACCCATGCCACTGGCGCCGACGCCGCCGAACGGAAGGGTGGTGATGGCGAAATGGAACAGGGTGTCGTTGACCGATACCCCGCCTGCCAGGATGTCCTTGAGGATGCGTTCGACGGTGGCGCGGTCGTTGCTGAAGGGATACAGCGCCAACGGCCGCTCCCGTGCGTTGATGTAGGCGATCGCTTCATCAAGCGTGCGGTAGCCCTTGATCGGCAGCAGCGGGCCGAAGATCTCGTCCTGCATGACCAGGGAATCGTCCGGTGGATCCAGCAGCAGGGTGGGTGGCATGACGCGCTGGTCGGGATCGGAGTGGCCAGCCAGGGTGACGCGTTCGACCTTGCGTACGCGGGCGTCGTCCAGATAGCCACGCAGTCTCGCGTACTGGCCTGCGTTGATGATCCGGGTGTAGTCGTCGAGGTTCTCGAACTTCTCGCCGTAGCGCTGGTGGACTTCCTTGCGCAGCGCGGCCACCAGTGCGTCGCGCTTGGATTTGGGCACCAGCACGTAGTCGGGGGCGATGCAGGTCTGGCCGCAGTTGAACCATTTGCCGGTGGCGATGCGGGCCGCGGCTTTCTCGATCGGGTAGTCGTCGCAGACCAGCGCCGGCGACTTGCCACCCAGTTCCAGCGTCACCGGGGTGAGGTTGGGGGCGGCGGCGGCCATCACCTTGCGACCGACCGCGGTGGAACCGGTGAACACCAGGTGATCGAACGGCAGGGCCGAGAACGCTGCGCCCACCTCTGGACCACCCAGTGCGATGGCCACCCGGTCTTCCGGGAAGGTGCTGTTGAGCAAGTCGCGCAGGAAGGCGCTGGTGCGCGGTGTGTGTTCGGAGGGCTTGAGGAAGACGTGGTTGCCGGCGGCAATTGCAGTGGCGAGCGGGATCAGGGCGAGGTTGACCGGGTAGTTCCACGGGGCAATGACCCCGACCACGCCCAAGGGAACGGTGCGCACCTGCGCGCTGCCGGGCCAGAACCGCCAACCGACGCCGACCCGCTGAGGGCGCATCCACGACCGCAAGTGCTTGAGCAGGTGGTCGATCTCGTTCAGCGCGGTCATGCCGTCGGCGATTCGGGTTTCGTCCGGCGAGCGGTGGCCGTAGTCGCTGGCGATGATTCGCGCCATCTCGTCGAGCCGGCGCTTGAGGTTGGCGCGCAGGCGCGACAGGTCGTCGTGGCGCTGCCGATAGTCCGGCTTGCGCGCCTGCCACGCCGTGCGCAGCCGCTCCAGGGTGGGCTGCAGGGTGTTGACGGGTGTGCTTGGGATGGGATCCATGGCGGGAAGTGTAGTGCGCTCCGGGATAGAATCCAGCCATGCCGATCCGATCTTATCTCGGGCAAGCGCCCCGCCTTGGCCAGCGCGTCTACCTGGACCCGTTGTCGGTCGTTTCCGGCGACGTGGAACTGGGTGATGACGTGTCGATCTGGCCGTTCACCGTGGTTCGTGGCGATGTCAATTTCATCCGCATCGGTGACCGCACCAATGTCCAGGACGGCACCGTCATCCATGTCAGCCACGATGGCCCGCACTTGCGGCGCGGCGGTTTCGCCACCCGCATCGGCAGTGACGTCACCATCGGCCACAAGGCGATCATCCATGCCTGCACGATCGAAGATGCCGCATTGATCGGGATGGGTGCGATCGTGCTCGACGGCGCGGTGGTGAAAAAGCACGCGTTCGTCGGTGCCGGCGCGCTGGTCTCGCCGAGCAAGGTGGTGGGTGAAGGCGAACTGTGGCTGGGCAATCCGGCCAAGAAGGTGCGGCAGTTGTCCGAGGCCGAGATTGAGGCCCTGTATTACAGCGCCAGCCACTACGTGCGGCTCAAGGACGCCTATCTCGCCGAACCTGGCGGCTGAACCGATGTCGATGTTTCGCGGTGCAGCACACAGCGGTTAAAGTAGCCACGACTCGGGCGAGGAGGGTGTAAGGGGCATGGGGATGGGGGAAGGCGATGATTTCCATGGCACCCAAAGCAATCCGTATGCGGCGCCGACCGCCGCAGTGGGCGAGCTGGCGCCACCCGATGGATTGCGCAAGGCGGACCGATTGACGCGCCTGCTTGCGGTGTTCATCGACGGCTTGGTCGTCAGCGTGCCGGCGTTCGGCTTGGCCATCGGAATGGCCGTGTACATGGGATCGCAGGGGAATCTCACCCAGGAGTCCTTCCAGTCGCCGCTGCTGATTGGCGTGGTCGTGGCATTCGTCCTCTATGTGCTTGGATTCACCGCCTACCAGATCTACTGGCTATGGAAGACCGGCCAGACCTTGGGCAAGAAACTGATGAAGGTCCGCATCGTCCGCAGCGATGGTGCCCCCGCGGAACTGTGGCGGTTGCTGGTGCTGCGTTACCTGGTGCCCATGCTGGCTGGGGCGGTGCCTTTCGTCGGCGGGCTGTTCAGCCTGGCCGATCCGTTGTTCATCTTCGGCGATGAGAAGCGCTGCCTTCACGACCTGCTTGCCGACACCATCGTCGTGAACGTCTGATGTTGGATACCGTCCGTGTCCTCGAAACCCCCGAGGGAATCGCCCTGCGCCTGCCGGCGGCGGGGCCGGTGCCACGTGCGCTGGCGTGGTGCATCGACCTGGTGATCCGGATGGCGCTGTTGTCGGTGTGTTCGATGGTGTTGGGCCTGCTCGGCAACGCCGGCCAGGGCGTGTACCTGGTGATGCTGTTCTTGGTGTTCTGGGGTTATCCGATTGTCTGTGAGGGATTATGGAACGGACAGACGCCCGGCAAACGCGTGCTCGACCTGCGGGTGGTGTCCGGCGACGGTTCTCCGGTTGGTTGGCTGGCGGCGATCGTGCGCAACCTGCTGCGCACGGTGGACATGCTGCCGTTCGGCTATGCCTGCGGACTGGTGTCTTGTCTTGCCGATCCCTGGGGACGACGGCTGGGTGACTTGGTGGCCGGGACCTTGGTGGTGCATGTGCGTCCGGTGCAGCCGCTGCCGGTGCCCAGCATCGGCGACGTGCAGGCACCGTTGATGCCGCTGCGGCCGGAGGAACAGGTTGCCGTGCTGGCGTTTGCAGAACGTGCGCCCTACCTCACCCTGGAGCGCCAGATGGAGCTGGCCGACCTGGTCGCGCCGGTGTCCGGGGGCAGTCGGGAGACCGGGGTGGTTCGGCTTTCAGGCATCGCGCGTTGGCTGTTGGGCAGGGGCTGAGGCCGGGATGCGACAGGAACAGTTCATCGCCCGCCACCAGCAGGAGTGGGCCGAATTCGAACGCTGGCTGGATGTCCGCGCTGCGCATCCGCGCAAGGCGCGTGGCGACATCCATTGGCGTGGCTTGGCCGACATCGACGTGCCTTCCGTCTACCGTCGGCTGGCCCGCCAACTCGG
>NZ_JADZDS010000040.1 GCF_020850895.1 Thermomonas sp. | reverse complement strand
GCGCCATCGCTCCCTGCGATTCACCGGAACCGGCGGCTGGACGCTGCCGTCGGGGTGGACGACATCGTCGAAAATACCCCCATGCCGATCGCGGTGCGCAAAACGACTTATTGGGCCATCGGCGGGCATGACGAGGACTATGCCGGCTGGGGCGGCGAGGACACCGAGTTTCTGGATCGACTGCGAACCCGCCGAATCAGCGAGGCGGGATGGCTGCCGCTCCTGCATGTCTGGCATGCAGCAGCGCCGAACAAGGCGAGTGGTGATCGCAACCATCGGTTGCATGAGGCGAAGATGCGCACATCGAGCGCGACCCGGATTCAGGCGTTGCGCGCGCGGACGGAGCCGCTGACGCAATGAACTGGAAATTGCTGGCCGGACGGATGTTCGATGCCTGGCGTGCCTATCCGCAAGCGCGCAGGCGCGTTGCCGTTGTTCCCGCGGGGCCGCCCATTTTCCTGACCGGCACCCATCGCAGCGGCACGACTAGGCTCGCCGGGATGCTGGCGGCAAGCGGTATCTGGTATGTGCATGAGCATCAGGAAGACCGGGATTGGATTGGCGAAGCAATGAGCCGACAGGGTTGAAGTGGGTTCCATGCGCTTGAATCAGGTCTCGGTCATCGTGCCGGTCCACAATCGCCCCGTACTGCTGCGTGAGGCGGTGGCGTCTGTGATGGCGCAGTCGTATCGGGACATTGAACTCGTGATCGTCGATGACGGTTCCAGCGACGACACTCCAGCAGTTGCATTGGCACTGTCGCAAGCGAACCCGGACATCATCCGAGTCGTGTCGCAAGCCAATGCCGGGCCAGGTGCTGCCCGCAATCTCGGTCTGGCCCATGCGCACGGCGAGTTCATCCAGTATCTGGATTCGGATGACCTGCTGGAACCGAGCAAGTTTGAATGGCAGGTGCAAGCGCTGCGCGAGCATGCCGAGGCGGGCGTGGCTTACGGCTTGACCCGGCGTGTGAATCTGGCGACGGGCGAGGTGCGCGATTGGGCTTGCACGAACGAGGACATCGTGGATATTTTCCCGTCGTTCTTGTTGAAGCGGGGCTGGGACACCAATTCCCCGCTCTGGCGGCGCAGTGTGTGCGATGCGATCGGGCCTTGGGCGGAGCTGCGTTGCCTCGAGGACTGGGAGCACGATCTGCGCGCCGGTTTGCTCGGGGTGAAGCCGGTACGCGTGCAAGGCCACGTCGTGACCGTGCGCGACCACGGCGAGCCTCGTGCCAGTGGCATGGACACGGGATTCACGCCGGCCATCGTGCGAGACATGTTCGTTGCCCATCGCTCGATCTGGCGCAAGATGCAAGCGGCGGACAAGACCGAGTGGACCTACTTCGAGCCGTTCTCGCGCAAGTTGTTCTGGATCGCCCGCCTGTGTGGCGAGCGTGGCCTCGAGGCGGAAGCAGACGAGGCACTGGCGTTGGCCGGTGAGGCTATGGCCATTGGTGGACGCACTGGGCGTCTCCGTGCATTCCGTGCGATGAAACAGGTGCTTGGGTGGCGTTGGACCGTGCGCCTTGGCGAAACCGCGCGCGGTGTTTTCCGTCGATCCAACGGGAACCGATGACGGCGCTTCCGCGCCGCGTGTCCGTGAAAACGGGGGTGAACCCCCCTTCCCGCGAGCGGGGAGGGAGACAAGCTTGCCGCACGGAACGGGTGCGATGCTTTGGATGTTCCTTCTCCTCACCCCGGATGGGGAGATAAGGTGGCCGCAGGCCGGATGCGGGGGCGCTATTTAGCTCCCTCGTGCATGAAGCTTGAAAAACGACAATCACATTGCTAAATTTCATGTATGATCACGCGGCAAGGCTATCTGGAGCAGGTTCGCAAGGCACTGGGCCGCGCCCCGGTGGTGGCCTTGCTCGGGCCACGGCAATGCGGCAAGACGACGCTGGCCAGGGAGTTTCTCGCCAGCGATCAGGCCGGGTATTTCGATCTGGAAGACCCGGCGGTGGCGGCGCTGATGGAAAACCCGATGACGGCGCTGCAGGATGCACGCGGGTTGGTGGTGCTGGACGAGGCGCAGCGCAAGCCCGGGCTGTTCCCCGTACTGCGGGTGCTGGCAGATCGTCCGGATCATCCGGCCACCTTCCTGGTCCTCGGCAGTGCCTCACCCGAGTTGAGCCGGCAAGCCTCCGAATCGCTGGCCGGGCGGGTCGAAATCGTGGAAATGCAGGGGTTCACGCTGGACGAGACCGGCACTGCCACGCAGCAGTCACTCTGGCTGCGGGGTGGCTTCCCGCGATCGTTCCTGGCAGCGGACGAGGAAGGCAGCCTGGCGTGGCGCCGGAACTTCATTCGCACCTTTCTGGAGCGCGATCTGGCGGCGCTGGGTTTCGGGATGGCAGCAGCGGCGATGGGCCGGTTCTGGGCCATGCTCGCCCACTATCACGGTCAGATCTGGAATGGTTCGGAGATTGCCGCTTCGCTGGGCATTGCCCCGAACACGGCACGCAGCTATCTGGATGCGCTGGAACAGACGTTTCTGGTACGGCGACTATTGCCTTGGCACGCGAATCTTGGCAAGCGTCTGGTGAAGGCACCCAAGCTCTACTTCCGGGACTCCGGCTTGCTGCATGCCTTGCTGGGCGTGCGGACGATGGCGGAATTGCAGGTGCATCCCAAGTTGGGGGCGTCCTGGGAGGGGTTTGCGCTTGAAACGGTGCTGCGCGCCGCCGCGCCGGACGAAGCCTATTTCCATGCAGTGCACAGCGGCAGCGAGCTGGATCTGTTGATGTTGAAAGGCGGGCGTCGCATCGGCGTGGAAATCAAGCGTGCGGATGCGCCAACCCTGACCAGTTCCATGCGCGTCGTCCTGGAAGATCTGGCGTTGGATGAATTGATCGTGATCTATCCGGGAACCCGGTCATACACGCTGGGTGAGCGGGTGCGGGTGCTGCCGCTGGAGGCGTGTTTGCGGGCGGGTCAATTCGATGGGCCGAACGCAGTCCGCAGCGCTGGATGAGGGGTGTTTTTGATTGACTGACACCGACAAAAAACCTTCCACGCCCCGCGTCTCGGTGGTGATGAGCGTCCACAATGACGCCATTCGCGTCGAGGTGGCAGTGCGCAGCATCCTGACGCAGACCTTCCAAGACCTGGAGCTGATCGTGATCGACGATGGCTCCAGTGATGGCTCGGCGGACGTACTCGACCAGCTTGCGGCAGGCGATGCGCGCCTGCATGTGATTCACCAGCAGAATACCGGGCTGACCCGCGCGCTGATCCATGGCTGCACGCTGGCACGGGGCGAATACATCGCCCGCCAGGACTCGGATGACTGGTCGCACCCGCAGCGCATTGCCGAGCAGGTGGCGCTGCTGGATGCCGACCCAGGCATGGGCTTCGCATCGTGCACGGTCCGCTACCTCGGCCCCGGGGATGAGTTTCTGTTCGAGGTGGGGCGGCCCACGGATTCCATCGTCGCCAGCCAAGGCCTGCGCGATCGCCGGGAAGGCCCGCCCGCCCACGGCAGCGTGATGTTCCGCAAGGCAGTCTATGAGCAGGCGGGGGGCTATCGACCCGCGTTCTATTTCGCGCAGGATTCCGATCTGTGGCTGCGCATGATCGAACGGGCGCGCATCGGTTATCTGGCGGCCGTACGGTATTGCGCTCGCAAGGAACCCGTGAGCACTTCGGGCGGGGCGCGGGCGGTGCAAAAGCGTTTCGGTGAGCTGGGCCATCTGTGCCGCCAGGCGCGGCTTGCTGGCCAGCCGGAAGCGCCATTTCTCGTCGAGGCCGAAGCACTGGCGCGGCAGTTCAAGGCGGGCATCGCGCAGACACCGGCCGGACGGCGGCGGGCATTGGCGGACGCAAACTACCTGATCGGCGCCCTGCTGACCGCCAATCGTGATGCCCGCGCACGCCGCTACCTCGGCCAGGCCATCCGCCTGTGCCCGTGGCGCCCCAAGCCGTGGATTCGTTTCGTCATGGCTCTTGCAACCAAGGGTCATGAAAGTGAGGCAATTTTGCCCGAATTCGACAAATAGAGCTTTTGAAAGTCCGAAGGAGCTTGCAATGGCCATCGGGACGACGTTTAGACCCTTATGGGGAATTATCTCTCGCGTTTTGGTTGTGCTGGCAGGGGGCGTTGTCATGACAACTCTTGCGGATGGTGCGTAAAGGAAACTGCGCCGTGATCATGATGAGGATGGATTCGTGTTCAGGATGATAGGCTGGGTGCTGCGAAAAATCGGCTTGTACAAACATGCGCTGCCATATTATCAGCGTCTTACATTGCCGCATGGTTCGACTGTCTTGATTCACATCGGAAAGTGTGGTGGCGGGAGCCTGAAACGTGGCTTGGTCAACGCCACGAAAAATATCGGTCCAATAGTCGTGCATATGCAAAAGCCGCCCTATCGGGCGGACCTGAAATACATCATCGTTGCGCGTGATCCGATAGCGCGCGTGGAGTCGGCGTTCCGTTGGCGCTACCGTTTGGTTGTCGCTGAAGGAATGCGTGACAATGTCTACAGGGACGAGTTCGATATTCTTTCAAGCTATTCGAACCTCAATCGGTTGGCGGAGGAGCTGTACACTGAAGCAGGCTTGCCTGTCGCCAAGGCGCAATCGGCCATGAAGAGCATCCACCATATCCGTGAGGACATCGCATTCTACCTGCATGATTTGCTGGAGAAATGCGAGCCGGAGCAAGTGATTGCCGTCTTGATGCAGGAATCGCTGGATTCTGATATCAGCAAGGTTTTTGGATACGAGAATAGCTTCAATGTGCGCCTGAATCGAGAATCGGCGACCAATGGCAGTCTGTCGCTTCTGGGGTTGAGGAATTTGAGGCGGTTTCTTGCAGATGATTACGAGGCCTTGATGAAACTCTATTGTTGGGGGAAGATTGACTGCGATGTTTTTCGTCGTATTGTTTGACGGCATCTGTTTTCCATGATTCAAAAATGCCACCATCTGACTTGAAATGAAAATATTGATCGGCGCCGATGCGGCCCCCAGCCCGGATTCTGGCGCGGCCGGCACCGTGGTGGCAACCAATCTTGCCTTGCAGGCCATGGGGCACGAGGTCGATGCGTTCTGGCACGATGATCTTGCGCATCGCATCAAGCACTGGAACCTGCATTACTGGCTGGAATTGCCGCGTGAATACCGCCGTGTGGTGGCACAGCGCAGTGCACAGGTCGATTACGACGTGATCCAGCTCAGCCAGCCGTATGCATGGCTGGCCGCACGCGACAATCAACGGCGTGGCTGCCGCGCCGTGTTCGTCAACCGCAGCCATGGATTGGAATGCATGGCCGATACCAAATTGTGCGAGTGGCATCAGCGCCTCGGTGTGCCGCAGGGGCGCTACCCCTGGCTGTCAGCGCTGCTGCGGGGGCGCGTACGCAAACAGATCGACCGGGTCGTGCGCTATTCCGATGGAATGATCGTTCCGGCGCAGGAAATCAAGGACCATCTGATTGCCCATCACGGCGCCACTCCGGAGCGGGTGGCGGTGATCCACCACGGCGTGCCGGAACCGTTCCTGCGGCATCCGGTGCGTCCGATGGATGCGGTACGGCTGCGTCGCATGCTGTGCGTTGGGCAGTATTCTTTCATCAAGGGGCCGCAGTTGTTGGCGCTGTCGGTGACACAGGTGTTGCAGGAGAATCCGCAGGCCAGCTTCAGTTGGGTCTGCAGCAAGGGGCATCATGCAGAGGTACGCGCCTTGTTTCCGGAAGCGGTGCACTCGCGGGTCCAGTTGCTTGATTGGATGGCGCAGGAGCAATTGATCGAAGTTTATGACAGCCATGGCGTGTGCATGGCGCATTCGCTTTACGAGGGCGCGGCCAAGGCTTGTACGGAGGCGATGGCGCGGGGGCTGGTATTGATCAGCAGTGCGGTGGGTGCGGTGAAGGACCATGTTCGACAAGACGTGAACGGGTATTGCGTCAATGTCGGGGACAGCGAAACCATGGCCAAACTGGCTTTGAGTGTTATGGCGCACTTGCCACGAGCCGTCGAAATTTCCGATGCTGCCCGTCGCACATCCGTTGGTTTGAGTTGGGCTGCCTGCGCAGAACAGGCTGTGGATTTTTACCAAGAGCTGCTGAGTCGGAGGGAGAAACATTGAGCGACAAACCTGGGAATGTTTGTGTAACAATCACCACAGGGCGTTCCGGGTCCACTTACCTGCACAACCTGTTCAGGCACAATTACCCCGAACAGCGCGGCATTTTCCATGAATCCCTGCATCCGGGCAAAGCCAAACCGGCGCGTTACCAACGGGTCAGTGACGATCACCCGCTTTCCGACCCTGAACTAGCAGCGCATCTGGAGTCCTGGGATCGCCTGCTCAAGGATGGGCCGGTGGTGGATTTTGGCTGGATCCTCGGTTGGTTGGCTCCGGCACTCCGAATGCGCTATGGGGATCGCTTGCGAGTGTTGGTGCTCACCGCGCACCCGCTATCGGTTGCCGCATCATTCGCCAACCGTGGGCATTACACGTTGAACAAGAATCCGGAATGGGCGATCTCGCCCCATCATGACCGGGTTATCTATGGGCAACGCTATGCAGGGCGTTGGTCAGGCATGAGTTCATTCGAAAAAGGACTGTATCGCTGGTTGGAAACGACCCGTTTCGGTCTTGATTTTCCGAGGCAATATCCTGAGGTAAGGGCACTGACGGTCACGAGCGGTGACGTGTTTTCCGAGCCGTCCGTCGTCGAGTCGATTGCAGACTTGATTGGCTTGCCGCCCAAGATACTGGACTACGGGGTGGATCGCAATGAATCCGCTCGTCAACATGTCGAACGACGGCCCGTAGGGAGCGAATGGAAACGCATCTATGACATGCCGGAAGTCGTGGAATTGGCGCAATTGCTGGGCTTTGACATGTCCGAATCCGCGCTTTCGCGGATGATCAAGCGCTACCAGCCGCAAGGCGTGCTCCCGAATCTGCGGCATCTGGTTGGCTATTGGCCAATTCGAGAACGCCTTGGGCGCATCAGGAGTCATTGGGGCAGGAGCCAAGACAGATAGTATGAGCCCAATGGAATCTTTATGCTTGGGGTTGATTCAGTGGCGGGGTTATTGGAATGACTGGCGGAGGTGAGGTTGTTTGCCCGAGCCTGAGTGTTGTCATCCCGTCCTACCGGCGTGGCAAGATCGTGCTGGATGCATTGAATGCCCTGATGGGGCTTGCAAAGCCAGCAGACGAACTGCTCTTGGTAGACCAGACGCTGGATCACCCTGCGGACGTCATCGCGGCCTTGCAGACGATGCACGACTGCGGGCAGATCCGCTGGATTCGCCTGCCTGAGCCCAGTATCCCGCATGCGATGAATGTTGGATTGCAGGGGGCCAAGTCCGACGTGGTGCTGCTCCTGGATGACGACATCGTGCCGGACCCGCTGCTGGTGGCTGCGCATCGGGCTGCGCAATCCGAGGGTGATGCCCTGGTTGCTGGACGGGTGTTTCAACCGGGGCAGGGATCGGAAACGTTGCGAAAAGGCGAAACTTTCCGGTTCACCAGCGACGCGCCGGCGCGAATCGACGAGTTCATGGGCGGGAATTTTTCGGTGCGCCGTGACGTGGCGCTGGCGCTGGGTGGGTTCGATGAGAACTTCGTCGGCGCGGCCTATCGGTTCGAGGCGGAGTTCGCGTCGCGCTATGTGCGTCAGCACGGCAAGATTCGTTACGAGCCCGGCGCGATCATTCATCACCTTGCCATTTCGACCGGCGGCACCCGCGCGCATGGCCACCATCTGCGCACCGCGCAACCTGCCCACACGGTCGGTGCGTATTACTTCCTGTTGCGCGCCCGCCCGCGTGGCTGGTGGTGGCAGATGCTTTGGCGTCCGCTGCGCGCGGTGCGCACACGCTTTCATTTGCGCCATCCGTGGCGGATTCCGCCGACGTTGTTGGCGGAAGTGCGTGGGTTTTTCTGGGCGCTGCGATTGTTGCTTGCCGGACCGAAGCTGGTGGGTGTTGGCGCCGGATTGGGGAATGAAAGACAAGAGGCAGGAGCAACGTCCATGGACTCCCGCCTGCGCGGGAGTGACGGGTGAAAATCGCGTTGTGTAAGGCCGTCATGCCCGCGCCGCTTCTGTCAGGCGGATGTCTGTCCCAGGCGGGCATCCAGCCACAGATCGTCATGCCCGCGAAGGCGGGCATCCATGGACGTTTATGGATCATGCGTGGAAGAGCCAACGTCCATGGGTCCCCGCCTGCGCGGGGACGACGGGGAAGCATCATCGTCATGCCCGCGGAGACGGGCATCCATGGACGTTCATGCATCATGCGTGAAAGTGCCAACGTCCATGGGGCCCCGCGTGCGCGGGGACGACGGATCGTCGAGCACACCGGCAGCACGGTGCGGCTGTGGGGCCCCGCGTGCGCGGGGACGACGGGCAAGCATCATCGTCATGCCCGCGAAGGCGGGCATCCATGGACGTTCATGCCTCATGCGTGAAAGAGCCAACGTCCATGGGTCCCTGCCTGCGCGGGGACGACGGGGAATGGGTGGCGTCGTGGGTGGAAGAGCTGCTTCGATCGTCGTCTTGGCTTTCGACTCAACCCGTTCGGTCAATTGCAATTCCGGAAATTCATGTGTAGCGTATTGTGTGGAGGTGCGCCATGGCAACCAACCTTGCTCTTGATCCGGAGTTGATCGATCGCGCCGTTGCCATCAGCGGCGAGCCGACGAAGAAGGCGGCCGTCACCTTGGCGCTGAAGGAATTCATTGCCCGGCGCGAGCAAAAACGGATCGTTGAATTGCTCGGCAATCTCGAGTGGGACAAGAGTTTTGACCACAATGCCGAGCGCAGCCGCCGTTGAGCCTGTTCGTTGATACCAGCGTGTGGTCGCTTGCTCTTCGGCGCGATGCTGTGCCGGATCAGCCGGCGGTTGTCGTGTTGCGCAAGGCATTGCTCGATGGTGATGTCATTGTCACGGCCGGGATCGTGCTGCAGGAGCTTTTGCAAGGCTTCAACGGCCCCAAGGCTCAGGCCTTGATCGTCGAACGGTTCCAGGTACTTCCGATCCTGAATCCTTCCCGTGAAACGCACAACGAAGCGGCGTTGTTGCGCAACCGGTGCCGGCGCCGTGGTGTCCAGATCGGAACCATCGATGCGCTCATCGCCCAGTTATGCATCGAGCATGATCTGGCATTGCTCACGACCGACAAGGATTTTCTGCATGCTGCACGCATCGTGCCGCTGCGTCTGGTGCTGTGATTGGATGGGTTGAAAAACAACGTCCATGGGTCCCTGCCTGCGCGGGGACGACGAGCAAGGGAAATCCGTCATGCCCGCGAAGGCGGGCATCCATGGACGTTTATGCATCATGCGTGAAAGAGCCAACGTCCATGGGTCACCGCCTGCGCGGGGACGACGGGCAGGCATCATCGTCATGCCCGCGAAGGCGGGCATCCATGGACGTTCATGCAGCATGCGTGAAAGAGCCAACGCCCATGGGGCCCCACCTGCGCGGGGACGGCGGGGAATGAAGGGGTGCCAGGGAATGAATGACGCCATGTGTGGGGAGATTTCCTGATGCGCGTCGCAATGGTCACCACCCATCCGATCCAGTATCAGGTGCCGTGGCTGCGGCTGCTCGGGCAGCGGGTGGGCATCGATCTGCAGGTGTTTTTCGCGATGGTGCCGGATGCGGCCGAGCAGGGGCGGGAGTTCGGGGTGGCGTTTGAATGGGATGTGCCGCTGCTGGAAGGCTATGCGCATTCCGTGCTGGACAATGTGTCGCGGCAGCCTTCGCTGACTGCGTTTCGCGGCTGCGATACACCTTCGGTGGCGTGGGTGTTTCGCGATGAGCGTTTTGATGCGGTGATCGTCAACGGCTGGGGCACCAAGATGGCGTTGCAGGCTCTGTGGGCGTGCAAGCGGTTGGGCATTCCCTGCATCGTGCGCGGCGAGGCCAACGGGTTGCGGCCGCGGGCCCGCTGGAAACGCTTCCTGCACGCGAGGCTGCTGGCGCGATATGCGGCTTGCCTGGCGATCGGTAGCAACAATCGGGATTATCTGCGCGCGGCGGGCGTGCCGGAGAAGCGCATTTTTTCGACACCCTATTGCATCGACAATGCGCGCTTCCGCGATGCGGCCGAACGCTGGCGGCAGGAACTTGGCGTCCCCGCGTTGCGGGCCCGCTTCGGTCTGGATTCCGAGCGCACCACCTTCCTGTTCTCCGGAAAATTCGTGGAGAAAAAACGCCCCGGTGACATCATCGAAGCGGTGCGGCGGCTGACCGAGGCGCAGCGTTCCGACATCCAGATTCTGATGGTCGGCGACGGCCCGCTGCGCGAGCAATTGCAGCAGGCGGCGCAAGGCCTGCCGGTGCACTTCGCCGGCTTTCTCAACCAGTCGGAGATCACCGCGGCCTATGCGGCCTCCGACGCGCTGCTGTTGCCCTCGGATTCGGGGGAAACTTGGGGGCTGGTGGTCAACGAGGCGATGGCCTGCGGGCTGCCGGCGCTGGTCAGCGACCAGGTGGGCAGTGCGGTCGATCTGGTGACGACCGGCGTCACCGGCGAAGTGTTCGGCTGTGGCGATGTGGCGGCGCTGTCGGCGCTGCTGGCCCGCCATGGCGGTGGGCGCGAGGCGTTGGCGCGGATGGGGCAGGCGGCGCAGGCGCGGGTGCTGGACGGCTACAATTTCGGGCGCGTCGTCGATGGGGTGATGGCGGCGCTGACCTTTGTCACGGAGACTTCCCGCTGATGTGGCTGTACGTGCTGCTTGGACTGTCCATCGGGTTCGCCTGCCTGAGCTTTGCGCGTTGGCGCTGGGGGATCGTGCTGATGATCCTGCTGGCGGCGGTGCAAGACCCGCTGCGCAAGCTGGTGCCGGGCACGCCGGGCTGGCTGGTGCTGGTGACGGCGCCGATTTTCATCGCCCTCGTCATTTCCGGCATGGCCCATACGCGCGGCTGGTGGCGCGGCTTCGGGCGGCCCTATCCAAAGATCGCCAAGGCGCTGCTGCTGCTGATATCGCTGTGTGCGCCGGCGGCGATCATCTCGGCCACCTATGGGCCCGGCTCCTGGATGTACACCCTGCTGGGGATGTTTTCCTACGGACTGATTTTTCTGGCCGTGGTGGCCGGCTTCCACTATGCCCGCGACTTGCGGATGCTGCGCGCGATGCTGGCCGCGTATTGCCTCGTCAACGGGGTGATGCTGACCGGTGGAATCTTCGAATATCTGAACTGGTTCCCTGATTGGACGATTCTCGGCAGCGACATCTTTGGCTATACATGGGTGCGCTGGGGAGCGGGATATATGGTGGACATGATCGCCGGTTTCTACCGTTCAGCCGACGTGATGGGCTGGCATGCGGCGGCGGTGAGCATCCTGTCGCTGGTGCTGGCCATTTCCGCCAAGGGCACGCGCCGCTATGGCTGGGTGGCGCTGAGCGCGTTCGCGATCGTCGCCCTGCTGCTGTGCGGTCGTCGCAAGATGGTGTACATGCTGCCGGTGTTCGCGCTGGCCCTGGTCTGGATTTACTGGCAGGCCGGGCGCCAGGCGCGGGCGGCGGCGCTGCTGGGGCTGCTGCTGATTCCCTTGGGCAGCGTCTTCATCACCGGCGATTGGCTGTCCGAGGATTCGGCCAATATGCGCTATTACAGCGGTCAGGGCCTGAAGTTCGATGCGGCGGAAAGCATTCAGGGGCAGGGTTTCGCCGCCGTGGCGACCACGCTCCAACAAGAGGGGTTCTTCGGCGGCGGTCTCGGTTTCGCCACTCCGGGCGCGCACAATCTGAACGCTGCGCGGCCCAGGGCTTGGCAGGAAAGCGCGCCCAGCCGGATCATGTTCGAACTCGGTGTGCCGGGCGTGTTGGGCTTTTTGCTGGTGATGCTCAATATCGCCCTTGCGATGTGGCGGGCAACGCTGGCCCAGGTGCGTGCGAAAACGCAGGCGGCGCCGGTGGCTGCCGGGTTGACCGCGTTCTTCATCGCCAATGTCGGCAGCTTGACGGTGTCCGGGCAGATTCTGGCCGATCCGTTCATCGCCTCCTTCCTCGGCCTGCTGGTCGGCGTGGTGCTGTCGATCCCGCGGCTTGATGCGGTGGC
>NZ_JADZDS010000039.1 GCF_020850895.1 Thermomonas sp. | reverse complement strand
CGGTCGGGTGGCGCAGGCGCCGACGCGCTGGTGGTGGGCGATCTTCGCCTGCCTGATGGCGCATCCGCTGCTGGACAGCTTCACCATCTACGGCACGCAGTTGTTCTGGCCCTTGCCGGTGCCGCCGCTGATGTGGGGTAGCCTGTTCATCGTCGATCCGCTGTTTACCTCGCCGTGGCTGTTGGCGTTCATGCTGGCGTGGTGGGCTTGGAACAAGCCGCTGGGGCAGCGGGCGGTGATGGCGGGCTTGGTGCTTGGCGTGGGCTACCTTGGCTGGTCGCTTGCGGCCAAGGCGCTGGTCGAAAGCGAGGCCGAGCGTGCGCTGGCGGTGATCGGCCTTGCTGATGCGCCGCGCTTTTCGGTGCCGATGCCGTTCAATACGTTGCTTTGGCGGGTGGTTGCGATGACCCCGGAGGGCTATGTCGAAGGCTTCCGATCGCTGGCGGTCGATCGTGGCCGGATCCAGTTCACTGCCTATCGTTCCAACGTGGGTGCGCTGCATGCGGCTGGCATGGTGCCCGCGGTGCAGCGTCTGACGTGGTTCACCCATGGATTCGTGAGGGCGCAGACCGTTGGCGGCGAACTTGTCCTGTCGGACCTGCGCATGGGCAGCGAGCCGGATTACGGCTTCAACTTCGCTGTCGCGCACGAACAGGGTGGGCGCTGGATTGCGCTCGATCCGCCGCGGCGACCGAAGTTCGAATGGAAAATGCGCCTCACATGGGGCGAACTGTGGCAGCGGATCTGGCGTCAGCCGGAGAAGAAGTAACGGGTCACGTGGAAGAACACAGGCGCAGCGTAGGTCACCGAATCCATGCGGTCCATCATCCCGCCGTGGCCTTCGATCATCTGCCCCCAGTCCTTGGCGCCAAGGCTGCGCTTGACCGCCGACAGGGCAAGGCCACCGAGCACGCCACAGGCCACGATCAGCGCCGACATCGCCGCCGACTGCAATGGCGTGAACGGGGTGATCCACCACAGCCCGGTGCCGATGGCGACCGCCGCGAGTCCGCCGCCGACCAGACCCTCGACGGTCTTCGATGGGCTCACCAGCGGCGCCAGTTTGTGTTTGCCGAACAGCTTTCCGAATACGTATTGCATCACGTCGCTGATCTGCACGACCAGCATCAGGTACAGCAGCAACAGCGGGCCCTGCCCGGCATAACCGCGCAGGTGCAGGATCAGTAGCGCCGGCGCGTGGCTGATGCAGTAGATCGCGATCATGACGCCCCACTGGATCTTGGTGCTGCGTTCGAGAAAATCGCGGGTGTCGCCGCCGAACACCGCAAGCGCCGGCAGGGCGAGGAAGGCATAGACCGGGATGAAGATCGAGAAAAGGCCGTACCAGCCGTCGTGGATCAGCCAGTACTGCACCGGGATCAGCACATAGAAAGCCACCACCAGCGGTAGATGGTCGCCGGCGCGGGTCGGGGTGAGGGTGATGAACTCGCGCAGGGCGAAGAACGAGATGCAGGCGAATACCACCAGGTTCGCGGTTGGCCCGAGGAGGAAGCAAACGCCCAGCACCGCTACCATGCCCCACCAGGCACGTACCCGCGCGTTGAGGTTGCGTACGCTGTCGACGCCACCACCGGCGCGTCGCGACAGCAACCAACCGACCAGCGAAGCCACCAACAGCAGGGCGACGATGCCGCCGAACACCCACAGCAGTTTCTCTTGTGCAGCCAGTGCATTCATGCGGCTTCACCTCCCGCCAGTGCCACCACTGCGGTGCGTGCGCGGTCGAGGAAGGCCTCGCGCGCTTCGCCATCGATGCGCGGCAACGCCCGACCAAAGCGCACGCTGCAGTACAACGGCAACGGGATGTGCGCGCCCTTGGGCATGCTCCGGTGCAGGGTATCCAGATAAGTCGGCATCAATAGCAGGTCGGGGAACTGTTGGGCGAGGCGATACAGTCCGCCTCGGAAACGTTGCGGCAGGCGCTCGGCGGTGCGCGTGCCTTCGGGGAACAGGATCAGCGAAGCGCCCTGTTGAAGTGCAGTGATCACGGGTTCCAGCGGATCGCCGTCGCGGGCTTCCTTGCGGCGTTCGATCAGCACCGCATGCAGCACGTTGCCTGCGAGGTAGCGGCGCAGCCCAGGCTTGTCCCAGTAGTCGCGCGCGGCGACCGGCCGCGTGCGCGCGCGCAACCCGGGCGAAAGCGCGGTCCAGATCGCCAGCGTGTCGAGGTGGCTGCTGTGGTTGGCGAAATACAGGCATTGCGCATCTGGCGGTGGCACCTGCCATTGCGCACTGGCGCCGACCAGCAGGCGGGTGAAGCCGACCAGGGTTGCAGCGGCGGCACGTTCGATCATGTCGTTTCCTGCAGGCGCGTGGCGATCGTGCGCAATCGCGTCCAGCAGGTCAGGAGTGCGCCGATGGCGATAATCGCGCTGGCCGCGGTCAATAGCCACGACGAATGCTGGGACCAGGCCTCGAACGGCGCCAACGCGCAGGCAGCGGTCATCGTCGCCATGCGATGCTGCTTGGCCATCGGCCCGCGGAAATCCTGCGCCTGCCCGAGTGCTCCGCCGAGCGTGCGGACATAGGCGGTCAGCGCCGCGAGCAGGGCGCCGACCCAGCCGAGCCAAGGCAAGGCGATGGCGTAACCGAGGGCCACGATCAACATGCTGTCTGCAATGCGATCGGGCACCTCGTTGTACAGCCCACCGGTCGCCGTCCGCTTGCCGCCTTCGACCGCGACCATGCCATCGAACAGGTTGCACAACAGGCGTGCCTGGATCCCGGCCGCGCACAGCCACGGACCCCAGGGCGAGGGCAGGGCCAGTAGTGCCCAGGTGCCGAAGCCGGCGAATGCGATGCTTGCCACCGAAATCTGGTTGGGCGTGATGCCGCCACGCGACAACCCGGCTGCGATTTTCTGCATGCCCGCGTTGCCGCGTGCGGCAATCGGGCGTCGGTTGCTGTTTCCGTCCTCACCCGAATCCATTCGCAGGCCGTCCCGTGGAGTCCGCGTGCTGAATAGCTTGACCGAACGTGGGTGTCAAGCGCGATGGCGTGACCCTCACGCCGCTTTTGGCAAGTCCGGCGCGACGCCGGCGGCCAGCGCATCGAAATAATCGCGCGTCAGGTGCAGTTGTTCCTCGGCGGTTTGTGCACGGTTGACCACGGCGCGGAAGGCAGCGTTCTCCGGGCGATCCTTGGCATACCAGCCGAGGTGCTTGCGGGCGATGCGCACGCCGGAGTCCTCGCCATAGTGCGCGTGCAAGGCCTGCAGATGTGCGAGCAGGATGTCGCGAATCTCGGACAACGTCGGGTCGGGCAGCGATTCGCCGGTCGCAAGGAAATGCGCGATCTGTCCCAGCAACCACGGCCGCCCTTGTGCGGCGCGGCCGACCATCACCGCATCGGCCTTGGTTGTGTTCAGCACGAATGCGGCCTTCTGCGGTGAATCGATATCGCCATTGGCGATGATCGGGATGCGCAACAGCGATTTGATCTGCGCGATGGTGTCGTACTCGGCAAGACCCGTGTAGTGCTGGTCGCGGGTGCGGCCGTGCACCGCCAGCGCCGCGATGCCGGCGTCCTCGGCAATCCGGGCGATTTCGGGCGCGTTCCGGTTGTCGGCATCCCAGCCGGTGCGGATCTTCAGGGTCACCGGCACGTTCACGGCTTGCACCACGGCCTCCAGAATGCGGCCCACCAGTTGCGGATCGCGCATCAAGGCGCTACCGGCCAGCACATTGCAGACCTTCTTGGCCGGGCAGCCCATGTTGATGTCGATGATCTGCGCGCCGTGGTCGACGTTGTAGCGCGCCGCCTCGGCCAGTGCGACCGGATCGGTGCCGGCGATCTGCACGCTGATCGGGTCCGGCTCACCGGCGTGGTCCATCCGCGTGCGGGATTTGGCCGTGGTCCAGAAGCGCGGGTCGGAGAGGGTCATCTCCGAGACCGCAAGGCCGGCGCCGAGACGCTTGACCAGTTGCCGGAATGGCTTGTCGGTCACGCCGGCCATCGGGGCCAGCGCGACCGCCGGCTGGATGCTGTGAGGGCCGATCTGCATCGGCGCATTGTACCGGCAGGTCGGGCCTGCCCTTGCGCCGATCCAGTGCGTTGCGACACGACATCGCGCCCCTGTGGTGCGCGCCTACTGCAGCATCGAGCGCAGCATCCAGGCGTACTTTTCGTGGGTTTGCAGGCGCTGGGTCAGAAGGTCTTCGGTGGGGGCATCGTCGGCGTCATCGGCCACGTCGAGGGCCACCCGCGCGGTGCGGCAGAGCGCTTCGTTGCCGTCCACCAATTGCTGCACCATGTCGTGCCAGGCCGGCGCCGCCGTCATCCCGGGTTCTTCCCGGATCGTCGTCAGGCGGGCGAATTCGGCGTAGCTGCCGGGGGCGTTGAAGCCCAATGCGCGGATGCGTTCGGCGATGGCGTCCAGCGCGGCCCATTGCTCGGTGTACTGCGTCTCGAACATGGTGTGCAGGGTGTTGAACATCGGTCCGGTCACGTTCCAGTGGAAGTTGTGAGTCTTCAGGTACAGCGTGTAGGCATCGGCAAGCACATGCGCCAGCCCGGCGGCGATGTCGGCGCGGTCCTTGGCGTCGATGCCGATATCGATACTTGGACTCTCCGTGCGTGTTGCCTTGGTGGGCTTGCTGCCGGGCTTGCCCTTGCTTGTGGGCTGGCTGCGGGTCTTGCTGCTGGATTTGTTGCTGGATTTGGCCATGACGGTCTCCATTGCGCTCAGGGTGCGGGCTTGTTGCGACAATACGCGCAAACCACGCGCGCTAGAAATTGAAAATTCGCCTGCTTTCGATAGATGGGGACTGTTGACGCCAATGCCAAGCCACGGCCTGAATCTGCAATCAGGCAGGCCCGTCGTGCCATCGACGCCGCGCTGACCCGCGACCGTGGCCGCCTGCTGGGGCTGCTGGGCAAGTGGCAGGGCAAGCCCGCGGATGATGCGCTGCGCGCGGCCTTCCAGTCGAAGCTGGCGGCCTCCCTCGGCGAGCGCGAGCGCCGTGCCGCGCAGCTGCCCAAGGCACAGGTGGCGGAAGACTTGCCGATCGCCGCGCATGCGCAGGACGTCATCGCGCTAATTCGCAAGCACCAAGTCGTGGTGATCGCCGGTGAGACCGGCAGCGGCAAGACCACCCAGCTGCCCAAGCTGTGCCTGGCCGCCGGGCGCGGCGCGGCCGGGGTGATTGGCTGCACCCAGCCGCGGCGGCTGGCGGCGCGTTCGGTGGCGCGGCGGGTGGCGGAAGAATTGCAGGTGCCGCTGGGCGGTGCGGTCGGCTTTCAGGTGCGCTTCAACGATGCGGTGAGCGAAAGCACGGCGGTCAAGTTCATGACCGACGGCATCCTGCTGGCGGAGATCCAGCACGACCGTTGGCTGTCGAAATACGACACCTTGATCATCGACGAGGCGCACGAGCGCAGCCTCAATATCGATTTCCTGCTGGGCTACCTCAAGCAGCTGCTGCCGAGTCGGCCTGATCTGAAATTGGTGGTGACATCGGCCACCATCGATACCGAGCGCTTCGCTGCGCATTTTGGTGGTGCGCCGGTGGTGCAAGTGGAAGGCCGCGGCTATCCGGTGGAACTGCGCTATCGGCCGATCGAAGGCGAGGGTGAGGATGCGGGCGAGCGCACCCTGCTGGATGGCATCGTCGCCGCCTGTGATGAAATCCAGAAAGAAAAGTCCATCGGCGATGTGCTGATCTTCCTGCCCGGCGAGCGCGAGATCCGCGATGCGCATCAGGCACTGGAGCGGCGCAAGTACCGGCATACCGAAGTGCTGCCGCTGTACGCGCGGCTGTCGGCCAAGGACCAAGACCGGGTATTCCATCCCGGCCCTGCGCGGCGCATCGTGCTGGCCACCAATGTGGCGGAAACCTCGCTGACGGTGCCGCGCATCCACTACGTGATCGACCCCGGCGTGGCGCGGGTCAAGCGCTACAGCCCGCGCCAGAAGCTCGATCGCCTGCATATCGAAGATATCTCGCAGGCCAGTGCCAACCAGCGTGCCGGCCGCTGCGGGCGCATCGCGCCGGGCGTGTGCATCCGCCTGTATGCCGAAGCGGATTTCCAGTCCCGCGCGGAATTCACCGACCCGGAAATCCGCCGCGCCGCGCTGGCCGGGGTGATCCTGCGCATGTTGGCGCTGGGTCTGGGCGAGATCGAAAAGTTTCCCTTCCTCGAACCGCCGGATTCACGCGCCGTCGCCGATGGCTGGCAGCAGTTGAACGAGCTGGGCGCGGTGGATGGCGAGCGCAGGCTCACCACGATCGGCAAGGCCATGGCCAAGCTGCCGGTGGACGTGAAGCTCTCGCGCATGCTGGTGGCCGCGCAAGCGCACGGTGTGCTGGCCGATGTGCTGGTGATCGCCAGCTTCCTCGGCGTGCAGGACCCGCGCGAGCGCCCGGCCGATGCCCGCGCCGCTGCCGATGCTGCGCACGCGCAGTTCGCCGATGCCAAGTCGGAATTCGTCGGCATCCTCAAGCTGTGGCAGGGCTACCGCGAAGCGCACGAGGCGATGACCCAGTCGCAGCTGCGCAAATGGGCGGACAAGCACTTCCTCGGCTTCCTGCGCCTGCGCGAATGGTGGGAATTGCACCGGCAGTTGAAGCTGCAGTGCGAGGACTTGGGCTGGAAGACGACGGGTGAGGCCGCGGCGGATTACACCTTGCTGCACCGCGCCCTGATCGCCGGCCTGCCCACCCAGATCGGCCATCGCAACGAGAAGGGTCAGTTCGACGGCCCGCGTGGGCGCAAGTTTTTGCTGTTCCCCGGTTCCAAACTCGCGAGCAAACCGCCGCCGTGGCTGCTGTCGGCCAATCTGCTGGATACCGAAAAGGTGTGGGCATTGATCAATGCCGCGATCGAGCCGGATTGGGCGATTGCCGAGCTTCCGCATCTGCTGGCGCGTCGCCCGCACGACCCGCACTGGTCGCGAGCGCAGGGGCGGGTGCTGGGCAGCGAACAGATCAGTCTGTTCGGGCTGGTGCTGGCACCGAAGAAACCGATCCATTACGGCGCGTTATTTCCGGAAGCGGCGCGCGCGATCTTCGTGCGCGATGCCTTGCTGACTGGCGAGATCAATACCCGCTGCGCGTTCCTGCCCCGCAATCTGCGCACGCTGGAACTCGCACAGCAGGAAGAGGCCAAGCAGCGCCGGGTCGGGCTGGTGGTGGACGAAGATTGGCAGGCACGTTGGTATTTGGATCGCCTGCCCGCGCATATTCACAACACGCAGGCGCTGGATGCGTGGTACGGAAAATTGTCGAAGGAACACAAGGCGGCGCTGGAATGGAGCCGCGATGAGCTGCTGGTGGCTGACCAAACCGATGCCGCGCGCTTCCCGGCCTATCTGGCCTTGGGCGATACCCGGCTGGCGGTGGCCTACCGTTTCGAGCTTGGCGCAGTGGACGACGGCATGACCGTGGCGGTGCCGCTGCATCTGCTGGGTGCGCTGGATGCGGCGCGGCTGTCGTGGCTGGCACCGGGATTTGTCGAGGACAAGGCGACGGCATTGATCAAGTCGCTGCCAAAGGCGCTGCGGCGCGGTTTCGTGCCGGCGCCGGACTTCGCCCGCGCATTTGCCGAGGCGCACCCGCAGCCCGAGGCGGATAGTGTTGAAGGCACGCTGGCGCGCTTCCTGAAAAAACTGTCTGGCATTGAAGTCAGTGCGTTGGAGTTCGATGCGGCAAGTATTGATGCCCACCTGCGCGCCAACCTGCGCCTGCTGGATGGCAAGACGGTGCTGGCCGAATCGCGTGATCTCGATGATCTGCGCACGCGCTTCGGCGAACGTGCCGCGCAGGCCTTTGCCCAACATGCGGCAAAAGGCATGGCGAAAACCGGCATGCTCAATTTTCCTGAAACACCGGTGCCGCTGTCGGTGCCCGGCGCGGGGGGCGTGCCTGCCTATCCGGCCTTGCAAGACGACGGCGAGAGCGTCTCGCTGGCCCTGCACGCACAGCGCGAGGTGGCGGAGCGCTTGCATCCGCAGGGCGTGCGCCGCTTGCTGGCACTGGCGCTGGCCGACAAGTGCAAACAGGCACGCAAGCAGTTGCCGGTGCAGCCGAAGATTTCCTTGCTGTACGCGGCGATCGAGTCAAACAATCCACGGCGTGATGGCCTGAAAGACGCCGACCGCCTGCGTGCGGATCTGGTCGATGGCGCCTTCGCCGCGCTCACCGCGGACGGCCTGCTGGCCGTGCGTGATGGCGAGGCCTTTGCCCAGCGCGTGGAGACGATCGGCAAGGCGCTGTTTGGTGAAGCGATGGCGCGGCTCAAGCAGGCCGAGGCCATCCTTGCGCTGGTGGCAGAAGTGCGCGGCAAGTTGGAATCCAAATTGATGGGCTGGGCACGCGCCAACCTCGATGACATGCAATCACAGCTCGATGCGCTGGTTGCACCGGGGTTCCTGCGCGACGTCCCGGCCGAGGCGCTGGCCGAGTACCCGCGCTATCTCAAGGCGCTGGCCTTGCGTGCCGAACGTGCCCAACGCGACCCGACCAAGGATCAGGCGCGAATGCTGGATCTCAAGCCATTTGCCGATGCGCTGGCCGCGGCCGACCCTGCCAATCCCGAAGCCCGCACGCTGCGCTGGGAACTGGAGGAGCTTCGCGTGCAACTGTTTGCGCAGGAACTTGGCGTCAAGGGTGCGATATCGGCCAAGCGCTTGGCGACAAGGCTGCATCTGTTGCTAACGCAGCCGTGATGGCTGGTCGCGTCGCGCCGTCCTCGCTACTGTAGTTGCATGCACGCTCGAACCGTCACGCAGACGCTGGATTACGGGACCGCCTTGGCCTGCGTCCCGAACGGTGCCATCCCGGAACCCTTGGCTGAACTGTGGTTGGCGCAGGCCCGGTCCGGTGCGCCGATGCGCGATCGCGCCGAGGTACTTGCCGACACCCTCTCCAATCTCGCCGCGCTGCATGCGGATGCCGAAGTGATCGCAGCGGCCCTGTTGGATGCATTGATCGGGCTGGAGGCCGCAGCCAAGGAGGCCGGCGTGGCCGTCCCGGAGCGCCTGCACGTGCTGCTGGAAGGCCAGCGCGCGGCCAGTCGGGTGTGGGCATTGCACCGAGACCATGGCGGTGGCCGCAACCCGGAAGGCATGCGCCGCCTGTTGCTGGCCCTGGTGCGCGATTTGCGGGTGGTGCCGCTGGTGCTGGCGCGGCAACTGGCGCGCATGCGTGCGGTCTGGCGCTTGCCGATGGAGGAGCAGCGTGCACTGGCGACAATGACCCGCGACATCCACGCGCCGCTGGCCAACCGGCTGGGTATCTGGCAGCTGAAGTGGGAACTCGAGGACCTGGCCTTCCGCGTGCTGCAGACCGAGGATTATCTGCGGATCGCGCAGTCGCTGGACGATAACCGCGTCGGTCGCGAGCGCTTCATCGAACAGGTCAAGGTACGCCTGCGCGACGTGGTGGCCGAGCAGGGCATCAGCGCCGACGTGGCGGGCCGGCCCAAGCACCTCTACAGCATCTGGAAGAAGATGCAGCGCAAGCAGCTGCCGATCGATGAGTTGTACGACCTGCGTGCGCTGCGGGTGCTGGTGGACGACATTCCCACCTGCTATGCGGTGCTGGGATTGGTGCACGCGCAATGGGTGCCGATCCCCAGCGAGTTCGACGATTACATCGCGCGCCCCAAGCCCAATGGCTATCGCTCGCTGCACACCGCGGTGATCGGGCCGGAAGGCAAGACCGTGGAAGTGCAGATCCGTACCCGCGAGATGCACGCGCTGTCCGAGCTGGGCGTCGCCGCGCACTGGCGCTACAAGGAAGGCAGCAGCGCCGGCGGCGCGACCATGGACAAGCGCATTGCGTGGATGCGCAAGCTGCTTGAGCAGGCTGCGGACGCGGCGCGCGAGGGCGATACCACGCCCTTGCAGGGCGTGGACAGCGATCTGGTCGAGGATCGCGTCTATGCGTTGACGCCAAAAGGCGAGGTCATCGACTTGCCGCAGGGCAGCACGGTGCTCGACTTCGCCTACCAAGTCCACACCATGGTCGGGCACCGCTGCCGCGGCGCCAAGGTCGATGGCCGGATCGTGCCGCTCACCTACACGCTGCATACCGGGCAGCGGGTCGAAATCCTGACCGGCAAGCTGCCTGATCCCAGCCGTGACTGGCTGGTCGCCAGCAACGGCTTCCTCGCCAGCAGTCGATCCCGCGAAAAGGTGCGGTCCTGGTTCAACAAGCTCGACCGCGAACGCAACCTGCAGGCTGGGCGCGAGCTGCTGGATCATGACCTGCGTCGGATGGGCCTGCTGCATGCCGACCTGACCCCGGTGCTGGCGCGTTTCAATGCCGCGAACGTCGACGACCTGCTGGTGGCGGTTGCACTCGGGGATATCGGGCCGGGGCAGATCGGGCGGGCCTTGCTCGAATTGGAACGCACGCGCGACGAGCCCGCGCCGACCCCGACCCCGGTCCTGCACGAGGGCGGCGTGGGCCGCGCGGCCGGTACCGTCACCGTGCAAGGCGTGGACAACCTGCTGGCGCAAGTGGCACGTTGCTGCCAGCCGTTGCCCGGCGAGGCCATCGTCGGCTACCTGACGCGCGCGCGCGGGGTCAGCGTGCACCGCCCGGACTGCGCGGCATTCCTGCGCCTGGCCGGCAAGGAGCCTGCCCGCGTCCTGCCGGTGGAGTGGGGTGCGCGCCAGCAGGGGCAGGTGGTGGCGATCCGCATCGACGCGATCGACCGCAAGGCCCTGCTCAAGGACATCACCACCCTGATGGCCCAGCTCGGGGTCCATGTGCTGGGTCTGAATTCCGAACAGATGCGCGGTGGCTACGGCCGGGTGCGGATTGCATTGCGTGCGCGGGTCGCTGATTTCGGCCAGCTCGGGCTGCTGCTGGCCAGGCTGGAATCGTTGCCTGGGGTACGTTCGGCGCGGCGAGAGTGAGGCCCGGGCGCGCGGATCCGGATGAGCCGGGATTCAGCGGGAGTGCGCCATCTCTGCGCTAGACTGGGCCCTGTCGCCGTCAAGATGACGTTGGAGCGTTCCGCCCGCCCATGCCCCGGATCGATGATGATGACCTGCTGGACGGGGAAAACGATGCAGGTTCGCAGGAGTCCACCGGACTGTTGCGCGGTGGCCTGTTCCGGCTCGGGCTGCTCGCTTTCGCGCTGTTGCTGGGCTTCCTGATCCCGTACCTGCTGTACCTGAACCATCAGGTCGGTGAGCGCTTCGGCAAGCTGCGCTGGCAGGTTCCGACCCGGGTCTATGCACGCCCCCTGGTCCTGCGCAGCGGGTTGGCGATGGACGCCCGGACCCTGAAGTACGAACTGGAAGCCGCTGCCTATCGCCCAGGGGATGGCAACACACCCGGAACCTATGCCCGCAACGGCGGGCGCTGGCGCATTTCCAGCCGCGGTTATGTCGACATCGACGGTCGCGTTGCCCCGATCGTCGTCGAGGCGATGTTGCAGAATGGCAGCGTGGCCGGGATCCAGGATCTCAGCGGTCGCCGCGCCTTGCGCAGCGCACGCATGGACCCGGCGCGGATCGCAACCCTGTATGGCCAATTGCAGGAGGAGCGCCGCCTGGTGCGGATCGAGGAGGTGCCCGAACTGCTCGTTACCGGGTTGCAGGCGGTCGAGGATCGGGATTTCAACCATCACATCGGCATCGATTTCAGCGGCATGCTGCGCGCGGTCTTCGTCAATGTCAGGTCGGGCGGCGAGACCCGGCAGGGGGCCAGCACCCTGACCCAGCAGCTCGCCCGCAGCGGGCTGCTGGGCATTGGCAAGGAGCAGACCTACCGGCGCAAGTTCAAGGAAATCCTGTTCGCGCTCCTGCTGGAGGCGCGCTACGACAAGCGCACCATCATGGAGGCCTACCTCAACCAGGTCGACCTCGGCCAGAATGGCGCCCAGTCGATCCGTGGCGTGGCTGCCGCGGCAGAGTTCTGGTATGGCAAGGACCTCAAGGACTTGTCGACCGAACAGATCGCGCTGCTGATCGGCATGGTCAAGGGTCCATCTTGGTACAACCCGCGGCGCAACCCGGAGCGCGCGCTGGAACGGCGCAACTTCGTGTTGAGGCAGATGCTGGACACGCGCCTGATCGACGAAAAGGACTACCACAATGCGGTTGCAGCGCCGCTGGGCGTGGCGGCCAGTCCGGGCACGCCGAATGCGAACCGGTTCCCGGCTTATGTCGACTTGGTGCGCAAGCAACTGGCACGGGACTATCCCGCGGACCAACTCTCTGGCGCCGGGTTGAGCGTGATGACGGGCATGTCCCCGTCCGCGCAGGCCTATTCCGAAGGCGCGGTGTCGCGCACCCTGGCCGCACTGGACCGACGCGGCCGGCCGCCGCTGCAGGCTGGGCTGGTGGTGACCGACGCGCATAACGGCGATGTGCTGGCCGTGGTCGGTTCACGCGATTACACCGAGCCAGGCTTCAATCGAGCGGTCGATGCACGTCGGCCGGTTGGCTCACTGCTCAAGCCGTTCGTGTATCTGCTGGCGTTCGCGCAACCTGAGAAGTGGTCGCTGGCAAGCCCGATCAGCGATGGTCCGGTTGCGATCGGCCTCGGGAGGGGGCGGGTATGGAAGCCTGCGAATGCCGATGGCCGCAGCCACGGCGAGGTGTCCCTCGTCGATGCCTTGGCCCACAGTTACAACCAGGCCACGGTGCGATTGGGAATGGAGGTCCAGCCGCAGCGACTGGCGGACCTGATCCGCACCTTGGCGGGGATCCAAGCCGTGCCGCAGCCGTCGTTGCTGCTCGGGGCCACAGACCAGAGCCCCTACGCGATGGCGCAGCTGTACGAGTTCCTGGCGTCCGGTGGCGAGATCCATCCGCTGCATGCGGTTCGCGGCGTGCTTGATCCGCAGGGCCGGGCGATCAAGCTGTATGACAGTTCGGTGCCGCCGGCGCAGCCTGGTGATTCGCTTTCTGCCCGACTGGTCGGAACCGCGCTGCAATTCGCGGTGAGCTCTGGCACCGGCAACGGATTGGTTCGCGACGGCTTGGGGCGGTTGTCACCGGCGGGCAAGACCGGAACCAGCAATGACGGTCGCGACAGTTGGTTTGCCGGCTACACCGGCGACCACTTGGCCGTGGTCTGGGTCGGCAATGACCAGAACCGGGCCACCGGCCTGTACGGAGCAACCGGCGGGATGCGGGTGTGGTCGGAGATTTTCAGTCGCCTGCCGAGTGCGCCGTTGCGGCTGTCCAACGCAGGCATGGACTGGCGTTGGGTGCTTGATGGCCAGGCGACCGATCCGGATTGCCCCGGCGCCCGCCGTTATCCTTTCGTGGTCGGTCATGCACCGTCCTACCAGCCCTGCCAGTACCCGCCGCCACCGGAGCTGGACGAATTCGGCAATCCGATTCCACCCGCTGGTCCCGTCGATGGATCCGCTGATCCGCTGGAGCGTGCCGGACAACTCCTGCGGGGCCTGTTCGGTGGGGATGACCCAGCGAAGCGGGAGCCGCAACCCGCACAACCGGCGCCAGCCGCGCCCGTGCCACAGCCCGTGCAGTGATCGTGGCGAATTCCGAGTCCGGCCCTCGCGGCCGCGAAGCCGGTGCTGCGCTGGCTGCAGAATCGGTGCTGGCACGGGCAGTTCCCGGGTTCGTCCAGCGTGAGGCGCAGCAGAGGTTGGCGGCTGCGATTGCAGACACCATTGCCGATCGCGATGTGTTGCTGGCCGAGGCCGGCACTGGCACCGGCAAGACCTTTGCGTACCTGGTGCCGATCCTGCTGTCGGGCGCACGCACGATCGTGTCCACCGGCACCCGTGCGCTGCAGGACCAACTGTTCCTGCGCGACCTCCCGCGGGTGCGCGATGCGCTTGGCGTCGACTTGAAGGTTGCCCTGCTCAAGGGGCGTGCCAATTACCTGTGCCACCACCGGATGGAGCAGGCGCGCGAGGATTCGCGCTTCCAACACGGGCCGCTGGCGGTGCAACTGCAGTCGGTGGAGGACTGGAGTCGGCACACCCGCAGTGGAGACATGGCGGAACTGGAGGCGCTGCCGGAGGATTCGCCGCTGCTGCCTCAGGTCACCTCGAATGCGGAAAACTGCCTCGGCACGGCTTGTCCGTCCTGGAGCGAGTGCTTCGTCGTGCGCGCTCGCCAGCGCGCACAGGCGGCCGACCTGGTCGTCGTCAACCACCACCTGCTCCTGGCCGACCTGGCGCTCAAGGAGGAGGGCTTCGGTGAAATCCTGCCGGGTGCGCAAGCGTTTGTCGTTGACGAAGCACACCAGCTTCCGGAACTGGCTGCCCAGTTTTTCGGCGAAGGGACCAGCATGCGTGCGCTGGTTGAGGTCGGGGCCGATGCGCTGGCGGAATGCCGCGAGGTGGCCGGTGCGCTGGCCGGACTGCAGGGCCCGGTGCGCGCGCTGGAACTGGCCGCACGTGGGTTGCGGGCGGCGATGGAGGTGCTCCCGGCGCGGGGAACGGCGACGCGTGCGCTGGCAGCGGTGGACGTGGAGCCGGCATTTGCGTTGCTGTGCGCCGCCCTGCGAGCACTGTTGCAGGCGCTTGCCCCGCTGCGCGAAGCCACCACCGGGTTCGACGCCTGCCACCTGCGCGTGCACACACTGCACACGCGCATTGAACGCTGGTTGGCCATGGATGGTTGTGAATTCACTCCGGACCCGGCGTGTGCCGGTGCTGTCGATGGGGGTGTTGCGCTGCCTATCGCACCGCACGTCCACTGGTATGAACTCACAGCACGCGGTTTCCGCCTGCAGCGCACCCCGCTGGATGTTTCCGGGCCCCTGCGTGCCCATCGCGATCGCACCCATGCCGCGTGGGTCTTCACCTCGGCGACGCTCGCGGTGGAAGGAAGTTTCCGGCACGTCGCGGGTCGACTCGGGATCGATCGGGCGCGTGAACTGATCGAGCCCAGTCCGTTCGACTGGAACCAGCAGGCGCTGTGCTATCTGCCGACCGGCCTGCCCGAGCCGTCTTCGCGCGACTACACGCGGAAAATGATCGAGGCGGTCCTGCCGGTACTGGAGGCCTCGAAGGGACGTGCGTTCCTGCTGTTTGCCTCGCACCGTGCCTTGCTCGAGGCGGTGGACTGCCTGCACGGAGCGCCGTGGCCACTGTTCGTCCAGGGCAGTGAACCACGGCATGCCCTGCTGCAGCATTTCCGCAGCTCCGGCAATGGCGTGCTGCTGGGGACCGCAAGTTTCCGTGAAGGCGTGGACGTGGTTGGCGATGCCCTGAGCGTTGTGGTGATCGACAAGCTGCCGTTCGCCGCACCGGATGACCCGGTGTTCGAGGCGCGGCTGGATGCGATCCGGCGTTCCGGGGGCAATCCATTCCGCGACGAGCAATTGCCGCAGGCGGTGATCGCCCTCAAGCAGGGCACCGGGCGACTGATCCGAAGTGAGGCCGATCGCGGCGTGCTGGTGCTGTGTGATCCCCGCTTGCGCGGGCGATCCTACGGACGCAGCTTCCTTTCCTCGTTGCCGCCGTTTCCGACGACGGGATCGGTCACGGACGTGGCGCAATTCTTCGATCGATCCAAGGCAATGCTGAACAAGTCCCTCCTGGACTTGTCAGCGGCCGACCATCCATGGTCGGCAGGCAACGCCGACTGATCCAGCGTTGCCCTGGGCTTGGACGCAGCGCATCGAAACACTGTCAGCCGTGCCTGCCCAGGGCCGTTGGTGATCGGTCACGCCTTCGTTTCCTCCATAATGCGCGAATGAATCTGCTTGCCTTCGAAACCGCGACCGAGGCCTGTTCGGTTGCGGTGTCCGTGGATGGCCGGGTGCTGGAACGGTTCGCGATCGCCCCGCGCCGTCACGCCGAACTGGCATTGCCATGGGCAGGGGAATTGCTGGCAGAAGCCGGCATCACGCGCACGCAACTGGATGCGGTGGCGGTGGGCCGAGGGCCGGGTGCATTCACCGGGGTGCGGCTTGGGATCGGCATTGCCCAAGGCATTGCATTGGCGCTGGACCGGCCGGTGGTCGCTCTGTCCACGTTGGCGGTTCTGGCGGCGGGCGGGGCATGGGCCGATGGGGCAGATGCACGGGACGAGGGGAGGCGTGTCATCGCCGCCATCGATGCGCGCATGGGCGAGGTCTATCTCGGCGCGTTCCATTGCCTTCCCTGGGAGGCACAGGCGCTGGGGCCGGAGGCCGTGCTGCGGCCGCAGGATGCGGACATCCCCCCGGATCGAGGCTGGTTGGGCGTCGGCACCGGTTGGTCTGCCGCTGGATCATCCCTGCAGCTGCGCCTGCAGCATGCACTCGGCCGGGTGGATGCCCAGGCATTGCCGCATGCGGGCGACTTGGCAAGGCTGGCCGCCCCTGCGCTGGCGCGCGGTGAAGGCACCTCGGCTGAACGGATCGAACCGGCTTACCTGCGCAACCAGGTTGCGCTGACCCTGGCGCAGCAGCGGAAATTGCAGGAATCGTGATTGGCAGCGGGCGTCGGCCGGCGTGTTTGCGGTATCCTCCCAAGCCGGCTCATCGAATCATAAGGACTCCCGTGAGGCTGCGACTTCCGATCCTCCTTGCCGCGCTGGCGCTGGTTCCAGCGTACGCCGCTGAAGTGCCCTTCAGTGGGCGCACCCTGGAGATCTCCGGCGACCAAGGCGATGGCTCGATTGATCGCATGTTGGGTGCGCAATACAACATTCCCGGCACAGGCGCGGACATCATCGGGCGGGCGCAGACCTGTGCCGCCGGGGTCAATGGGCTGACCGTGGAATCGGCCGACCCATCCGCTGGCACGCTGGTGTTGCGCGCCTCGACTGATTTCCGGTCTGGATTCACGACGCGGACGATCCGCAGCCGGATCGACCTCGGCGCCGCCGACGCGTCGTTCCAGATCACCGAGTCCGAAATCGCAGTGCGCGAAGGGGCCGGGGGTGCCGAGGCCTTTGGTCCACTCACGCGCGCCAGCGGCGGCTGGGAGAAAGGCTTGGAAGCCCTGATCGGGCTGGAAAACAAGCTGGTCGATTGCCTCTATCGCTGAGGCTTGGGCTGGGTCAGGACCTGCATCCGGATCATTGGTCGACCAACTCGCCGCCTGGCATGAATTGCCAGGTGCGGGTGATGTGGAGGATGTCGGGGTCGTCGCGGGTCTTAGGCAGCGGTGCGTACGGTTCGGCCAATCGAACGATCCGCTGGGCCGCTTCGTCGAGCATCGGGATGTTGCTGGAGCGGATGATGCGGATGCTTTCGACGCTGCCGTCGCGGCGCACGCCGACGCTGATCACGACCACCCCGCCGATGTGGCGTCGACGCGCCTCGTCCGGGTAGTTCAGGTTGCCGACGCGCTCGACCCGGTCCACCCAGTCGCGTAGGTATTGGGCCCAAGCGTATTCACGGGTGCTGGAGGAGACGAACTTGCGCTTGGGGCGTCGCGCGTATTGCTCCGAGCGCAGTTCGATTTCGGCAGCGAGGCGTGCCATCTCGATATCGCGATCCACCCGCTCGCGTCCGAGCGGAGCCTCGCTCGGGTCGGCATCGGGCTGGGCCAGCGGCGCAGGCAGTGCGGTCTCGCCACGTGCGGATGCCACCACGGCATCGCGTGGCGGCGGGCTCGGCGCTGGTGTTTGCATGTGCAGCGGGCGTGGGGCCAGGCCATCCTGGGGTTGCGGCAATGGACCGACCTGGGGTGCGCTCGGACGGCTGGCTCGGTCGTTCTCGCCGCCGCCCTGGTTGTTGGCTTGGGCGAGGAAATCCGCCTGGGCCGGCGTCAGCGGGGTCTGGGTCCGGGTCTGGATCACGTCCAGGGTGGGCACCAGCGGTGCCGCGTCCTCGAGGGTGAAACCGATGCCGAAAACAACCATCGCATGCACGAGGACCGATAGCACGATCGTCGCCCGCAGGCGTTCGCCCTCGCCGATGCGGGGATGGGGCGGAACGACCGGGGCATGCACGGCGGACATCACGTCAGGCTGCGGCCAAGGCTTCGATGCGATCGAACAGGATGCTGGCGATGTTCAGGCCGTACTGTGCGTCCAGTTCGCGGATGCAGGTCGGACTGGTGACGTTGACCTCGGTGAGCCAGTCGCCGATCACGTCCAGGCCGACGAACAGCATCCCGCGTTCGCGCATCAGTGGCCCGACCTGGGCGGCAATCCAGCGATCGCGCTCACTCAGCGGCCGCCCCTCGCCACGACCGCCGGCGGCAAGGTTGCCGCGGAATTCGTCGCCCTGTGGGATCCGGGCCAGGCAGTAATCCACCGGTTCGCCGTCGACCAGCAGGATACGCTTGTCGCCTTGGGCGATTTCCGGCAGGTAGCGCTGTGCGATCGCCAGGTGGTGGCCGCCCTCGGTCAGGGTTTCCAGGATCACGTTGAGGTTGGGATCGCTGCCGTGGGTGCGGAAGATCGAGCGCCCACCCATGCCGTCCAGTGGCTTGAGGATCGCTTCGCCAAGATCCTGCACGAAGGCTTTCAGCGCCTTGCCATTGCGGCTGACCAGGGTGGGCGGGATGCATTGGGGGAACAGCAAAGCCGCCAGTTTTTCATTGAAGTCGCGCAATCCCCGGGGGTCGTTCACCACCAGTGCGCCCTGGCTCTGGGCGAGGCTGAGGATCTGGGTGTCGTGCAGGTAGGCGGCGTCGACCGGAGGGTCGGTGCGCATCAGGATCACGTGCCCGGGACCAAAATCCAGTGACGCCCACGCCCCTAGGGTGACGTGGTCGCCGGGGACGTCGCGCACGGCCAGTGGGGCGGCCGTGGCAATGGCGCGAGCCGCCCGGACCGCCAGTCCGCCGGGGCGCACGTAATGCAGGCGATGGCCGCGCCGCTGCGCCTCCAGCAGCATGGCAAAGGTGGAATCCTTGGCGATCTTGATGGCCTCGATCGGGTCCATCACCACCGTGACGTCGAGCATTGCGGGCTGCGGCATTCGGGCTTCCCGGGGTGGGGACGATGATGGTAGCAGGCAGGGCACGGGTCACGGTTTTCGCACCGCGGTGCTTGACAGTCAGGACGCGTACTGGAATATAGGTATTCCGCAACGCATCGAATCGTGGCGGCAGGCAATCGCCCAAGGGGACCACATGGCGCAACAAGGCGACTCCGACTCCGGCCTCAAGGGCCTGAGGGTGATGATCATCGACGACTCGCGGACGATCCGGCGAACGGCGGAAACTCTGCTGTCCCGCGAGGGATGCGATGTCGTGACCGCGAGCGACGGTTTCGAGGCTCTGTCCAAGATCGCAGACCATGCGCCGCAGATCATTTTCGTGGACATCATGATGCCCAGGCTCGACGGATATCAGACCTGCGCACTGATCAAGAACAACCAGACCTTCAAAAATGTGCCGGTCATCATGCTTTCGTCGAAAGACGGTTTGTTCGACAAGGCGCGAGGCCGTATCGTCGGGTCCGAGCAATATCTCACCAAGCCGTTCACGCGCGAAGAACTGCTCGGTGCGATTCGGACCTACGTGAACGCCTGACCAGGGGAAGGCAATCGTGGCACGCATCCTGTTGATCGAGGATTCTCCGACCGAAACTGCAGTCATGGTCCAGTTGCTGCAGCGCAACGGTCATGAGGTCGCAACGTCGGGCAGTGCCGAAGACGGGATCGCGGCTTGCCGCCGGATCAAGCCGGACTTGGTGTTGATGGACGTGATCCTGCCGGGGATGAACGGATTCCAGGCAACCCGTCAGTTGACCCGCGATGCCGAGACCAAGCACATCCCGGTGCTGATCGTCAGCACCAAGGGGCTGGACACCGACCGCGTCTGGGGGATGCGCCAGGGCGCCAAGGACTATATCGTCAAACCGCCGCGCGAGGCCGACTTGATCGCGCGCATCAACGCATTGATCGGATCCTGACGCATGGCCAAGCGCGGCAAGCAGAAGCAGAAACAGAAAGGCAAGCCGGAGCCACGATCCGCAGCGGGCAAGGCTGCTGCAACTGCTGTAGCCGCCACCGCCGAATCCGAGGATGCTGGCCAGCCCGACGTTGGCGATGGGCCGACCGAGGACAGTCGCATCGAGGATGCCGTGGTGCCGGCAGGCGAGGTTGCACAGGATGCTTCGGCCGAAGAGGGGCAGGAGTCCGGGTCCGCGGAGGCCTCGGCCGAGGCTCCGGATGCGGCGACCGATGAATCCGCTCTTGATGAATCCGGCGAAATCGATGTGGCGGAGGTCTCGACTGCAGCCGACGAGGCGGAAACGGTCATGGAGACTGCGGCTGAACCCGGCCTGCAGGAGGATGTGGCTGCCGAGGCCGCGCCCGTCGCTCCCAGGCGGCCGCGGCGCGCCCGGCCCCGCGACAACCGCTCGCCTTTTCTTGTCCTGGCCGACTTCGAGCAGCGCAGCCTTGCGCATGTCGCGGGCCTGCCGGAACAACTCGACGCGCCCGGCCTGTGGCGCGGCGTGGCCTTCCGCATCGGCACGCGCCGGCTGGCATCGGGTTTCGACGAGGTGCTGGAAATCCTGCCGATGCCGCCGGTGACCCACATTCCGGGCTCCTTGCCATGGATGCTGGGTGTGGCCAATATCCGCGGCACCCTGCTGCCGGTGGTCGATCTCAAGCAGTTCCTCGAGGGCGAGCGCACCGTGTTGCAGGAAAAACAGCGGGTGTTGGTGGTCCACCAGCCCGGTGGCGACGTTGCCGTCACCATCGATGAGTTGTTTGGCCAGCGCAGCTTCAATGATTCCCAGTCGGTCGATCCCGCCGTGATCGCCGACGGCCGCTATGCCCATTTCGTAGGCCGCGCCTACCGTTTCGATGGACACGATTGGGGCGTGTTCAGCCTCAATCTCCTCGCCCGTACCCCCGAATTCCGCCAAGCCGCCGCCTAACCAGCGGACTCAACAGCAAGCCGAGGTCGCAACATGAGCACGATGATGGATACCGCCGCCGGCAAGGGCCGCAATCTCAGCACCAACTTCTGGATCTGGATGTTGCTGGGATCGATGGCCGTGTTTGCCGGCAATACGATCTATGCCGTGAACAAGGCCTCACGCCTCGGCGGTGCCAGTACCTCGGCATCGAGGCTGCAGCTGAACTCCCAGCGCATGGCCAACCAGAGCCGCGAAGCAATCGACGGCACGGCGCAGGCGTTCGAAGACTTCAAGGCCACCAAGCAGGAAATCGACGAGGACATCAAGTCCCTGAACGACCGCTTTGGTGATGCCACTGGCGTGGCCGGCCCGATCCGTACCGTCACCGCGACATGGGAGCCCTTGGGCAAGCGCGCCGAGGAAGTGATGGCTTCGCAGGCAGCGGTGCTGGCGCTGGCGGGGCATGCCGACAGTTTCACCAGCAAGGTGCCGCAGTTGCAGGCCCAGCTCAGCGAGGCGGTGCGTGGATTGGCCTCCGGTGGCGCGACCTCTGCGCAGTTGTTCACGGCGCTGAACCAAGTGGTGACCTCGGCCTCGATGGCGCGCCGGATCGCCGAACTGCGGGCCGGCGGCGAGGGTGCGAAGGTGGCGGCAGACGCACTTGGGCGCGACGCGGCGGTGTTCGAGCGCCAACTCAGCCAGTTGCGCGAGGGCGGTGGTGACATCGCCAAGGTCACGGCGGCGGGCGCACTCGCGCCGCTGAACCAGGCCGCTGCGATGTGGGTTGGCATGAAGAAGGACCTCGATGCGATCGTCGGCGACTCTGGCAAGCTGATCGGTGCGCAGGCATCGTCCGCAGCGCTCGTGAGTGGCTCCGACAAGATGCTCACGGACAGCAGGAGCTTGTTCGCAGCGTTCACCTCGTTCGGCTCGTTGAAGGACACCAGCATCATCGGTGGCGTCTGGGTGAGCATCATCTCCGGCTTGGTGGTGGTGTTCTCCATCTTCGGCCTGCTCTGGGCCAATGGACGCGCTGCGCGCATCCGCTACCACACCACCCGCGAACTGAACGATCGCAACCAGGAAGCGATCATGCGCCTGCTGGACGAAATGGGCTCGCTCGCGGAAGGCGACCTGACCGTGAAGGCGACCGTGACCGAGGACATGACCGGTGCGATCGCCGACTCGATCAACTTCGCGGTCGAGCAGCTGCGCTCCCTGGTGGCCACCATCAACGACACCTCGGTGCAGGTGGCATCGAATGCCCAGGAAACCCAGGCCACAGCCATGCAGCTGGCCGACGCGGCCGAGCATCAGGCGCAGGAAATCAACTCCGCCACCAATCGAATCAATGAGATCGCCACCAGCATTAACCAGGTGTCGCGCAACTCCGCCGACTCCGCCGAGGTGGCGCGGCGTTCGGTGCAGATCGCGACCAGCGGTGCCGGCGTGGTGCGGCAGACGATCGCGGGCATGGACAGCATCCGCGACCAGATCCAGGAAACCTCCAAGCGCATCAAGCGACTGGGCGAGTCCTCGCAGGAAATCGGCTCGATCGTGGAACTGATCAACGACATTTCCGAGCAGACCAACATCCTCGCGCTGAACGCGGCCATCCAGGCGGCCTCGGCCGGCGAGGCGGGGCGCGGGTTCGCGGTGGTGGCGGACGAAGTGCAACGCCTCGCGGAGCGCTCGTCGCACGCAACCAAGCGAATTGAGTCGCTGGTGCAGACGATTCAGGCCGACACCAACGAGGCGGTCAGTTCGATGGAACAGACGACCTCGGAAGTGGTCGCCGGTGCGCGCCTGGCCGAGGACGCCGGTACCGCGCTGGGCGAGATCGAAAAGGTGTCGTCGGATCTGTCGGGGCTGATTGAAGGGATTTCGGTGGCGGCGCAGGAGCAATCCTCGGCGGCCTCCAATATCACCCAGGCCATGAACACGATCCAGTCGATCACCGCGCAGACTTCGCAGGGTGCAAGCCAGACCGCCGAATCGATCGGCAACCTGGCCCAACTCGCCGCCGACCTGCGCCGTTCGGTCGCCGACTTCAAACTGCCTGCCTGACGCCGGACGCGGAAAGGTGATCGGGATGGATAGCCTTCTCCTGGCCAGCCTCGCGGAGCGGGGCATTACCGGAGCCATGACATGACGACGGCACTGCGGGACGCCATCGACCAAACTGCACTCGGCTGGGTGAAGCCGGAAATCGACGAGACCTTGCGCCAGGCGCGGATCGATCTCGAGGGTTTCGCCGGCGCGCCGGACGATGCGTCGCCGATGAATTCCTGCGTCGCCGGGCTGCACCAGGTGTATGGCAGCCTGCGCATGCTCGACTTGCAGGCACCAGCGCTGGTGGCCGCGGAAATGGAGCAGGTGGCAGTTGCCCTGCTTGGGGGAACCACGGGCAGTCGCGATGAAGCCTTGGCCGTGCTCATGCGCGGCATGGTGCAGTTGCCGGACTATCTGGAACGATTGCAGGGCGGCCATCGCGACATTCCGATCGTGCTGCTGCCGCTGATCAACGAGCTGCGTGCGGCGCGCGGCGCCGAGGCGATGAGCCAGGACGCGCTGCCATCATTGGTCGTGGAGCCAACCGAGGCCGAAATCGAGCATGCGCGCGGCAGCCTCGCCGGCCGCAACCGGGCCTTGCTGGATACGGTGTCCAGTGCGATCAAGGAAGACTTGCTGCGGGTCAAGGATGCGCTTGACCTGTACCTGCGCGGTGCCCGTGGCAACGTGGCTGAATTGGTGCCGCAGGCCGAGGCGCTGGACCGGATCGGCGATACCCTGTCGATGCTGGGCTTGGAATCGGCCCGCGCCACCGTGCATGAACAGTGCAAGGTCGTGAACGACATCGCCAGTGGCGTGCGTCCATCGAGCGAGTCCGACCTCATGGAGGTTGCCGGTGCGCTGATTTCGATCGAGCATTCGTTGGACGATCAGGTTGCGGACTTGGGCAACAGCGGCGCTGACAGGGATGGTGATGACCGCCGAGCACAGGAATCGCGCAAGGTCATTGGCGTGCTTTCGCGCGCAGCGACCAACAACTTCGCCGAAGTGCGCGGTGCCTTCGTCGCCTTCATCGAGACCAACTGGGACCATGGCGCACTGAAGCGGGTGCCGGACCTGCTGACCGAGGTCGCCGGTGCGATGCGGATCCTCGAACTGCCGGAGTCCGCAGGGTACTTGGACGCTTTGCGGGTCTTCACCCAGCGCGAACTGGTTGATCGCCAGCGCGTGCCTGATGGCGTCCAGCTCGATACCCTCGCCGATGCGCTGGCGAGCATGGAATATTTCCTGGAATCCCTGCACGATCCGCGCGATACCCGCGGCGATCTGTTGGGCAAGGCACGCAGCAGTCTGGAAGCGCTGAATTACTGGCCGATCCCGGAAGGCGAAGCCGAGGTCGCGGCGGAGTCGCATGCGATGGCCGAGCAGCCCAAGGGCGTGCCGGTGCCAATCGAAGGTACAGTGGAAGCCGAGGAAGAAGCAGGAGCGACAACGGCTGCGGCTGGAGAAGCCGCGGTTGATTCGACTGCCAGCGCCGCGTCCGTGGTTGCGATTGCTTCAGTCGGCACCGGCATCGATGCCGGATTCATCACCGCCGGCGAGGAAATCGACGACGAAATCCGCGAGATCTTCCTCGAGGAATTCCAGGAAGAATTGGGCAACCTCGAGGAGTTGCTGGTTGCATGGCGGCTGACGCCTGATGACCTCGAATTGCTGCGCCCGATCCGTCGCGTCTTCCACACTCTCAAGGGCAGCGGTCGCCTCGTCGGTGCGAAGGTGCTCGGCGAGTTCAGCTGGCACGTCGAGAACATGCTCAATCGCGTCCTCGACGGGTCCCGCCCTGCGAGCTATGCGGTGGTGGCCTTCGTCGGCCAGGTCAGTGGCGTACTGCCCAAGCTGCATGCGGCGTTACGCGGTGAATCCGCCCTTGACGTGGATATCCCGACGCTTGAAGCGGTGGCTGATCGGATCGGCGCGGGCGAGGATGTGTTGCTGCAGGCGGCACCTGCAGCCGTGGAAGCGGTCACGGAAGAGGCTGCGGAACCGATGTTGCAGGAAGCTGCCGTGGACGCTGCGACGGTTCCGGCAGACATCGAGACAGTGGCCGCAACAGTCGATCCGGTGCTGCTCGAGATCCTCGGATCGGAAGTGGGCAGCCATCTCGAGACCATCGATGCCTGGTTGGCCCAGGCACGCGCTGGCCAGGCGCAGCCCAACGATGCCTTGGCGCGCGCGATCCACACCCTCAACGGCGCTTTTGCAATGACCGAAGTGCCGTCCGTCACCGATTTCACCGCCCCAGCGGAAGGGTATGTGCGGCGCTTGCTTGCAGCACAGGCTGAGCCCGATGCGGCTGGCGTCGATGCCCTCGGGGAACTTGCCGAAGCTGTTCGTGCGTCAACATTGGCGTTGCAGGACTCTCCGGATCGGGTTCCGGTGTACCGCGCGCTGGCGGAGCGGATGGTGTCCCTGCGCGATGCCCTTCCGGAGCCAAGCGTTCCGTTCATCGACATGGCCTTGGTCGAAGCGCAACGCGAAGCCGAAGCACAGGCAGAGGCCGAGGTTCGCGCGGCAGAAGAAGCGGCGCTGCTCGAGTCCGAACGCATTGCTGCGGAACAGGCGGAAGCCGAGCGCGTTGCCGCAGAACAGGCGGAAGCCGAACGCGTTGCCGCGGAACAGGCGGAAGCCGAACGCGTTGCCGCGGAACAGGCGGAAGCCGAACGCGTTGCCGCGGAGCAGACAGAAACCGAACGCGCTGCTGCGGAACAGGCGGAAGCCGAACGCGTTGCCGCGGAGCAGACAGAAACCGAACGCGCTGCTGCGGAACAGGCGGAAGCCGAGCGCGTTGCCGCAGAACAGGCGGAAGCCGAGCGCGTTGCCGCAGAACAGGCGGAAGCCGAGCGCGTTGCGGCAGAACAGGCGGAAGCCGAGCGCGTTGCCGCAGAACAGGCGGAAGCCGAGCG
>NZ_JADZDS010000038.1 GCF_020850895.1 Thermomonas sp. | reverse complement strand
TCGGTTGCTTCGTTCAAGATCCGCGACGGCTGGCCGATCGGCTGCAAGGTGACCCTGCGTCGCGCCCACATGTTCGAGTTCCTCGACCGCCTGATCAACATCTCGCTGCCGCGCGTGCGTGACTTCCGCGGCGTGTCCGGGCGTTCGTTCGACGGCCGCGGCAATTTCAACATGGGCGTCAAGGAGCAGATCATCTTCCCGGAGATCGACTTCGACGCCGTCGACGCCATGCGTGGCATGGACATCGCCATCACCACCACCGCGAAGACCGATGCCGAGGCCAAGGCCCTGCTCGAAGCCTTCCGCTTCCCGTTCCGCAACTAAGGACACATCATGGCCAAGACTTCCATGGTCAACCGCGAGGTCAAGCGCGCCAAGCTGGCCAAGCAGCATGGCGCCAAGCGCGCCGCGCTCAAGAAGATCATCTCCAGCCAGGATGCGTCCTACGAGGAGAAGATGGCGGCCGCGACCAAGCTGCAGAAGCTGCCGCGCGATTCCTCGCCATCTCGCCAGACCACGCGCTGTGCCCTGACCGGCCGGCCGCGCGGCGTCTACAGCAAGTTCGGTCTCGGCCGCAACAAGCTGCGCGAAGCCACCATGCGCGGCGACGTCCCTGGCCTGCGCAAGGCGAGCTGGTAAACCGTTTTCCTGCTACACTGGGCGGCTCCCGCCAAAAAGCAGGGAACCCGATGCCCGCACCCGCGGGCATTCGGTTGAACGTCGCGCCGTCCTCCGGCGCCCACAATCCGACAGATTTTCGCGAAAGCGGATATCGGTGCTACTCATCCAGGTGAACCTACATGAGCATGACTGATCCCATCGCCGACATGCTGGTCCGCATCAAGAATGCGGCTGCGGTCGGCAAGCCGGCGGTGAAGATGCCGTCCTCCAAGACCAAGGTGGCGATTGCCAACGTCCTCAAGGACGAGGGCTACATCGCCGATGTTCGCGTGACCCCGAACGGCGCCAAGGCCGACCTCGAGATCGCGCTGAAGTATTTCGAGGGCAAGCCGGTGATCGAGACCCTCAAGCGCGTGTCGCGCTCGGGCCTGCGCAATTACCGCGGCAAGGATGCGCTGCCGAAGGTGCTGAATGGCCTCGGCGTCGCCATCATTTCCACCTCCAAGGGCATCATGACCGATTCGCAGGCGCGCCAGCAGGGCGTCGGCGGCGAAGTCCTGTGCATCGTGGCGTAAGGGAGATCCGACCATGTCACGAGTTGCCAAGAAGCCAGTCGCCCTGGCCAAGGGTGTCGAAGTCAGCGTCCAGCCGGACGCCATCAGTGTCAAGGGCCCGAAGGGCACCCTGAGCATCGCCAAGCCGGCCGGCATCGATGTCAAGATCGAGGACGGAAACGCCCTGCTGTCGGCCAACGAGCCGTCGCTGGTGCCGTTGACCGGCACCCTGCGCGCGATCGTCGCCAACATGGTGCACGGCGTCAGCAGCGGGTTCGAGCGCAAGCTCGACCTGGTCGGCGTGGGTTATCGCGCCTCCATGCAGGGCAAGGACCTCAGCCTCGCGCTGGGTTACTCGCACCCGATCCTGTTCAGCCCGCCGGCTGGCATCACCATCACCACGCCCACCCAGACCGAAATCCTGGTCGCCGGCGCGGACAAGCAGATGGTCGGCGAAGTCGCTGCCAAGATCCGTGGCTACCGTCCGCCGGAGCCCTACAAGGGCAAGGGCGTCAAGTATTCCAACGAAACCATTCTCCGCAAGGAAGCCAAGAAGGCGTAACCGGGTGCGCCGCACGGGCATTTCGCCCGCTGTTGCTCCCCGCAACCCGTCGATCCGCTTCCGAGGTAAAGACACATGGACAAGAACATCGCCCGCCTGCGTCGCGCCAAGTCGACCCGTGCGCACATCCGCAATCTCGGCGTGCCGCGCCTGTCGGTGCTGCGCACCGGCCAGCATCTCTACGCCCAATTGTTCACCGCCGACGGTGCCAAGGTGCTGGCTTCGGCCTCCACCGTGCAGGCCGATGTCATGAGCGGCCTGAAGAGCGGCAAGAACGCCGAGGCCGCTGCCAAGGTGGGTCAGGTGATCGCCGAGCGCGCCAAGGCGGCGGGGATCGAGAAGGTCGCCTTCGACCGCTCGGGCTACCGCTACCACGGCCGCATCAAGGCGCTGGCCGACGCGGCCCGCGAGGGCGGCCTGCAGTTCTGATGGCGGGCGGGCCCTGGGGTCCGTCCGTGGTTGATGCATCGGGGCTGCGCCCCCATGCATGCGTGACTGCCGATGCGGATTGCATCGGTCGCCTTCGCCGGTTGCGGCGGACGCGGGGCACCCGCGGTACTCAACAACGATAAGCGGCGATGCCGCAAATCCCTACAACTATCGAGACATCGAAATGGCAGAACAACGTGAACCGCGCGGGCGTGACCGCAAGCACGAGCGCGAAGAAGTCGATGACGGCATGATCGAGAAGCTGGTCGCGGTCAACCGCGTCAGCAAGACCGTCAAGGGTGGCCGCCAGTTCACCTTCACCGCGCTGACGGTGGTGGGTGACGGCGCGGGCAAGGTCGGTTTCGGCTATGGCAAGGCGCGCGAAGTGCCGGTGGCCATCCAGAAGTCGATGGAATCCGCGCGCAAGAACATGAGCAGCGTTGACCTCAAGAACGGCACCCTGTTCCATGCGGTGAAGGCCGGCCACGGCGCGGCACGCGTGTTCATGCAGCCGGCCTCCGAAGGCACCGGCGTGATCGCCGGTGGCGCGATGCGCGCTGTGCTGGAAGCCGTGGGCGTCAAGGACGTGTTGGCCAAGGCCGTCGGCTCGCGCAATCCGATCAATCTGGTACGCGCCACCGTCAAGGGCCTGCAGGCGATGCAGTCGCCGGCCCGGATCGCGGCCAAGCGCGGCAAGAACGTGGAGGACCTGACCCATGTCTGAGAACAAGACCATCAAGGTCCGCCTGGTCAAGGGGCTGGGCGGCACGCAGTCGCGGCATCGCCTGTCGGTCAAGGCATTGGGCCTCGGCAAGGTGGGCAGCGTCCGTGAACTGAAGGACAGCCCGCAGGTGCGTGGTTTGATCAACCAGTTGCATTACCTGGTCAAGGTCGAGGATTGATTCCATGAAGATGAATACTCTGAGCCCTGCCGAGGGTGCCCGCCAGGTCGCCAAGCGCGTCGGTCGTGGCATCGGTTCCGGCCTGGGCAAGACCTGTGGCCGCGGCCACAAGGGCTCGTTCGCGCGTTCGGGCAAGGGCAAGATCAAGGCCGGCTTCGAAGGCGGGCAGTCGCCGATGCAGCGTCGTCTGCCGAAGATCGGCTTCGCCTCGATGCAGGCCAAGGACAACGCCGAAGTGCTGCTGTACCAGTTGGACAAGCTGCCGGCGGGTGATGTCGACTTTGCGACCCTGCAAGCGGCGGGTCTGGTGCCGAGCACCGCCAAGCGTGCCAAGGTGGTGGTCAAGGGTGGCGTGACCAAGGCTTACGCGCTCAAGGGCATCGCTGCGACCGCGGGCGCCAAGGCCGCGATCGAAGCCGCTGGCGGCAGCCTGGCGGAGTAAGCGGCGCATGTCGCGAAGCGCGGAATCGATGGCCGGGCTGCTCGGCGCCGGCAAGTTCGCGGAGCTGCGTTCCCGGCTGCTGTTCGTGGTCGGGGCGCTGATCGTT
>NZ_JADZDS010000037.1 GCF_020850895.1 Thermomonas sp. | reverse complement strand
CTGTACGTGTACTTGCGTACGAATACTTTTGAATTGATGGTGTTGATCGAACGTCTGCTAATTGGACAACCGTCCACTACCAGACGCCCGCACAAGTCACCTGCGCACACTGTCAAAGATCCTCGGACCGGCCTCAGCGCCGCATCCATCCTCGAAACCGTTCAGCCCGAGGGAGCCGCCCATCATACACGCGTTTTGACCTCTGTCAACGCCCGTCGTGCGACTTTTTTCCTGCCCCGCCAGCCAACCGCGCAGGCCAACTCAGCAGGGCCGCGCAGTCTGCTCCCCTTCCCGCGTGCTGAACAGTCTTGACGCTTGATGCGGTTCGTGAGCGCAAGCGCTGGTGCGAGCTTCAGCCATCCATCTCGCGGTTGATCAGCTGGATGCCACCAGCCGCACCCGCGCGAAGTTGCGCTTGCCCACCGCCAGCACACCCTCGAAGCCCGGCGCGAACACGCGCGCCGCATCTTCGAAGACTTCGCCATCGACGCGCACGGCGCGCTCCTTCAGCTTGCGATTGGCCTCGCCATTGGAGGGCGTGATGCCCGCAGCCGTCAGCAGCGCCGCGATGCGCAGCCCGTCCGCCGGTACCACCACGTCATTGAGCGGCAGTTGCGACAGATCGCCTTCGCCGCGCACCGCGGCATGCCAGCCAGCGATGGCCTGCTCGGCCTGCGCCGCATCATGGAAACGCGCCGCCAGCTCACGCGCCAAACGCAGCTTGATGTCGCGCGGATTCATGCCCGCCTCGACCTCGCCGCGCAGGCGCGCAGCCTCGTCGATGCCGATCTCGAAGCTGAGCAGGTCGATCCAGCGCCACATCAACGCGTCGCCGATCTTCATCGTCTTGGTGACGATATCGATCGCCGGCTCATTGATGCCGATGTAGTTACCCAGCGACTTGCTCATCTTGTTGACGCCGTCGAGCCCTTCCAGCAGCGGCATGGTCAACACGATCTGCGGCGGCTGCCCGTGGTGCTCCTGCAAGCCGCGCCCCATCAGCAGGTTGAACTTCTGGTCGGTGCCGCCGAGCTCGACATCGCATTTGAGCGCCACCGAGTCGTAACCCTGCACCAAGGGATACAGGAACTCATGGATGGCGATCGATTGCTGCGCGGCGTAGCGCTTGGCGAAATCATCGCGCTCGAGCATGCGCGCCACGGTGTGCTGCGCGGCAAGCTTGATCATGTCCGCTGCTGTCATCGCGCCGAACCACTCGCTGTTGAAGCGCACCTCGGTGCGCTCCCGGTCGAGCACCTTGAACACCTGGTCGGCATAGGTCTGCGCATTGGCCAGCACATCCTCGCGGGTCAGCGGCTTGCGGGTGATGTTCTTGCCGGTCGGGTCACCGATCATCCCGGTGAAGTCGCCAATCAGGAAGATGACCTGGTGCCCGAGATCCTGGAACTGGCGCATCTTGTTGAGCAGGACGGTATGCCCGATATGCAGATCGGGGGCGGTGGGGTCAAAGCCGGCCTTGATGCGCAGCGGGCGGCCAAGCTTGAGGCGGGCTTCGAGCTCGTCGCGCTTGAGGATTTCGTCGCTGCCACGCGCGATCAGGTCCACGGCTTGTTGCAGTTCGGGCACGGGCACGTTTCTCCGGCGGCGCACGCAGGCCGCATTCATGTTTGACTGGTTTACGTTAACGTCCCGTTAAACGGAAGAATGTAAAAACATTCGATGATTCAACGGGTTGACGCACCTTCCTGGCGCGACTAAGGTAGCTCGCCATGGCGTCCTCGGGCGCGCACGTAGGGAATCATATGACGGATTCGACCCGCGACGCCGTACGTCGGACGAATCTGGATCGCGCGCGCGTCAACGCAGACCGCCCGGTTTCCAGCTTGATTGCGCATACGTTCTCAGGTCGCTGGACGCGACGGCATTGGGCACAGGCCAGCGTGTTGACCACGATGGCAGCCTTGCTGGTGGCAATCGTCCCCGGGTTTTCGAATCTGCTGGATGCGCCGACGAACCTGCGCGCGCAGCGCATGACCCTCGCGCTGACCTTGCCCAAACCAGACACGTCGAGGGCGACCGGCGATCGTTGGCAGACCGTGCAGCTCAAACCGGGGCAAACCCTCAGCGGCGTGTTCGAAGAACTGGGCATTCCCTACAGCCAGCTTGCCCGGGTGATGCAGCATCCACGCATCAAGCCGACCCTGCGCCGCCTGCGCCCCGGCACCCAACTCAGCTTCAACCTCCCTGCCGATGGCAGCGTGCGCGCCATGCGCCTGGAAGCCGGTGCCGGCGTCGGCGACACCCCGATCGAACTGGAGTTCGCCGCTGACGCCGTGCGCGAGCGCGCCGTTCCGGTCGAAGTCACCACCCGCACCGTGGTGCTCACCGGCGAAGTGGGCGACTCCCTGTTCGCCTCCGCGCGCGCGCTTGGGCTGGGAAGCACGCAACTCAACCAGCTCACCGACGAGATGTTCAAGTACGACATCGACTTCGATTCCGACCTGGACGAGCACGACCGCTTCAGCGTGGTGGTCGACCAGACCTGGAAGAACGGCCAACTGGTCAACACCGGCCCGGTGCTGGCGGCGGCATTCACCGTCGATGGCAGGATCAAGAGCGCGTTCCGTTTCCTGCGCGACGGGCGGCCGGAATACTTCACCCCGGACGGACGTTCGCTCAAGCGGCCGTTCATCCGCATGCCGATTCCCTACGCGCGGATCAGCTCCGGCTTCGGCATGCGTCGGCATCCGATCCTTGGCCGGATGCGCGGCCACATGGGTATCGATTACGCCGCCGGCACCGGCACCCCGATCATGGCCGCCGGCAATGCGCGGGTGGCTTTCGTTGGCCGCAAGGGCGGTTACGGCAACGCGGTCATCCTCGACCACGGCGGCGGCAGGACCACGCTGTACGGCCACATGTCGCGCTTCGCCAACATCCGCATCGGCCAGAGCGTTGCCCAAGGCGCGGTGATCGGCTACGTCGGCAGCACCGGCCTGGCCACCGGCCCGCATCTGCACTATGAGTTCCGTCTCAACGGCGTGCACGTCAATCCGCTGAAGATGACCTTGCCGCCGCCGGCTCCGCTGAGCGGGGCCGCGCTGGTGGCATTCCGGGCCGATACGCGGCACGCGCTGGACAAGATCCGCGAGATGGAAGACGTGGTGTTCCAGCTCGATGACGGCAGCCGGATCGCCGACGCTCCGCCGGCGCAGCAGGCGGCGCCGGTGGTGACGGCGCAGGCACGAACCGCGCCTCGCGGCAACGCCCGCCGCAAGGGCTGAGCGCGCGCGGTCGGTGCGATACTGCGCGGCATGACGGCGGCGCGCTACTACCTCGGCCTGATCTCCGGCACCAGCGCCGACGGCATCGATGCGGCGCTGGTGCAATTCGAAGGTGCGCATGCACATGCACGGCCAACGCTGGTGTTCGGCCGAACCGTTCCATGGGAACCCGCGCTGCGTGAACGTATGGTGGCGCTGGGGCAGCAGGCGTCATCGTTGACACTGGACGAGATCGGCGAGCTCGATGTGCGCATCGCGCGCGCGTTCGCCGATACCGCACAGGCCGCAATCCACGCCAGTGGCGTTGCCGCGAGCGACGTCGTCGCGATCGGATCGCACGGCCAGACCCTGCGCCATCGTCCGCAGGGCGATGCGCCGTTCACCCTGCAACTGGGCGATGGCAATGTCATCGCCGAGCGCACGGGCGTGCAGGTGGTGGCGGATTTCCGGCGCCGCGATGTCGCCGCAGGTGGCCATGGCGCGCCGCTGGTGCCGGCCTTCCACGCCGCCGTCTTGCACGAACCGAACGAGGATCGCGCGGTGCTGAATCTTGGCGGGATCGCCAATTTCACCCTGCTGCCCGCGCAGGGCGTGGTGCGCGGTTTCGATACCGGCCCGGCCAATGGCCTGATGGACGCCTGGTGCCTGCGCCATACCGGACAGGGCTTTGACGAGGG
>NZ_JADZDS010000036.1 GCF_020850895.1 Thermomonas sp. | reverse complement strand
TCGGCACGCCGCAGCAATGCATCACGGTTCTCGCCGGCCTGCCATTGCACGACGCCCGCCGAGAACGTGGCCCTCCATCCCGGCAGCAGCGCCGTCGCAGCAAGTTCAGCGCGGATGGCTTCGAGCTTCGCAAGCGCGTCCCGCAGCGCGGCCTGCGGCATCAGCACGGCAAATTCCTCGCCGCCGATCCTGGCCACCAGGTCGCCACCGCGGAAATGCCCCTGCAGCCTGCGCCCAAGCTCGGCCAGTACGGCATCGCCGATGGCATGTCCACCCGTGTCATTGATGCGCTTGAAGTGGTCGACGTCCAGCAAGGCCAGGCTGAGCACGCCGCCATGCCGCTGGATCTGGACCAGCTCGGCAACGATGCGCTCGTCGAAATGCCGACGGTTGGCCAGTCCGGTCAGGGCATCCTCGCGACTCTGCAATTCCAGCAATTCGCTCTTGCGCTGCAATTGCTCAAGCAGGGCTTCGCGTTCGCTGCCGGCGCGCTGGAGTGCCTCGGTTCGCTCCGCGACCAGCGATTCCAGTCGCTGGCGGTAGCCATCCAGTTCCTGGAAGGTGCGCGCATCGGCAAGCGCCGGGGCAATGTCTTCCGCAATCGCCTGCAGCAGGTGGCAGTCGGCATCGCCGTAGCGGCCGGATTGGTCATGCTGCACGCTGACCACCCCGATCGGCGTGCCGGCGAGCACGATCGGCACGATCAGGATGCTGCCCGGGCGTTCGCCCTCGGCCAGCACGGCAGTCGTGCGCACCGCCTCCGGTGCCTGCTCCCAGCGTTCGATCAGCAAGGGCTTGCCGCTGCGCAGGACGCTGCCGGTGAGCCCAACATCCACCGATCGGCGCTGCCGTGGCATGCGCTTGCCGTCGATCAGCTCCAGCAAGACCTCGAACTCTCCACGCTCGGCATCATGGACGGCAATGAAGGCGATCTTGAACGGCAGCACCGCGCCGATGTGCTCCAGCAGGAGTTCGCCCAGTTGGTCCATCCGCCGCGCGCCGGTCACCGCCATGCGCGCATTGGAGGCGGCATCCAGCATGGTCACGCGGTCCTCGACCTGCTTCCGCGATTCGACCAGGCTGTGCATGCTGACCACGGTCAGCAGCAGGAAGCCGACGAACAAGCCAATCGTGATCGCATCGCCATCCGCGCAAATCGCCGCGGCCAGCAATCCGAGCGGCGCGAACAACGCGTCCGAGCACAGGTAGCTCACGCTTGCGATGCGGCGCACATCGCGCCCATCCAGCGCAAGGAACACCAGGATCATCGCCGAATTGGCAACCTGCAGGACCGCGACCAGCAACAGGAATCGCAGCAGGTCTAACCAGCCGGGGACCAACAGCGGCACCAAGCCACCGACAGCGCGGTAGGCCCAACCGGCAAGTGCGCACATCAAGGCGATCATGCAGGCGTTGTGGACGGCGCGGATCGCACCGAAACCGAGGGAGTCCTGCCGATAGCGCCGGTTGATGAACGGAAACACCAGCGCGGGCAGCGCATTGATGCAGGCTGCCACCTCGAGCGGGAACAGCAGCAAGGCGGCGACCTGTGGCACCCGCTCCATCGAGGTCAGGCCCATCGAGGGCACCAGGTAGCCGTATTGCCAGACGACCAACTGGAATGCACCGAAGCCCAGCACCACCCACCAGGACGGCCACGCCGCCGACCACGGCCAGGCGCGACTGGCCAGCGCCACGGTCAGCACGACCAGGACGAGGTTGTAGGCCCATAGCCTCTGGCGTTTGCTGCCCACGGCCCCCCCCTCAGGCACGCCTGCAGGACAGCATACCGCCGTCACCGAGGCCGTGCGTACGGGGTCGGAAAGGGCGCCTCTTCGGGCGCTCGAGCGCGGATCACGCCGGTGATTGATCCGCGCACCATCCACCCCGAATCAATCAGGGGTTCCTTCGGTACCGCGCTCCGCTGGCGCGGCTGGCGACCTCCGGTGGCAGCGCTCGATCAGAACTGCATCTTCAACTCGAACTCATGCGGCGGTTGTGCGCCCAACAGGTTCGTCACGAAGTAGTCCCAGCGCCGGCGCATGACGTAGTAGCTGTCCATGCCGTAGCCATGGCGCGCGTGCGGCAGCAGCAGCAGGTCGAAATCCTTGTTGGCCTTGATCAGGGCATCGACCACCAGCAGGGTGGACTGCGGCGGCACGTTGTCGTCCATCATGCCGTGGATCAGCAGCAGCTTGCCCTTGAGGTGGCTGGCCAGCGGCGCATTGTCCTGGCCGGTGTAATTGGTGGTGCCGTCCGGTTTGCGCACCAGCAGGCCCTGGTAGCGCTCGCCCCAGTCGTCCTCGTAGGACAGGTTCTCGTGGTTGCCGGACTCAGCAATCCCGACCTTGTACACGTCCGGATAGCGGAACATTGCCGCGGCCGTGGCATTGCCACCGCCAGAATGGCCCCACATGCCGGCGCGGCTGGTGTCGATCCACGGATAGCGTTCACCCAACTGCTTCAGCGCGGCGACCTGGTCCGGCAGGGTGTTGTCGGCCATGTTGCCGTAGGAGACGTCCTGGAAGGTCTTGCTGCGCATCGGCGTGCCCATGCCGTCGAGCGCGATCACGATGAAGCCGAGTTCGGCCAGTGCCTGGTGGTCGCCGTGCGCGGGCAGGAAGCTGCGGCTGCGCACCGAGCCGACCTGCGGGCCGGGGTAGATGTAGGTGATGATCGGGTACTTCTTCGCCGGGTCGAAATTGGACGGCTTGAACATCTGCCCGTAGAGATCGGTGACGCCGTCGCGCGCCTTCACGGTGAAGGATTCCGGCGCCACCCAGCCGGCCGCACGCAGGCGGGTCAGGTCGGTATGCGCCAGTTCGGCCACCTGCGTGCCGTCGGCATCGCGCACCACTGCCACCGGCGCGGTCGCAATGGTCGAGTAGGTGTCGAGGAAATACTTGCCGTCGGCGGAGGCGGTGATGGAATGATTGGCGTCTTCCGGTGTCAGCAACTGCACGTCGCCGCCGTCGAGGCCGACCCGGTAGTAATGGACGAAATACGGATCGCGAGCGGCCTCACGGCCGACTCCGGTGAACCACAGGCTGCGGCCCGCGGCGTCGAGGTGAACGAGCTTGGCGACGTTCCAGTTGCCGCTGGTGAGCTGGCGCTTGAGCTTGCCGGTGGTGAGGTCGTACAGATACAGATGGCCCCAGTCGGATTTCTGGCTGAACCAGAGGAATTCATTGCTCTCCGGCAGATAGCGCCAGTTCACCGAATCCAGCGCCGGTGCGGCTTGGTACTGGGTGGCCACGGTTTCCTTGAACACGTCGCGCACGGCACCGGTCTGCGCGTCAGCCACCCGCAACGTCGCCGACTTGTGGCCGCGATCGGTGCTGACGAAGGCCAGGGTCTTGCCGTCCTTGGCCCACTGCACGTCTTCCCAGCCTTCGCCGCAGACGAGGTCGTCGGCGCAGGTCGAGCGGTGCTGGTCCGGCGGCATCTGCAAGCGAATCAGCTTTGGTGTCGCGCCCGACAGGTCGATGACCACACGCTCGATCAAGGTCACGTCCTTGTCGCCGGCAAACGGATAACGCCACTGCTCCACGCGCGGCGCGCCGACATTGGTGGCCACCAAGGTCATCAGGCTGGTGTTGCGCTGGTCCTGGCGGAACGTGGCGATTTTCTTGCCATCAGGTGACCACACCAGCACGGCATCGCCGGTGTGCTTCCAGCCGGCGTTGTCGGTGGCATAGCCATAGTCGGTCTTGCCGTCGAAGGTGAGCTGGGTTTCCTTGCCACTGGCAAGATCGCGCACCCACAGATTCCAGTCGCGCACGAAGGCCTCGCGACTGCCGTCGGGCGAAGCGACGCCCGGCTCGTCGCCAGACGGCGCCTGCGTCACTTTGGTGCAACCGGATGTGCCGCAATGGAAGCGCCCGGACGCAGCATCCAGGTTCAGTCCGCCGTCTGCCGCAATCGTGATGGTCAGCGGCGGCAGCCGATCCTTGTTGGCCGGCCGACCCTTGCCGCCGGCGGCGAGGTTCATCGCATCGGCCAATGCCTGCGCATCGAAGGCCGGCGTGCTCTTGCCGGTGGCCGGGTTGAACCGCAGCACCTGGGTCTTGCCGTTGGTCTGCTCCCGATACACCAGGGAGCCGTCGGACAGCCAACTGGCCTGACTGACCGCATGGTCGATCAGGGGCATGGTGCGATCGGCCAGCATGCCGGCCGCGCGCTGGTAGTCCGCCGTCGTCACCTGCGGTGCCGACTGGCCCATGGCCGCCCCCGAGCCGGTCACCAACAAGGCTCCCAGCAGCCACGCAACGCTTGAATTCCGTGCCATCGCATCCCCGTCGCATCTCCGCGCGCCAGCGCACCATCGCCGATGCTAACGCGGCTTATGCAGGCGTGCCCGTGCCAATGGTCGGGGATGGCGCGCCCACCCGCGCCGAAATCCACGCTTCATCGCCACCGAAGGCACTTCGTCCCCCCAAGAGCCCCATCCATCGGCTCCCACTTGCATCGGCGGCAGCGCGCCCGCATATCTATTGCAGTATCCGCCCTTGCTTGGAGTCGTGTTCCGATGGGATTGATCAGCCTGCTCTGGGGCATCGTCGCCCTGCTGTGGATGATGCTGGCCCTGATCCCGCTGGTGGGTTGGGCGAACTGGCTGCTGATCCCGTTCGCCGCGGTCGGCGCGATCCTCGCCGCGATCGCCCTCGCCGTCACCCGTCCCGGCCACAACGCCCGCGCCAAGACCGGCCTGATCCTGAACGGCATCGCGATCGTGGTCGGCGCGATCCGGCTGGCCCTGGGCGGCGGCCTGCTGTGAGCTTCACGCGGCGCCCGTAGAATGGCGCCATGAGCCAGTTCCAGTTCCCCGTTCGCCCGCGGCGCATGCGCCACGATGCCTTCTCGCGCCGCCTGATGCGCGAACACATCGTCACCACCGATGACCTGATCTACCCGGTCTTCGTCCACGAACAACAGGGCCGTGCGCCGGTGGCGTCGATGCCGGGCGTCGAACGCCTGTCGATCGACGAGTTGCTGCGGGTGGGCGAACAGGCGCTGGCGTTGGGCGTTCCCGTGCTTGATCTGTTCGGCGTGCCCGATCCTGCCGCCAAGACCGCCGACGGCCGCGTGGCCTGGGACGAAAACGGCATCATCCCGCGTGCGATTCGAGCCCTGAAATCGCGCTTCCCGGAACTGGGCGTGATGAGTGACCAGGCGCTGGATCCGTACACCACCCACGGCCAGGATGGGCTGATCGACGCGAATGGCTACATCCTCAACGACGAGACCATCGAGGCCCTGATCAAGCAATCGCTGGCGCATGCCGCCGCCGGCGTCGACGTGCTCTCGCCGTCCGACATGATGGATGGGCGCATCGGCGCGATCCGAGGCGCGCTGGAAGCCAACGGCTACATCCACACCCGGATCCTGGCCTACAGCGCCAAATATGCCTCCAGCTTCTACGGTCCGTTCCGCAGCGCGGTCGGCAGTGCCGGCAGCCTCGGCAAGGGCAACAAGTACACCTACCAGATGGACCCGGCCAACAGCGACGAGGCGCTGCACGAGGTTGCGCTGGACCTGGCCGAAGGCGCCGACATGGTGATGGTCAAGCCCGGTTTGCCGTATCTGGACGTGCTGTATCGGGTGAAGCAACAGTTCAAGCGCCCGACCTATGCCTATCAGGTCAGCGGCGAGTACGCGATGATCAAGGCCGCCGCAGCGAATGGCTGGATCGACGAAAAACTGGTGGCGATGGAAGCGCTGACCGCGTTCAAGCGCGCCGGCGCCGATGGCGTGCTGACCTATTTCGCACTGGATGCGGCAAGATGGTTGCGTGAATGATGCCTCGGCGCCTCTCATGGGCGCACCCCACAGTCGCGCAGGGAGAGCAGCAGATGAAGCATTTCGCCGTCTTCGGAACCCCGATCGACCACTCGCAATCGCCTTTCATCCATGCGGCGTTCGCCAAGCAGACCGGGATCGCACTCGACTACACCGCGATCGAGGCTGCACCGACGGAGTTCGCCGCCAAGCTGGCGGCAAGCACGCTCGACGGTGCCAACGTCACCCTGCCGCTCAAGCAGGAAGCGTTCGCGCTGTGCACGTCCACCACCTCGCGCGCCCAGCGTGCCCGTGCCGTCAACACCCTGATCCGTGATGGCGAGGGCTGGCGCGGTGACAACACCGATGGCATCGGCCTGGTGCGCGACCTGACTGAGCGCCACGGCATGGACCTGCGCCAGCGGCGGGTGCTGCTGCTGGGCGCGGGCGGCGCCGCCCACGGCGTCGCGCCGGCGCTACTGGACGCCGGCATCCATGAGTTGATGATCGTCAATCGCAACCCCGAACGCGCCGATGCCCTCGCCGACGCGCTGGGTGAACCCGCGCGCGTGCATGCCCGCGGCTGGGAGGTGGTGCCGAAACTCGGCAGCTACGACCTGATCATCAATGCGACCTCCGCCCTGGTCAACGGCGACATGCTGAAGCTGCCGATGGCCTTGGTCGAGAAGCGCAGCATCGCGGTTGACCTGAGCTACGGCGAAGTGGCCGTGTCCTTCCTCGCCTGGGCCCGCGCGGCCGGCTGTGCCAAGGCCTTCGACGGCCTCGGCATGCTGGTCGAACAGGCCGCCGAAAGTTTCCTGCTCTGGCACGGCGTGCGCCCGGAGACCGATGACGTGTTCGCGGAACTGTCGGCACGCTCGGCGGGCTTGTTCACCGCCGACTGAACGCCAGACTCAAGACGGGCTAAAACGAAACCGCCGGCAGGGAGCCTGCCGGCGACCGTCGTTCCAGCCACGTCGCCTCGTCAATACCGGCCGACGACGTTCAGGAAGAAGCCCTGATGGTCGTAGTCGAAGTTGGTGAGGTTGTCGCTGAAGTTGGTGAAGTTGTAGCCGATGCCGACGCGGAAGTTGCTGTTGATGTCGCGGTCCACGCCGACGAGGAAGCCGGAGCGATTACCGCCGTGGTTCACGCCCAGCCAGCGGAACTCGCCGAGTACATGCCACTTCCCACCCACGTCGTAGCGCACCTGGCCGGAGGCAAAGGTGGTGTTGGAACTGGCCCAGGTTCCTGCCAGCCGGCCCATGCGCACCGAACCGGTCCGACGCGCCAGCTTGCCGGCAAACTCCCAGCGGTCATCCGGCATGTAGACGCCTTCCAGCGACAGCACCTGCGAACGCTGGTCGTAGTTGGCCACGTTGCTGCCGATCTGCGGCAACGCCGACACGTCGTACAGGTAGGTGTAGCGCCCGAACAGCGCCCAGGTCGTGCTGTTCCACGGGCGCCAGGCAAAACCGAGATTGCCCTCGATGAACTTGGCGCCGGCATTGGTCAACACGAAGTCGCGGGTGCGTGAATAATTGAAGCGTGCGGCGAACCGGAAGCTTTCGTTGACCTTGTGGGTCAAGTAGTTGGTGGTCACCCACTGCGAACGATGTTCAACGCCGGTGTCCCGCCGCCACTCCAGCTTGCTCTGCCATTGGGTCGTGTTCGACGTGTGCCCGCCGTTGATGCTGATGGCACGCCGCGTCACCCCACCCAGCGTGGTATCCAGAGCGGCCTGCTGCAACGTGAAACCGAAATTCCATCCCTGCGAGGGGTAGAAATCCATGCCGAAGGTATGCGACAGGCCGGACGCAGTGGGCGACTTCAGCCATTGGCTTTCGTTGTACAGGTTGACCTGGTTCGACAGCCGCCAGCGCTGGCCCACCGTCCAGCCGTTGTCGCGGCGGTTGTTGAACAGCGGGTCAAACGGACTGCGGTCGGTGCTGTGGGTGTAGCTGGTGTACAGCGTGTGATTCGGATTGATCCGGTACTCGGCGCTGGCGGTGGCGCCATTGCCGCGGTCGCCGTGGGTGTATTCCAGGCCGACGCTGGACTGGTTGCCGAACAGGTACTTGCCGCCGACGGTGATGGCGTCGTTGTCGGCGTACAGCCCGCCATCGTCATCCACGGTGAACTGGGCGGTGCCGTACAGCTCCAGCGCGGTGCCGAAGCGGTGTCGGTATTGCAGCGCCGCCAGCACCCCGGTCGCCATTCCGCCTATCCGCCGTTCTTCCACGCGCCGCAGTTCGGCACCCAGAACGTCGAAATCGCTCAGTCGCCACTCGACCGTGGCCTGCGCCTGGATCAGCCGTTCCAGGCCACGCTCGGCCTCGCTGTAGCGAGTGTAGAGACTGAAGTTCGGGGTGAAGTTGCCACGCACTTCCGCGCCATGCTCGCGAATGTCCTGGCCGATGTCGAAGCGTGCGATCGAATAGCCGGCATCAACATCGCGCCACCACGCGCCGGCCGTCCATTCCTGCTCGGTCCAGCCCAGCTCATGGAAGTTGGCGCGTGCTTCCACCGCGCGTGCGGTGCCGCTGCGCAGGCCGAGCGTCGGATTGACCTGGATGAAGGACAGGCCGCCATTGCCGGAGAAAAACACCGGCGCACTGGTGGCGCGGGTATGGCTTTGTTCGAATTTGAGGTAAGTGCCCTGGCCAGCCCGCAGGGTGAGGTCCACCCCCGCCAGCCGGTAGTCGTCGCCAGCACGGTTTTCATCGACATAGGTGCCGCCCAACGCGAAGTGATCGCCGAACCAGTGCTTGATGCGCAGCCCGGCCGTGACTTCATCACCGTTGAATCCCTGCGGCACGAATTCGTAATCGACCAGCAGCACCTGCAGCAGGCCGTCCAGCGGCGCATCGCGGGTCAGGGTCGGCACGTTTTCGCGGGTCAGTACCGACAGCGGGCGGGTCAGGATGATCCGGCCCTGCATGTTGTCGATCTGGTAATCCGCGCCGGGCACCAGGTTGACCCGCACCTCGGTGCGGCCGGTGCCGGGATCGCGCACTTCCAGGACGACCCGCTCGGAGCCCGGCAGTATGTCGGTGTGCTTCAGGTAGTACAGACTGCCACCGGTGCCAAGGAACTCGTTGTGGCCGGGCGCGGTTTCCGCCTTCGACGCAAAACCCTTCAATTCGGTTTCCGGCTCACCCAGCACGGTGCTTGCACGACTGCGCCAGCTCAGGCCGGCGCCATACAGGGCACGCGAGTACTGCCCGTACTCGGTCCCGGTGATGCCGGTGTTGAAATTGCCCCACAGCGCCTGGCTCTTGTCCCAGTCCACCCGGACGTACAGGCGGCCCATGGTGTCGACGTCGCGATAAGTGGTCGAATCATCGCCATACACCG
>NZ_JADZDS010000035.1 GCF_020850895.1 Thermomonas sp. | reverse complement strand
TGTACGGCGAGCCGCTGTTGCGTCGCTGGAATCCGTTGCTGTGGTTCGCGCCCGAGGACAATCTCCTGCATGCCACCGTGCTGCCGGCCGGCGAAAGCGGCCGCGTGACCCTGATCTGCGAGCCGGAATGCCCGGGCTGGAGCGACTGGTTCCTGGTCGACGATGGCACCAATTTCGAGAACGCCGAAGCGATCTCGCGGGCGATCACCCGCCGTATTGGCGAACGCCGTCGCAACGAACAAGCCAGTGCCACCCAGACCGCCACCGAGAAGGAACTCAGCGAAGCGAAGCTGCACCTGTTGCATGCCCAGGTCGAGCCGCATTTCCTTTACAACACCCTGGCCAGCGCGCAACTGCTGACCCGCAGCGACCCGGCCCGCGCCGAAACCATGCTGGGCCATCTCATCCAGTACCTGCGTCGTTCCCTGCCAAATGCCGAGGATGAAATGTCGACCTTGGGGACCGAACTGGAGCGCGCCCTGGCCTATCTGGAAATCCTGAAGATCCGCATGGGTGACCGCCTGAGCGTGCAGACCGACATCCCCGACGCGCTGCGCGCGACGCCGCTGCCGGCGATGATGCTGCAGACCTTGGTCGAGAACGCGATCAAGCACGGTCTGGAACCACGCACCGGCGGCGGCACGATCTGGCTGCGTGCCCGTCGTGACGACGACACGGTGGCCGTCACGGTGGCCGACGATGGCGACGGATTCAACAGCAAAACCAGCGGCACCGGGATCGGCTTGAAGAACGTGCGCGAACGCTTGCGCCTGCGCTTCAACGGTGTCGCCTCGCTGACCGTGGCCGCCAATTTCCCGCGTGGCGTCGCCGCCACCCTCACCGTTCCGGCGTCCGGAGTGCCTTCCCATGCATGACACCACCACCTGCATCGTGGCCGAGGACGAAGCCCTGCTGCGGCAGGCGCTGGTGGCCGAGCTCGCCCGCGCCTGGCCGTCGCTCAAGATCGTCGCCGAATGCGAGGACGGCGCCAGCGCGGTGGAGGCGCTGGCAGAACACCAGCCCGAGGTCGCCTTCCTCGACATCCGCATGCCCGGCCTGACTGGTCTCGAAGTTGCCGCCGCCGCGGCCGACGCCAGCCCGCGCACGCGGATCGTGTTCGTCACCGCCTACGACCAGTACGCGATCGACGCCTTCGACCGCGGCGCGATCGATTACCTGCTGAAACCGGTCAAACCGGAACGGCTGGACGCCACCGTTGCCCGCCTGCAGGCCCGCGACACCTTGCCGGATGCGGCCTCGCTCGCGGCCCTGCTGGACACGCTGGGCGCCCTGCCGAAATCGACCGCCTCGGTGGAGCCGTTGACCTGGCTGACCGCCAGCGCGGGCCGGGAAACCCGCCTGATCCTGATCGACGACGTCGCCTATTTCCGCGCCGACCAGAAATACACCACCGTGGTCACCGCCGAAGGCGAAGCCCTGCTGCGCAGCTCGCTGCGCGAATTGCTGCCGCGACTGGACGGCAACACCTTCAAGCAGATCCACCGCAGCACCATCGTCAACCTCAAGGCCATCGCCGGGATCACCCGTGACGACACTGGCCGCGGCACGGTCCGGCTCAAGCAACGGCCGGAAACCCTGACCGTCAGCCAACCCTTCATGACCCTGTTCAAGCACATGTGAGGTGCCTCGTGATCACGACCAAACTCCTCGCGCTCCTGCAATTCCTGCTCGCTCTCGGCGGCTGTTCGCTGGGCGCAACCAGCTACAGCAACCACATCGCCAACGGCGGTCACGACGTGCTGGTCAGCAAGGCGCAGGTCCAGGACGGCGTGGCCAGGTTCGACTGCAAGGCCAGCGACAACGGCTGGTGTCATTACACCCTGTATCCGGATGCCTGCGCTGCGGGCGAAGACTGCGCGCTCGCGCCACTGCAGCGCTTCAAGGTCGCGCGCGGCGACAGCCGCCAGATCGCCGGCCTGCAGGATTTCCGGCTCTGCGTTGGCATCGACGACAGCGTGCTGGGGCCGGACTGCACGCCGGTCGTTGCAGGGATTCCGGCGCGCTGAGCCTCAAGCAGCACAATAGGCGCATCACCAGCAACAACAAGGCTCGCAGCGATGCGGGCCTTGGACGTTATGGGCCACCAGGATGCGAATCCATTCCGCAATCCGAACGAGAAAGGGGTGGACACAGGATCAATGACTCTGACCCATCGGTTGTGCCATCGATTGTGACCCCAACGATTGGGACTATGATACGGACAGTCGTGGCGGCCCCGACCCCTGGTTACTCACCCACTCCACAACCACCCGCATGACGGATACCGCCAGCCCAGAACGCTCAGCGCGCCCTGACGCCCCCATCGAAGTGTTTGCCGGGCTATCCGACCACGAGCTGATCAGCCGGGCGACAACCAACGCCAGCGTTGTCCTGCTCGGCCTGTTATCGCTCGAGCAACCGCAGGCAATGCTGGCCGGCACCGCCATGCAATGGGGGTGTACGGCCGCAATCACCGTGCCCGTGCTGATGCTTAGCGAGGTGCGCTTGCGCCTGGGGCAGGAGGCATCCACTGCCGGAGTGTTGACCGCTGGCCTGGTGTTATCGGCCCTTGGCACGTTCGCGTGGGCCGTGTTCATCGGCTTTCTGGCGTTTGCTTGGACCGATAGCGAGCACAGCTGGGACATGCTGCTCGAGTCGCTGCGCTCACTCGACAGGACCGAGTTGGCCGTCGGCTTCGTGGTCATCGCCAGTGCGGCGTTGTGGCAGGGCATGCAACTGCTGCGGCAACCCGGCCATCAGGCCATCGCCACCCGCGAGCAGTACCTGAAGGAACGCGCTTACGTCCTGTTCGCATTCGTGTTCGCAGGGCCGCTGGTGTTCGCGCTGTTCAGCGCATTGCTCGGCTGGCTCTGGCGCACAGGCCCGACGGACGCCATCGCCCTGATACTGACCTATGCGATGAGCGAGGTCTACCCCTACCTCGACACCTGGATCTCCCGGCGCGAGAGGCCGCGGCAGCCGGCCTGAGCCCTATTCGTTGGAAAGCCCGTGCAACACGTGCCCGGCGGCCTCGTGCTGGCGTGCGCTCTTGATGTGACAGAAAACAAGCACACCCACATTTCGGCCTTTTCCCTACGTCTGCCAAAGGCATCTTCCGCTCGCGTGCCACCGCACGCGGCGTGATCAACACCGGCACGCAGCTTCACTGCGCCACCGCTACCCTGTGCGGATGAACCAAAAAACAAACAGGCGGAAACAAACAAGGACACCCACCAATTAGTCTTTCTCCTACGCCCGCAACAGGAATCGCCCGATCGCCTGACACCGCACGAGCCGTGATCATGGCCTCATGACCACGGCCCGCACCTTGTGGATCCCGCCCGGCTCCGCCGGAGCCTACCACTGCGTCCAGCGCTGCGTCCGTCGCGCCTTCCTGTGCGGAGAGGATCGGTACTCCGGGCAGTCGTTCGAGCACCGCAAGGACTGGGTGGAGGCCCGTATGCTGTTGCTGGCCGAGTGCTTTGCCGTGGCCATCCACGCCTACGCGGTGATGAGCAACCACCTGCACGTCGTCTTGCAACTGGATCCGGCGTGGCAGGCCACATGGACGGATGTTGATGTCGCGCAACGCTGGGTTCGGCTGTTCCCGCCGCGCAGCGACTCCGAAGCCGCTCGCGCCAGCAAGCGTGACCTCCTGCTCCAGCAGCCTGAACGCTTGGCCCTGCTGCGGGCACGCCTTGCCGATCTGTCCTGGTTCATGAAATGCCTGGCCGAGCCCATCGCCCGCGCTGCCAATGCTGAAGACAGCTGCAAGGGACGGTTTTGGGAGGGCCGCTTCAAGGCACAGGTCTTGTGCGATGAACGCGCCCTGCTGGCCGCCATGGCCTATGTGGACCTGAACCCGATTCGTGCGGGAATGGCCCGGTCGCTCGAACGTTCTGACTACACCAGCATCCAGCACCGTGTCCGCAGGGCAGACGACAACGCCTTGGATCGGCCCTTGCGTCCAGTCGCAGGCCAGGCCAGCCGGATTCACTTGGGTCTGAGCCTGCGGGCCTATGTCGGGCTGGTGGAGTGGACCGGCAAGCAACTGCGGCCGGGCAAACGCAGGGCATTGGCACACAGCGCACCCAGCGCACTGGCAAAGCTTGACGCCAATCCCGAGCGTTGGGCCAGCCGCGTGAAGGCCATTGGATCAGGCTACTGGCGGCTTGTGGGGAATGCGGAGGATCTGGCGGAAGCCGCCCGCCGCTTGGGGCAGGCATGGCTCAAGGGAATGGGTTTGGCGCGGCAATTGTCCGCCGCCAACTGATCACCACCAGAAAGCGCCTGCCCGTGCGGGAGAAGGGCGCGTGGGCGATGAAAACGCACTTGCTTGCCCAAAACTGCATTTACGCACGATCGCGGCTGCCCGGGCGGTTGCTGCCCGAGTCAAAGGCAAATAGTGCGTGTCCTTGTTTAATGCGTTCCAGGCATCGTGGTTCAGGACATGTGGGGAACAGGGGCCGTAAGGTCAGATTAGTCCGGTGAGCGGGTAGGAGAATGGATGGATTGTGCGTGTCCCGGTTCTTCTATTCTCTTCCTTGATTTTGCTTTCTCGGGAAATTGTCCTTACAACCAATAGGAAGTTGACTGCAATCGAGAACATCAAAAGAGCAGGAACCCCCACCTCTAAGAAAACACGAGAAGCATCGATGTATTGATATGGGATCTCTGAGTCAAAATAAGAAAAGATCGAAAAAAATAACGACTCAGAAAAAAATATCCAGCAGAAAAATACGGTCAGCGAACAAAAAAATAATCTGCTGCTTTTTGTTTTTAGAGACCTCATGAGGCCCCACGCACCAATTATAACCACCAATAACCCAAGCATGAAAGCAACGCCCAGAATGAGGTCGGCTTTATACATTTTATCGAAATCAACACTCATGGGAATAAAGAACGACATGCCAATACCTCTCGCACTTAATCCGCCGCCCGGTTTAAATAAACATCACTTAATGTTAGTCTAACGGAAGACTATAAACTTCACTTCCTCCATGCGTGAATTCGTAGGTAATTTTATAATTAATCTTCAACCCAATAGAATTCAAAAATTCCCGCGTGAATTTATTACTTGTGCGCATGCTCGCGCCCATGGCAGACATTTCCGCTTGAAATCCCGCGCTGTGAGCGCCATTATTGTAATTACTGCGCGTCCTTCCGCCCATATTCATTAATGCAACTTGTTCGGTAAACGTATGCGCTAAAATTGCCTGCCCCAATTGCTTGGACGCAGAGGAAGCAGCAGCAAAATCCCCCCGATCTATCACGCCAGACGCATCATCGAAGGTGACATTGCGATCGTTGTTTACAACTCGCATATCAATCGTGCTCTTTGAATTGATAGCCCTCATAAACGCAATTGCAGCACCATTTTCAATTTTCCCGGTAGCACTTAGAGTGCCATTTTTATGTTGCGTAATTCTTAGCCCAGTGAGTTCGGAAGCCAGCCTGATAAATTCAGTTTGATCGTCAGTGTCACCGGACAATCTAACTACACGACCGTCGGGATCGACAAACTTGTACGGGTTGTCTGCACCGTACCAATAACGATTGAACGCGCCGATAGGGTTGTCGTGCGCAGTGACCGGATCAACACTCAAGAACACTCCGACAGCCGGATCATAATACCGCTGCTGCATATACGTCAGCCCGCCCACCGCATCCATCACATACCCGGCATACCCCGCGCAAAATCAATGACTCTGACCCCATTGATACGTGTCCTTTTTTTTCTGTCCCCGGCTCTTCCGTGCGTGTCCTTGTTTAGTCCATCGTGGGCGATGAAAACGTACTTGTTTGCTCAAAACGGCATTAACGCCTGACCGCGGCTGCCCGGGCGGTTGCTGCCCGAGTCAAAGGCACTAAGTGCGTGTCCTTAGTTTTTTTGTTGCTGCCCGAGTCAAAGGCAAATAGTGCGTGTCCTTGCTTTTCTCGCAAAATCAATGACTCTGACCCCATTGATATGGGAACCGTTACTGAGCTTCTTTAACAGAAATCGAGCACTTGCCACCCGGCAATATCCGAATCGTGAATTCATCATCAAATGGTGGAGATACATAGATTGGTTCAGCGCAGTTCTTCTCGATCCCAGCAAGAAGAAATCTTGCTGAAATCGTTTCTTCCGTCTTCGTGGAATAGCGAACTCGACGCGACTCTCCAGCATCGAGTCTGGCGATGCTCAGAACATTTCCCGCCACACGAATTTCCACATTCGTAACCTGTGAATTGGTGTGGTTCTGGACATCCACCCCACTGCGGGAACAGCCGGCCAAGAAAATGACCGATACCAATACGATGTGGCCGAAGGTCTTCATTCTGTGTCCCAGCGAATTTCAGGCAGAACAATGGATCAATGGGATGGGCTTGGCGCGGCAATTGTCCGCCGCGGACTGATCACCGCCGGAAAGCGCCTGCCCGTGCGGGAGAAGGGCGCGTGGGCGATGAAAACGCACTTGCTTGCCCAAAACGGCATTTACGCACGATCGCGGCTGCCCGGGCGGTTGCTGCCCGAGTCAAAGGCAAATAGTGCGTGTCCTTGTTTAATGTTGCGGGCCTTGGGCGTCATGGGTGATCAGGATGCAAACCGCTTCCGTGAGTCGAATGGGAAGGGGGGTTGACAAAATATCAATGACTCTGACCCCATTGATCCCGAGGAAAGGCGACTCTGACCCCAGTTTTCCAAAAATCAATGACTCTGACCCCATTGATCCTGGCGATCAGGAGGCAAACCGCTTCCGTGAGTCGAATGGGAAGGGGTTGACAAAAAATCAATGACTCTGACCCCATTGATCCGAGGAGTGTCCTCGCTTTTTGGTGTCCGATAAATCAGGAGTGCCTCAACCTGACTCCGATTTGATTGGTAGGGCGGGTTATTCGATTGAGAAAGCTCCATCACTTTCACTCGCCAAGGAAATCTCAACGTCACCAACGTTAGGTTGTCCATCAAAATCATTGGCTCGCAAATGAAAGTGGCCGATTGACCCTGCCTTTAGTGCCTGCAATTTCTGCACGAAAAGATCGAGATTCTCATCCGTCAGGGCAATTGATATCCCAACCCAGCCGCTTTCAAAGCGGTTCAACGTGATCCTCATAGCATATTCCTATAATACTTGCCGCTCTGGTTTCGGCTCTGGCTCTTCTCTCGGAGGCGGCTTAGGCTTGTCATCCGGGTCTATATGGTCTTCGCCACCACTTTCATCATCTGAATCATGCCAATGTGGACCACGTTCCTTGCCATTTTCACGACCCTCACGATCCCAACGGCGCCGAATCCGCCCCTCCTCGTCTTTCCATTGCCTATGGCGCCCACCAGTTTTTTCACCCGCTGATGTTTCAGACCAACCATCCGGTGGAGTCCAATCATCTGGATTCGTTGGGTATTGCGGCTTGTCGGAGTCACCCTCAGTAGATTCGCTTCGATGAGATAAATCGTAAAGTTTATTGCCGATCCAGCCCCCGAACGTAGCGGCTCCAGCACGTGTCGCAACCCAAAAAATAATATCAAACTCTACTTTTGCGGCTCTAACTGCGCATGTCGGGCAGCGCCCATCCGGATCAGTGAACTTGTACGGATTGCTGTCGGCATACCAATACCGATTAAACGCCCCCACCGGATTGCTATAAGCCGTGACCGGATCCACACTCAGGAACCTCCCGATAGCGGGATCGTAATAGCGCTGCTGCATATACGTCAGCCCGCTCACTGCATCCATCACATGCCCGGTATACCCCGCCCGGTTGTCGTTTTGTCGGTTCAGCAACCTCCCATACGGTTCGTACTCGCTGGTCTCGATGATAGCGCCGGTCGCGCTGGTCTTGGCAATGGGGCTGCCGAGTGCATCGGTGTGCAGGTAGCGGATCGTGGTGGTGTTGCCGGTCAGCGGGCGGCTGATCTCGGCCAGCAGGCTGCCAGCAAGGTAGGCGTTGGCGATGCGCTGGTTGGTGGTTTCGTCGCGTTGCCAGAGCAGCCGGCCGTCGGCGGCGTATTGGCTGTATTGCAACTGGCTGCCGGCCACGTCCTGCCGCACCCGCCGGCCTTGGGCGTCGTAGCGGTAGCTTTGGCTTGCGGTGGTGCGCAGCCGGTTGCCGAAATCGAAGGCGTAGCTGGCGTTGTTCTTGAAGCTCAGGTTGCCCTGCACGTCATAGCCCAGCGCGGTCACCGCCGGGCTGGCGTTGCCGCTGCAGTTGGGGCCGCTGCGCACGAAGGTCAGTTGGTTGCTGGCGTTGTAGCAGTAGTAGTGGTCGCGCGGCTGGCTGCCGCCGGTCACCTGCACCCGGGTCAGATTGTCCTGTGGGTCATAGGCATAGCTGGCGGTGCCGAACATCGGCGAGCTGGTCTGGGTGAGCCGGTCCAGCCCGTCATAGCTCATGGAACGGGTTTGGCGTGCGCTGGCGGTGTTGTCGGTGATGGCGCTGACGTTGCCGTTCGCATCGAAGACGGTGCTCAGGTCCAGCACGCTGCCGTCCACGCTGCGGCTGGGCAGTTGCCGGGCGTTCTGGGTCATCGTGTGATTGATGCCGTTGCCGTAGGTGAACTGCGCCAGTGCGCCATTGGGGTAATAGCTGGCGTTGCTGGCCAGCGTGGTGGCGCCGGATTTGACCTGCGTCACCTGCCCCAGCGCATTGACGGTGTAGCTCAGCTGGACGCCATCGCCCACGGTTTCGCGGGTGACCTGCGCCAGTGCGTTGTAGCCGTAGGCGATGTTGAAGGTCTTGCTGGCGTCCGGCTGCACGCTCTCGGCGGTGGGCAGGCGGCGGCGGTTATAGGTCCAGGTGTTGGTGACGGTCTGGCCGCTGTTGGCGGTGGTGACGGTGGCCGGCAGGCCGTCGGCGGTGTAGGCCCAGCTCTGGTTGCCGTTGCCGTCGGGGAAGGCCAGCGTGGCCAGCCGGTTGCGGGGGTCATACGTGCGGCTGACCCGGCGGGCGACGACGGCGCCGTCCAGCCCATCGCCGCAGGGGGTGCCTGCCGGCAGGCCGGCGGCGGACCAAGCGAGATTGCCGGCGCCGTCATAGCCGTACAGGGTGGTGCCGGTTTCGGGTTCTTCGCTGCGGCACAATTGCTGATGGACGTTGTAGGCGTAGCTGCGGGTCACGCTGGTGCCGTTGCCGCCGCGCGTGAGCGCGGTGGGCTTGCCGTAGGGATCGCGGCTGATCGTGGTGAGCTGGCCTTCCGGCGCACTGACCGCGAGCGGCCAGTCGGTGCTGGGCTGGTCGAAGGTCAGGTAGCTGGTGACTGTCTGCAAGCCGCGCGGGTTGGTGATGCGGGTCTGGAAGCCGCTCAGGTATTCGGTGGTGGTGACCAACAGGCCCTGTTCACTGTCCTGGCTGACCGAGGTGACGCGGCCGAGGGCGTCGTATTCCGTCCAGACGCCGGTGGTGGGGTTGGCAACCGTGGCGGCGTACGACTGGAAACTCGGCCGCCCTGCCGCGTCGTAACCGATCTGGGTGAAGCGCTGGGTGCCAGCCTGGTTGGCGGCGTCGTATTCCTGCACCAGCAGGGGTTGCCACAGGCCGTTGTAGTAGGTGATCTTGCGGGCGTTGCCGGTGGCTTCGGTCAGCCGCCAGTGGCCTGCGGCGATCCCGTATTCGGCCGTGTTGACCGGCACGAAGCTGCGGGTACTGGCTGCCCACGCCGGACTGTCGCCGGTCGGGTAGTTCACCTGCGTCAACCTGCCCATCACGTCGTAGGCGTAGGTGGTGGCGTAACCGTTCTCGTCCTTGACCTGGGTGATCCAGCCGGAATCATTCACCGTGGCGCTCTGGGTCTTGCCGTCGGCAAAGGTGATCAGCTGCGGGATGCCGCGCTTCCAGTTGGCAAATGTGGTGGTGTGGCCGTTGCCATCCGTGAGCGTATGCAACGTGCCATCGGCGTTGTAGGTGGCCGACGTTTGCAGCTTGCCGAAGGCGTAGCTGGCCGTCGGCAGGGCGGTGTTGCTGTCGTAGCTGGTCTGCGCCATCACGTCGTTGCCGTCGCAACTGCTGCTGGCCGGCACGCTGGCCACACAGGTCACGCTGGCGGTCTGACCGACCACCCAGTGGGTGGTGTCGTCGTGGTAGGTGATGGCCTCGGTGCGGGCAGTTTGGGCAGCGGCCGCGCCGGACAGCAATGAGGCCAGTGCCAACAGGAAACTCGATGACGGAGAAGTCCTCATGGCGTGCTGCTCCGGATCACGCGAGTAGGACGGGCGAACGCGTCGAAGCAGTACGGCATCCCGGCACAATCGGATGCCACCTCCCAGACAAATGAGCGGCCTTGTTGTGTGGTGACCACTTTGCGTTGCGGGCGTATCCGACTGGTGATGGCGTAATCGCCATTCCCGCGCAGGCTCCAGCCATCGAAGGGACCGAAGGGGGCGGTATTGGGCTCGGCGTAGGTGATCTCGGTCGTACGCAGTGCGCCACTTCCGTTCCAGCCACTTTCCGTCGTGTACAGCAGGCCCTCATCGACATTGGCGCGATTGCCGAAGGTATAGCGGGTTTGACTGCCATCGGGATCGGTGACGATCACCGAACGCGTGGTTGGGGAGTTGGCCGTGCAGGCTACGCCCTGGCTGTAGGTGCCGGCCCAACAGTTATTGGTCGGACCGTAGACATAACTCCAATGCAAGCCTTGCGCAGGCAGGCCCGGCCCGGTGATCGTCTTGCCGACCACTGCCGCAGACATGAAAAGGTAGGGATCGGCGGGCCTTGCTGTAATTGAATCATCACCATCCGTCACGCAGTTGTATGCCAAATGGGATCGGCCAAACAGGACCCGAGCGAGTGAGAACGTGACGCTTGCCCCAGACGGACCGGTGATACTGCCCGTGTATGTGGTGCCACTGGACCCATCGTCAAACCCCGTGCGCTGGGTGACACCCGCGACGCCCGCGCAATTGACCGCGGTCGTGCTGGGCTGGTTGATCATGTGATGGAGACTCGCAAGCCTGTATGACCATTGCGTCCCATCCGGAAGCCTTACTGTGTCCGTTGAATTGCCGGATGCACCCGGAGGGCCGTAGGTGTAGTCCCACGTCCTGGTACCGTCAGACACTGAGGCAATGCGGTTGCTGCCATCGGCCAGATAGGTGAACACGATCATGCGTCCATCGCTGGATTGAATCCGCAGCAACTGCGCGGGCTCGCTCGTGTTCCAGATGTAGTCCACGGTATTTCCGAAACGATCCATGACCTTGGTCGGATACAGGAAATACTCCCATCGGGGAAGATTGTAGGTGGGCGCAACACTTGGCATGCCCCCTGCGGTTGCTCGCTTCAGGGCAGGTTGGTTCCAGAGCACCATGTGGTTCAGGGTGTAGATGACGCCATCCTGCGTCACCACTTCGAATCCTTCACCCTGATTGGCGGCAGTTGCGCTGGCGTCCGTCTGAACGCAGCGCGCAACGCTGCCTGCCTTGGTGACTGCGGGATATTCGTGTCCATCGGCCGGCACATGTGCAGAATCCTCATTGATCAGCAATTCCTGATCCCCTGAGCCCGGCAGATTGAAGAATGTCCCATGCCAATATTCGTCAGGCAGCCACGTCCCGCCCATGTAAGTGACGATGGGCGGGGCGGAAAACGAGGAGCATCGTCCTCCTCCGACATCGCTTTACCAGCCTCCACCGATCTGGGTACCGAAAAAGACGCCATGGACACTGGGAATATCCAGGCTCCAACGCCCGAAATGCCCACCCGAGTAGGAATTTGCTGCTTCAAAGCGACGGCTGACACGCACCGGCAATGCATTGTTGCCCGGCAAATCAACGTCCGTCTGGTTGATCACCAGCCGACCGCTGCTGAGATCGATATTTTCGCCAGCAAAACCATTGGTCAGCGCACCGAGTTCGCTGCGGTGTGCGATGGTTTTCGAATATTCCTCAGGCACCGTCACCTGAGCCTGCAGTTGTTGACTGGCCAAACACAAGGCCACGCCCAGCACCAACTTGCCGCCTGACATCATTTCGTCCCCTCGCTATCGCCTGCCGCTGCAAAGCGCACCTTGCCCCCACAAGGCGCGCACTGCTTTACGGATGAACTGGCTTCTATGAACCGCCACGGACTCCAGGGCGGCTGGCTGGACGTTATCAACGACGACCGTTCAGGCTGCAAGGGTGTACGAGCATGCTTGCACGTTGTACGAGCATGATTGCCAGTGATACGCCTTGCGCAGCTTGCCTCTTCGAGCGAGGAGCGATGTGATGTTGGCCGCGCTGCCACGCAAGCCTGCATGCGACTCGATGCAGCTGCCCTAAACTTCGCGGATGCATGAGCAGTCCCCGAGCATGGAACCCCGCACAGAGCGCCGCATCGTCGGCGCTGGCACGCTGTTGCTGCATGCCGTGCTTGGCTGGTGCCTGCTGAACACAGTGGAACAAGGCATCTCCGGCGCGGGCAAGGCGCAACCGGGCGATGGCGATGCGCTGGTGGTGGCCTTCGTGACATTGCCCGCAAAGGGCAGTGCGCACGCCGAAGTGCCGGCATTGCCGACATCGGATCCAGTGACTGCCCAAGAGCAACCGGTGCAATCGGAACAGACGACGCCGGATGCTGGCTCGGGACCCCCGCACATCCTCAGCGTGCAGGGTGACTACGCCCCATCTGGCGCGTCCGCTGCGTCGATACCATCCCCCTCACAAGCCTCGGCTGCGGCGTCCGATGCCGCCATGCGCGGAAGCCCCGCCAACGATCTCGCCGCCAGCTACCACGCGGCGCTTCGCGCCCGCATTGCGCAGACCTGGCAGACGCTGTCCCGGCGTGATTTTCCCACTGGCTGTGCGTTGCTCTTGCGCCAGAGTCCCGGCGGCGCCATCACCGCCACCTCGGCCAATGGCTGCGCCCTGTCGCAAGACGACCGCCTTCAACTGGAGGCCGCCACGCTGATGGCGCAGCCGCTGCCGTATGCCGGGTATGAGTCGGTGTTCGCGACTGAGCTCGTGTTGGCGCTGTGAAGCGCTTGTAATTGCATTTCGAGAAGGGGCAGCGTCTTCCCGCCGTTTCCGGCTGCGACACCACCCCGCTTTCAGTCGCCGTTTGACCTGGCGCCGGCGATCCATCGTCGCAACGTTGGCCGCCCGGCGCCCATGTGGATGACGCTGCTCAACGGATGCTCAGCGGTAGCGGAACTGCAGGCGCGAACCCGGGACCACGTTGTCGATCACGCCGTAGCCGCTGCTGCGGCCGTAGCCGAGGCCGATGACCCGATCATTGCCCAACTCGGGCAGGAAGGATGCGGCGCGATTGCGGGTGGCGCGCGGGCTGTTGGCGGTGCGGTTGCGGAGGTAGGATTTGACTTGGGCGTACATGGTGTTCTCCTTGGCTGGTGTGGTAGTAATGTAACACACCAAAACAAGGCGACACCTGCCGGAAGTCATGCCTGCCGGATTTGGGGCATTCCAGCCAGCTTGTGTTCAGGAATCCGGATCGGTGTACCCGCGCCCATCAAGGGCCGCTCCGCACCCCGCCAAGTCAGCGCGATCCTGGGCACCATGGCCTTGCCAGCGTCGCCAGCTCATCGTGGCGGCGCGCTCACAGTCACCTGCGGACGGTCTGCTCTGCCTCGCCCTACGCGTGGCCACCCGCCTGCGGCGCCTGCGCCTCCTGCTGCTCCAGTGCGTGCGCCAGCGCCTCCGGTGAGTGCGTGTACTTGGCCAGCAACGCATAGAAGGCCGGCACCACGAACAGCGACAGCAGGGTCGAGAACGACACCCCGAACACCACCACCACGCCGATGGTCGCGCGGCTGGCCGCACCCGGGCCGCCGAAGATCACCAGTGGCAACGCACCCATCACGGTGGCGATCGAGGTCATCAGGATCGGCCGCAAACGGATGGCGGAGGCTTCGACGATGGCGTCGTGGATGCTGCGTCCGGCGTCACGCAACTGGTTGGCGAATTCCACGATCAGGATGCCGTTCTTGGCCGCAAGCCCGACCAGCATCACGATGCCGATCTGCGAGAACAGATTCAGGGTGCCATGTGTCAGCCACAAGCCGATCAGTGCGCCGAGCACGCCCAGCGGCACGGTGAGCATGATCACCAACGGGTGCAGGAAGCTTTCGAACTGCGCCGCCAGCGCAAGGTAGACGATGAGCAGGGCCAGCGCGAAGGTCACCAGCACCTCGCCACCGGACTGCTGCAATTCGCGTGATTCGCCCTTCCAACTGACCTGCGCGTAATCCGGCAGGTTGGCGCGGACCGCCTGCTGTGCCCACGCCACCGCATCACCCAGCGGATACCCTTCCGCGAGGCGCGCACTGAGGGTGATCGAACGCAGGCGGTTGAAGCGGTTGAGCGTGCCGGGCTCGGCGATCTCATGCAGCGAAACGAGGTTCGACAGCGGCACCAGCGAGCCATCGCGACCATGCACCTGCAGGGATTCCAGCGCCGCCACCGAATCGCGACCGGCGCGATCGGACTGCAGCATCACGTCGTATTCCTCGCCGTTGTCGACGAAGGTGGTGGCGCGGATCCCGCCCATCATCGTCTGCAGCGCCAGACCAATATCCGAGGCCGACACGCCGAGGTCGGCGGCACGCTGGCGGTCGATCACCACCCGCATCTGCGGACGGGTTTCCTTGTAATCGGAATCGGCACCCACCAGGCCGGGGTTCTCGGCCATCTTCGCCAGCATGATGTCGCGCCACTGCGCCAGCTCCTTGTAGTCGGGCCCGCCCAACACCAGCTGGAACGGCTGGCCGCGGGTGCGTACCAAGCCACCGCCCACCATCGTGCGCACGCGCACGGCGGTCAGCCCGGAGAATTTGCGCTCAAGTTCGCTGGCCAGCTCGGCGGTGCTCTTGTCGCGTTTGTTCCAGGGCTGCAGGAAAATCATCCCGCGGCCGGTGTGCATTTCCTCGCTGGCGCCGAAACTGCCGGGCACGCGGGGATTGGCACGCAGGATGGGCTTGTCCGGCCCGGTCTCGGTGGCGAGGATCGCCTCCACCTGTTTCATTTGCGCCACGGTGTAGTCGAAGCCCGCGCCCTCGGGGCCTTCCATCATCAACATGAAGTTGCCGCGATCCTCGGCGGGCGCCAGCTCGCTGGGCAACAGCTTGAACAGTGCCACCAGGGCGACCAAGGCCACCAGCATCAGCGTGCCGAACAGGCCGATGCGATGGACGTGGCGATCCAGCAGGCGGCGATAGCCACTGGCCATCGACTGGAAGCGTGCGTTCAGCCATTCACTGACGCGGTTCTCGTGCACGGCATGCGGGCCGGTATGTGGACGCAGCAACTTGGAGGCCAGCATCGGCGTCAGGGTCAGCGCGACGAAGGCGGAGATCGCCACCGCCGCCGCCAGCGCCACCGACAGCTCGCGGAACAGCCGCCCGGTATTGCCTTGCAGGAAACCGACCGGCAGGAACACCGCGATCAGCACCGCGGTGGTGGCCAGCACCGCGAACGCCACCTGCTTGGTGCCGCGCCGCGCCGCCACCAGCGCCGGTTCCCCGAGGTCGACGCGGCGCTGGATGTTCTCCACCACCACGATGGCGTCATCGACCACCAGGCCAATGCACAGCACCAGCGCCAGCAAGGTCAGCAGGTTGATCGAAAAGCCGAACGCGTACAGCGCGATGAACGAGGCGATCACGCAGACCGGCACGGTCAGCGCCGGGATCAGCGCCGCGCGCACGCTGCCGAGGAACAGCCAGATCACCAGCAGCACCAGCGCGATGGCTTCCAGCAGGGTCTCGTACACCCGCGACACCGCCGCGGAAATGAAGGTGGTGCTGTCGAAGGCGACGTAGATGTCGGTGCCCTTGGGAAGACCCGGTCGAATGCGATCGGCCTCGGCCTTGGCTTCCTCGGCCACTTCCAGGCTGTTGGCGGTCGAGGTCTTGACGATGCCGATGCCCATCGCCGGCTCGCCGTTGCTGCGGTAGTAGGCGCGACGCTCCGACGACTCCAGCGCCACCCGCGCCACGTCGCCCAGCCTCACCACGTAACCATCCGGCCCCTTGCCCAAGGGCAACTGCGCGAAGGCTTCCGCACTGGTGTAGTCGCGCGCCACCCGCAGGATGAAATCGCGATTGGCCGATTCGATCCGGCCCGCGCCCAGCTCGACATTCTCCGCGCGCAATGCGCGTTCGACGTCACCCGGTGTCAGTCCACGCGCAGCCAGCCGGTTGCCGTCCAGCCAGACCCGCATGGCGTAGCGCTGGCTGCCGCCGAGGAACACCCTGGCCACGCCTTGCAGGCTGGAGAAGCGGTCGACCAAGTAACGCTGCGCATAGTCCGACATCTGCATCTGGTCCATGCTGGTCGAACGCAGGTTGAGCCAGATGATGGCGTCGGAATCGGCTTCGACCTTGGATATTTCCGGCGCCTGCGCCTCCTCCGGCATGCGGTCGGCCACCCGACTGACCGCATTGCGCACATCATTCGCGGCGGCCTCGATGTCACGGCTTGCGTAAAATTCGATGCTGATGCGCGAACTGCCATTCTGGCTGTTCGAGTCGATCGTATTGATGCCTTCGATCCCCGCCAGTGCATCCTCCAGCGGCTTGGTGACCCGGGTCTCGACCACGCCCGCAGACGCACCCGGGTAGTTCACCTGCACCGAGACGATGGGCGGGTCGATCGCCGGCAGTTCGCGCAGGGTCAGGCGCAGGAAACTCATCGTGCCGAGCACGACCAGCAGCAAGCTCATCACGGTGGCCAGCACCGGACGCTTGATTGAAAGATCCGACAGCTGCATGGCTCAGCGCGCCGGGTTCGCTGGCTGCTGGCCGTCGGCCGCGACGTTCATCCCCGCCTGCAGCTTGCCCGTGCCTTCGACCACGATCCGCTCGCCCGGCTTGATGCCGGAACGCAGCATGACCTTGCCGGACACGCGCCCGCCCACCACAACGTCGGCCTTCTCGACCGTACCGTCGGCCTTGAGCCGCCACACGAAGGTTTCGCTGCCGACCTGCTGCACCGCGATCTCCGGCACCACGATGGCACGCCGGGTGGCACGCACGAGGCGCACATTGACCAGCATGCCGGGCTTGAGCAGGCGCTCGGGATTGGGGAAGTCGCCACGCACGATGGCGGAACGGGTGGCGCTGTCCAACCGCGCCGACACGGCTTCCACCTTGCCATTGAAGGTTCGCTCCGGCCAGGCACCAACGCGGCCTTCAACTGCCTGTCCCGGCGCGACGTTGGCCAGTTCTGTTTCCGGTACCGGGAAATCGACGTAGACGCGTGAAATATCATCCAGCGTCGCAATCACCGTACCCGGCGTCACCAGCGCGCCGGGGCTGACCTGGCGAATGCCCAGCACGCCGGCAAACGGCGCGCGGATCACCCGATCGGACAGGTTGGCGCGGATCTGCGCCACCTGCGCGCTGGCCGCATCGCGGCTTGCGCGGGCGCTGTCCAACGCAGAGCGTGCAACCAATTGCTGCGCGGCCAGTTGGCTCATCCGCTGGAACTGCTGCTGGGCGTCGGCCAGTTGCGCTTCGGCCGACGCCAGCAGCGCACGCTGCTGCAAGCCACTCAATGTCACCAGTGGGGCACTGCGGGAAACGTCCTGGCCGCTGTCGAAATGCACCCGATCCACGGTTTCACTGACCTTCGCGGTCACGGTCACGGCTTCACGCGCGCTGACCGTCCCCAACGCCTGCAATGCGTCGGTCCAGTCTTGCTCCTGCACCGCTTGCGACGTCACCGCCGGCGGTGCGCCGGCGCGCCCACCCGGACCGCCGTGACCGGCACGATCACCCTTTCCGCAGGCGACCAGCCCAGAGAGCGCAAGGCAGAGCATTGCGAGGGGAATCAACGTGGCGCGACGCGAGGACATGATCCGGCCCGGACGGGAAACCCTCGATTCTACGTGCCCGGGTCAAGCGTAACCCGTGCCATCGGTTTGGGCCGAGGCAAGGGGTCGTTACTGCATCGCCATCCACGCCGCCAACGCGACGATACCCAGCACGATCAGCACCCAGCGCAACGCGCCGGGCGTCTCGCCCATGACCACGGTTGGCTTGCGATTGTTGGCCTGCAATGCGGCCCGCATGTCTTCGGCGTGGGAGCGCTGGCTGTGCTGACCGGACACCTCCTTGGCTGCCGCAACCGCTTTCTGGACTCGAACCTGGATGCCCTTGGCATCGTTGCCGGACATTGATTCCAGCAACTCGACAGCTTCTTTCAAGCTACCGCCGCGGGCCTGCCGTGCCAGCTTGATCGCGGTGATCTTATCGCCGCGCGCCAGTGCTTCCACGATCTGCTGTACCAGCGCCGAAGTTGCGGCCATCGCTCCACCTTCCGGATCCACGCCCGTTCTGCTGTCACGGTAGCCCAAAACAGGAACGCCGGCACGAGGCCGGCGTCCTCAGAACTGCATCGATGGCGAACCGTCAGCCTTCCCACTGCCCCAGCGCCGCCAGGCCATTGGCCTTGGCGCGTTCGAACACGGTGCCCTGGGCCTTGGCGTAGTTGCCGGTCATGTCGGCCGCCCACAGCTTCAGCGCCGCCTGTTGCATCGCACGGCCGTAGCTGAAGGACAGCGGCCATGGGTTCGGGCCCATCCGGTTCATCGCATCCAAGTGCGCGGTCGCGTCATGGTCGTTCTGCCCGCCGGACAGGAACACGATGCCCGGCAGGATCGCCGGCACCGACGACTTCAGGCACATCAGGGTCGCTTCGGCCACTTCCTCGACGCTGGCCTGTTCCGCGCAATTCTTGCCGGGCACGACCATCGACGCCTTCAGGATGGTGCCTTCCAGCATCACGTTGTTGTTGTAGAGCGCATCGAACAGCGAGCGCAGCACCACCTCGGTGACCTCGTAGCAGGCCTCGATGTCGTGGTCGCCGTCCATCAGCACCTCGGGCTCGACCATCGGCACCAGGCCCTGTTCCTGGCACAGCGCGGCATAACGGGCCAGCGCATGGCAGTTGGCCTCGATGCAGGTGCCGGAGGGCGTCTCGTCACCGATGGTGATGACCGCGCGCCACTTGGCGAAGCGCGCACCGAGCTTGTAATACTCCTTGAGGCGATCGCGCAGTCCGTCCAGGCCCTCGGTCACCAGTTCACCAGGGAAGCCGGCCAGTGGCACCGTGCCCTTGTCGACCTTGATGCCGGGGATCATGCCGTTGTCCAGCATGTACTTGGCGAACGGCACGCCGTCCCTGGTCGACTGGCGGATGGTTTCGTCGAACAGGATTGCGCCGGACAGGTACTGGTTGGCATTCGGCGCCGTCAGCAGCAATTCACGGTAGGCGCGGCGGTTTTCCTCAGTGCACTCGATGCCGACGCCGTCGAAGCGCTTCTTGCAGGTCCCGGCGGATTCGTCGATCGCGATGATGCCCTTGCCCGGCGCGACCATGGCCCGGGCGATTTCGGCGAGTTGTTCGATGCTCATGTGGGAAGCTCGGGTCGGAAGGGAATTGCGCATTATAGCGTTCCGCGACGACCCAACCCGTCCAACAGCCGCCACGGTTCATCCCGGCAACGTCCGGGGAGAGTGCTTCAAGCCAGCGGCAGCGCCGCGTCGCAGCGCGTGACCCGGTCGTGGATGGCGATGAGCCGCTCGGTCGCGGCATCGCAGCGGCCATCGCCCACCGTTTCCAGGTAGCGGCAGGTGGCGTACTTGGCGGATGCTTGCTCGTAGCGCACGACCCAATCCACGAACCGGCGTTGGACCATCGCATCCTCATGGGGATAGGTGCCTGGCGGCATGGGCATGCCACAGCGCCAGGGCTTGGGCGTCAGGCGGGCGCGAAACGATTCCTGGAGCCGGCAAAGATTGGCAAAGCAGGCATCGGTGCCGGTGGCTTGCATCAGGACTTGCGCTTCACTTCCCCTGGGATCGAATCTGCGATCGATGGCAATCGCGCGCAGTCCGGCCGCGGTCCGATACACCCGGAACGTGGTGTCGCCAAGGCGCTGGAGGTTCTCGCGCAGCTTCGCCAAGGCCAGGGCATCCTCTCCGGCAGTGGTTGCTGAAAACAGCCGCCGGATGCGCTGCATGAACGTGAGCGGCGGCAGGTCGATGTCCAGGAACAGCATCCACGCCGTGTTCAGGACCTGTGCACCGTAGCGATTACGGGTCAGGATGGCATCCGGCTGGCCCTCCCCAGCCCCCTCGAACGTGTCCAGGATTTCCTCTCGCACCGGTCGATCACCGTACGAGTAGCCATCAGCCGGTGGCTCACCAAGACGCAGTCGCTTGACCAGTCGGTCGAGGCGACTTTCCGCATTCCGCCGCGCTTCGCCCGCTTCATCCCCCCAGCCCCAGACCGTGACCGGAATGGTGCCGCCGCGTTCCCGGCTGAAACAGTCGGCGCTGATCTTCAGCCAGGTTTTCGGTATATGCATCCCTTGGGTCCCAGATTGCGTGCAATGTCATTGGTGGCCGCAACACACCTCGGAACGAACGAAATGCCTGCTGCCCGCGGGAATTTTCCGGAGAATTTTTCCTGACAACTGTTTCGGGACGTGCACCAAGCCAACGGCCCTTTGCCTTTCGGCAGGGGCCGGCCTGCTCACTCAGTTTCCGGATGGCGGAGGTTGCGGATTCGGATTCTGTCCGCCCTGTGACTGCATTTGGCTCCGCTCGATCGCCCGTTGCCGCTGCCTGTCCCGTTCCTCCTGGTTGTCGCGTGCCAGATCCAACCGTTCCTGCATATCGCGCTGGTGGCGGCGCTGCGCCTCGGTGTCGATATCCAAACGCGAGAACAGTTCGTTCCCCGCCATCCGCCTTGCCGCCTTCCGCTCGTGCTGCAACTCGAAGATCCGGTAGGCCAAGTCCGGGACCGCGCAGCGTTCGTGCAATGCATCGGCATCCTTTGCTCCGAACAGGAACGTCGCCATCGAATACACGGGGCGTGGGTTCGTCACCTCCGGGCGCGGCACGAACCTCCAATTGGCCAAGGCATTGCTTGCGCTGGTTGCAAACGCCGCCCAGTACGCGTCGGCTCCCCGCCTGGGCGGGTCTTCTGCCCAGGACTTGAGCAGCGAAAAATCGGACGTGGTGCCGTCGGGATGAAGCAGGTAACCAACGGCCACGCACACTTCTTTCTGGTCACCCGCATACGCGGCGGGATAGGTCGGCGAGGCCAGTGACGTGCCGGCCGCGAGTCCCCAGGCATCGGCAATGCCGCCCTCGTTGACGACCCGGATCCGTTCCTGTGAAAACACGAGGCTGCTGGCCAACAATAGACAGACACCCAAGGCAATCTTCGCTTTCATGGCAACACCTCGACTGAGCATGGCCCCTGTGCTTGCAATCTTCATCGCACGACCGGAATGCGTCAATGGCCTTGGCTTGCCCGTCTCACAGTTCCCCAAGACCCTCTGCCTCACCGGAATCCCCGACCTGCAGGAGGCGCAGGGTGTTGGTGGCACCCCGAGTCTGCATGTGTTCGCCGCTGGTGAAGACCACGCGGTCGCCAGGCACCAGCCATCCGGCTTCCACCAACTTCCGCACGCTGCCACGCGCGGCCTCGCGCGGACCTTGGCCGCGGCTGTCGTAGTCCATCGGGAACACGTCGCGCATCAGCGCCATCCGCCGACGCGCACCGGCGTGGTGCGAGAACGCGTAAATCGGCACCGAGGATCGGAATCGCGACAGGTAGCGCGCGGTGCCGCCGGATTCGGTCATCGCCACCACCGCACGAATGCCGATGTGCTCGCACAGGAACATGGTGGCCATGGCGATGGCATGGTCAGCGCGTTCCAATCCGCGTTGGGCCTTTTCGAAATCGTTGTCGACGATGAACTGGCGCTCGGCGGTCCGGCAGATCCGCGCCATCGTCTCCACCGCCCGCACCGGCCAATTGCCTGCCGCCGATTCCTGCGAGAGCATCACCGCGTCGGTGCCGTCAATCACCGCGTTGGCCACGTCCAGCACCTCGGCGCGGGTCGGCATCGGGCTATCGACCATCGACTGCAACATTTGGGTTGCGGTGATGACGACCTTGTTGCGCACCACCGCCTCGCGAATGATCTTCTTCTGCAAACCGGGCAACTCGGCGTCACCGACTTCCACGCCCAGATCGCCGCGCGCCACCATCACCACGTCGCTGGCATCGATGATTTCGGCGAGATGATCGATCGCCTCGGCCCGCTCGATCTTGGCCACCAATGCCGCCCTGCAGTCGTGGGCACGCGCAATCCGGCGCGCTTCGTGCATGTCCTGCGCGTTGCGGCAAAATGAAATCGCGATGAAATCCACCCCCATCCCGGCCGCCACGGCGATCAGCTCGCGGTCGCGTTCGGTGATCGCGCCCAGCGACAGCCCGCCGCCCTGCTTGTTCAGACCCTTGCGATTGGACAGCACGCCGTCGTTGAGCACGGTGGTGACGATGCGCTCGCCCTCCACCGACTCGACCTTCAGCTGCATCAGCCCGTCGTCCAACAACAGCACGTCACCCGGGTTCAAGTCACCCGGAAGCTCGAGGTAGCTGACCGCCACCTGGGTCGCATCACCAGCAACGGCATCAAGGCTGGCAACAAGATCGAAGCGGTGTCCGGCACGCAGCGCCACCTTGCCCTCGGTAAAGGTTTCGATGCGGATCTTCGGCCCCGGCAGGTCGGCAAGGATGCCGACCTCGCGCCCGATCTTCGCCGCGACCGTCCGCACCGCCTCGCCGCGAGCCACTTGTGCGGACGGATCGCCGTGGGAGAAGTTCAACCGCACCACGTCCACCCCGGCGCGCAGGATCGCCTCCAGCACGTCCGGCGGGTCGGTGGCCGGCCCGAGGGTGGCGACGATGCGGGTGTGGCGCTGTGCCGTGGGCGCGTTCTGGAGCGTCATCGGGATTACACCATGGGCTGGCTTGCTGTTTCGACGCTAGCACGAAACCCCGCGGCATGCCGGCACATCCACGCACGCCCGGCGCCCCCCCGCGCAACCAGACCGGAAACAGCCCGGGTGCTTGCCCGGTCAGGGAGCCTGGCGTTCGGCCGGATCTTCGATGTAGGGCTTGCCGGCCTGATAGAGGGCCAACCGCGCCTGCATCTCCTTCAGGGTGTCCGGATCTGCTTCCGACAATCCACGGACGCTGTCCACCACCCGCTGCTGCAATTCGATCGCGCGCGCAAAGTGGCCAGCCGCCGCTTCGCAGGCAGCAACGGTATCGAGGGAGGACGGTCCGATCTCGGATTGCGCCTCGAGTTTCTTTGAGTACCCCAAGCCAGCAACGGGGTCACGCACCCGGTCATCCGACGAAACGCACAGGTACCAAGCAACATTGTTGATCGCCGAGATGTCATCGCGGTCTGCCGCTTTCCTGCTCATGGCCAGACCCCGCGCACGGTCACCGGGATCGGTTCCGCTGTAATACAGCCAGCTGCCGAAGGCGACCATGGCATCAAGCGAATCGGTGGCCACCGCGCGCTCCATCCATTTGCGCCCCTTGGCCTGTTCCCCTTGACCGATCAGGCCGTACAACAGGGCTCCGCCGAGCTGGATCTGTGCCTGCACGTCACCCGCTTCGGCATCCGGGGTCAGCAGCGTGCGCGCACGTTCCGGATTCTTCGGCATGCCCTTGCCTTCAAGCGCCAATCCAGCAAGTTGGCGGCGCGCCCGCGCGCCGTATTCATCGCTCGTCGACAGACTCTCGAGGATGGACACGGCCTTCTCCGGCGTTCCGCTCATGCCCGCGTAACCTGCAGTCCACAAATTGGTGAGGAAAAACAGGGAGTTCACGTCGTCGTACATCACCGCCGACAACGACCAGTCTTCCGCCCGACGCGGCTTGCCTTCCTGCAAGGCAATCAATCCGAGGTAATACATGGCATAGGTGTCGCCGCCGTTGGCGGCCTTTTCGAACCATGCCAGCGCATCCGCCGAGGGTGGCGCACTGCCCTGCGCTTCACGCAATCGCAAGGCCAATGAGCGCAACGCGGTCGAATCCCCCGCATCGGCAGCCCGCCTCAAGTAATCGTCGCTCTTGGCCTTGTCGCGGCCTTGGTACCACTGCGACAGGACCCAGAAGCCACGCCCCGTCCCATTGTTGGCTGGATCTGCAAGCCGCGTCTCGTCCGCGGGCGAAAGCGCGAAGGTCTTGCCCTTTGTCTTCATATCCAAGGTGAGCAGGACGATCGCTGCAGAGGCGTTGCCGGCATCACTGGCCGCCTGCAGCCGCTGGCGCAGGAACGGCGGGAAGGCCTTGCCCGGATGGATCAACGCATGCAAATCCGCATACGCAGCGGCAGCCCGGTGCTGGGCGATCTGCCGATCCGCCGCATCCAGCAAGGCTTCCGCCGCCTTGGGATCGGCCTGGATGCCGATGCCTTCGGCATAAGCCATAGCCAGCATCAGCATGGAATATCCATGCTTGGCTTCTGCCTGCGGCAACAGCACGTCGATGAGGCCGTCCGCACAACCCGGATAGGCGCGGAGTGCGCAGATGACCATCCAGGCCTGGGTCGAGGTCAGGCCGCCCTGCTCGGCGGCAGGACGCAGCACCGCGATCTTGGCCTGCGGTGTATTCGCCTCTGCGGCAGCCGAAAGCGCTCGGGAATCGATGCTGCGCAGCGTTCCCAGCTTGGCTTCCGCTTCCATGATCGTATCGACGTAAATCGCCCGCAGGCGCGGCGTGCCATACGCAGGGTTGTCGCGATCCAGGGCCTGCAGGGTATCGATGAAGTCGAAGTACAGGAGTTGTTCCTGCCCCCCGTCGCGCGGGGTTACCGCAACCATCCATGGGTAATCCGGCGATGCATACCGTTGGGTATAGGCATCGTAGCGAACGGTCATTCCTGCCGAGGAAAACATCGCCAATGCATCCCCCGGATACACGATCCGCACCGGTTTCGGCCACGCGCCGCGGGTGGCTTGTGCGAACGCATCGCGCGCCAGGGCTGCCATCGCCGTCGAGGCACGTTCGGCCCCATCCCGATCGCCGGTGGCTTCCGCGCACAGCATCGCCGCGCGCTGGACCATCATCGACACCGGAACCGCACGCACTGCGGCGGCCAATTCGCCGGCATGCGCCCGGCACTTGTCGGCATCCACCGAGTCAACCGCATATCCCACGGCATCGACGGCATTGGCCGCCGCGTTCGCCGCCTTGATCGTCCCGTGTGCCAAGAGTTCGCGCCATTGACCGGCAACATCGGGAGCCGCCTGGGCTTGGGCTTGGGCTTGGGCTTGGGCTTGGGCTTGGGCTTGGGCTTGGGCTTGGGCTTGGGCTTGGGCTTGGGCTTGGGCTTGGGCTTGGGCTTGGGCTTGGGCTTGGGCTTGGG
>NZ_JADZDS010000034.1 GCF_020850895.1 Thermomonas sp. | reverse complement strand
GCCGGCGGTGCCTCCGGGGCGGCTTCTTCTTTCTTGTGCATGCGGTTGATCGTCTTGATGGCGAGGAACACCGCAAAGGCCACGATCAGGAACTGGACGATGGCATTGATGAATTCTCCGTAGGCAAGCACCACGGCAGCCACCGGTTTGCCGGCCGCATCGACCGTCGCCGCTTTGAGGACGATTCCGAGGGAGGCAAAATCGACGTTGCCGACGAACAGGCCGATCGGTGGCATCACCACCTTGTCGACCAGTGCCGTCACGATTTTCCCGAATGCGCCGCCGATGACCACGCCGACGGCGAGGTCGATCACGTTGCCGCGCATCGCAAATTCCTTGAACTCGGTCAGCATGCCCATCGATCACTCCGTTGCTTGCAGGTGGAAGCGGCCATCCTAGCGCAGCGGTGCGGTGATGCTGCCCTGCAGTTCCGGAAGGCCGTCGATGCGGGCGTGGAAGGCATCGCCCGGCAGCAGCGGGCCGACGCCGGCTGGCGTGCCCATGAACACCAGGTCGCCAGCACGCAAGGCGTACAGCAGCGAAAGTTCATACAGGATATCGGCGACGTTCCAGAGCATGTGGTCGAGCGAGGACTGCTGGCGAGGCTCGCCGTTGACCTCTAGCACGATGCGCGCGGAGGAGAGATCGCCCGCCTCGTCCACCGGCAGCAGCGCACTGAGCGGAGCCGACTGATCGAAGCCCTTGGCGGTGTCCCAGGGCAGGCCCTTGGCCTTGGCCGCCGCTTGCAGGTCGCGGCGGGTCAGGTCGAGGCCGACGCCGTAGCCGAACACCAGGGCTTCGGCATCCTCCGGCGCAACGACACCGTTTGCGTCACGCCCCAGCGCCACCACCAACTCGACTTCGTGGTGCAGCTGCGAAGTGGCGGCGGGATAGGGGACCTTGCCGTCGACGGCGATGGCATCGGCGGGTTTCATGAAGAAGGTCGGCACGCCGCGTTCGGCCTTGGAGGCGGGTGCAGCGGCGCCCATTTCGCGGGCATGCTCGGCGTAGTTGCGACCGACGCAGTAGATCCGGTGCACGGGGAACGTGCCCACCACAGCGCCTGCAAGATCGACCACCGGGACGCGCGGCGTGGCGCTGGCGGCGATCACATCCACTCAGCGCGCCAGCGGCAGTCCGGGCTTGTCGACCACGCGGAAACTGCCGTCGATGACATCGGTCCCGGCAGCGGCGGTGGCCGGCGTGCGCCGCCGTGCCCACGCTTGCCACAGCATCCCGCCGAGCAACATGGCCGCGCCCACGAACACGCCAAAGACCAGCAGCACCAGCAGCAGGACCACGCCGACGCTCCCGAACAGCGCACGCAGCAGCCGATGGCGCGGACGGCGCGGCGCAGTGAACGCATCGAAACGGGACCAACGGAAGGCGGAGCCGGGGAAGATCGTCATGGGCGAAGCGGGCAGGCCCGGGAGGCGTGAGACAATGTCGTGCAGTATCGGAACAACCTGCGGATCAGTTGTGAGTAGTTCGTTAAACGAGGGCGAAATTTCCGGGATCGACCTGCTGTCGCTGGCCGACCTGCCGCCGGATACGCTGGCCGAAGCCGAGGCCATGATCGATGGTGATGTCGAATCGCTGATTCTTTATCGCGAACCGAACGGCGGGGTGCGTGCATGGCGCAATATCTGCCCGCATGCCGGGCGTCGGCTCGACTATGCGCCGGGCAAATTCCTGCGCACGAAAAAAGGCGAGCTGATGTGCGCCGTCCATGGGGCCACGTTTGAACTGCCGGAGGGCCTGTGTGTCGTAGGCCCCTGTCGCGGCGAGTGCTTGCGCGCGGTTGCCGTGCGCGTGGACGACGGGCAGGTGCGGTTGGGGGAAGCGGGGCCAACGTCCGATTGAGCCTGTGTGCAGGGCCGCGTGGCAGCGCATGGAGCCTCGCCCGTCCCGATGCCCGGCGGAGCGGTCAATACATCACATTGATCATCAACACGATGATGGCTGTGTAGAGCAATGTCAGCGGACCGCCGGTGCGCCACATGTCGGCCGAGGTGTAGCCTGCCGGACCGGTGATCATCGAGATCGACGGATTGGATGCGGTCATGAAATTGTTGGAGGCTGAAAGCGCCACGATCAGGGCGAACGCGGTGGGGTTGCCGCCCACCGCCAACGCGAGGTTGATCGACAGCGGTACCAGTACGATGGTCGCCCCGACGTGGCTGATCACCAGCGAGAACAGTGTCGTCAACAATGCCAATGCCACCTCGATCAGCCATAGCGGGATGCCTTGGGGCATGCGATCAAGGGTGTGGCCCGCGACCCATGCGGCAGCGCCGCTGGAGTCCATTGCCCAGCCCAGCGGGATCAGGCAGGCCATCAGGAACACGGTCTTCCAACTGATCGCGGCATAGGCCTCGTCCATCTTCAGGACGCCAGTCACCAGCATCCCGGCGACGCCGGTCATCAGCGCGATCGCTGTTGGGATGCTCGACATCAGCGCCATCAGCATGCTGATGGCGAAGATGGCCATCGCGATCTTGAACTTATGCGGGCGCTGCTCGCCCTTTGGATAATCGGTAATGACCACGAAGTCGTGGCTTTTCGCGGCTTCGGCAAGGTCGGTCCAGATGCTGTGCAGCACCAGCATGTCACCGGCGCGGATCGGGATGTTGCGCACGTCCTCCCGCAGGACCTGCTTGTCGCGGTTGATCGCCAGCAGGCTCAGCCCGAACTGCTTGCGCAGCCGCAGTTGCGCCTGTGGCTTGCCGATGAACTTCGAAGTCGGTGGCACCACGGCTTCGGAGATGCCGGCGCGGCTCGGGTTGAACAGGTCGCCGAACACGCGCATGCGCGGGGACACGCGCAGGAAATTCTTCTGCGCGAAATCGTCGATCGCATCGCGTTCACCCATCACGCCGAGCACGCTGCCCACCCAGATTCGCGCATCCGACGGGGGGGCAAGCCGTGATTCGGTGCCGGTCTGCAGTGCCAGCAGCAAGGGCGCATCGACCTGTGATTCGGCATCGCCCACGCTCATGCCCACCAGGGGGCTGTCGGTGGTGACGGTCAATTCGAATATCTCACCCTCGAGGCCGTAGGCGCGGGCGAAGTAGCTTTGGGTGCGTGCCGGTGTCACCGGGCTGATGCGTTCCTCGGGCAGGATGCGGCGACCGAGAACGTGGAAATAGACCAATGAGGCCGCCAGCAGCGCCAGCCCGATCGGCAATGGCGCGAACATCTTCAGGGGTTCCAGTGTCGCGGCACCGGAAGGCATGTTGGCATTGGCCGACACCAGTAGGTCGTTGAGCAGGATCAGCGGCGAATTGCCGACCATGGTCAGGCTGCCGCCCATGATGATCGCGGCCGACATGGGCAACAGCAGTTTGGACAGACCGATGCCGGTGCGCGCGGTCAGCCGCGAGGCGACCGGAAGATACAGCGCCGTGGCCGCGGTGTTCTGGATGATCGAGGAATTGAGGCCGGCAACCGCCGAGGCCAGCAGCACCAAGCGGCTTTCGATGCCTTTCGCGTGCTGCAGCAACCAGCCGGCCAGTCGGTTGAGGGCGCCGGTGCGATCGAGCCCGGCGCCGAGGATCATGGTGGCGATGACGTTCATCACCGCGCCGGAGGAGAAACCGCCGAACAGGTCTTCGGGTGCCACCAGGCCGGTCAGCCCCAGCGCGACCAGCACCACCAGCGAGACCACGTCGCCACGGATGCGCTCGAACAGGAACATGACCATGGTGAACACCACCAGGCCCAGCACCAGCAGCATGTCGTTGGTGAGGGCGAGGGTGGTTTCCATT
>NZ_JADZDS010000033.1 GCF_020850895.1 Thermomonas sp. | reverse complement strand
TGGGATTCGACTTGCTCGACCAGCGACAGCACGTCGCCCATGTCGAGGATGCGGCCGGCGGCGCGCTCGGGATGGAACACGTCGAGTCCGTCGGGCTTCTCGCCGACGCCAATGAACTTGATCGGTTTGCCGGTGATGTAGCGCACCGACAGCGCCGCGCCGCCGCGGGCATCGCCGTCGGTCTTGGTCAGCACCACGCCGGTCAGCGGCAAGGCCTCGCCGAAATGCTTGGCGGTGACGGCCGCGTCCTGGCCGGTCATCGAATCGACCACGAACAGGGTCTCGACCGGATGCACGGCGGCGTGCAGGGCCTTGATCTCGGCCATCATGGCGTCGTCGATCGAGGTGCGGCCGGCGGTGTCGACGATCAACACGTCAGCGAAGGTTTTCTTCGCCTCGTCGATCGCGGCCCTGACGATGGCCTCGGGCTTCTGCGCGGCATCGGAGGGGAAGAAGATCGCGCCCACCTGCCCGGCAAGGGTCTGCAGCTGTTCGATCGCGGCCGGACGGTAGACGTCGGCGCTGACCACCATCACCTTCTTCTTGCGCTTGTCCTTCAGGTGCTTGGCAAGCTTGCCGACCGTGGTGGTTTTGCCGGCGCCCTGCAGGCCGGCCATCAGGATCACCGCCGGCGCCGGTACGTTGAGGTTCAGATCGCTGGCTTGCGCGCCCATCACTGCGGCCAGCTCGTCGCGCACGATCCGCACCAGCACCTGGCCGGGGGTGAGCGAGCGCAACACTTCCTGCCCGAGAGCGCGCACTTTGATGCGCTGGATCAGTGCCTGCACCACCGGCAGCGCCACGTCGGCTTCCAGCAGGGCAATGCGCACTTCGCGCATGGCTTCGCTGATATTGGATTCGGTCAGGCGACCACGGCCGCGCAAACGCTCGATGGTGCCGGAAAGGCGCTGGGTCAGGGATTCGAACACGACGTTGCCGGTTTTGTGCTGGAGTTGCGGATTATAGAGGGGTCGACACACCAGCATCGCGGTGCCGTTAAACTGACCAGACTCCAGAAGGATGGATCGAATGACACACAAGGGTTGGTTTTCAAGGCTTCTGGCGGCAGCCACGGTGCTGCTGCTTGCAGCCATGCCGGCACTTTCAACGACCCCGCCCGCCACGCCAAGGCCCCCGCCCGTCACTGCGCGGATCGCGGTGGCGGCGAATTTCGCCGATGTGGTACGCACGCTGGCGGCCGAGTACGGGCGGCGCAGTGGCCACCGGATCACGATTTCATCCGCCTCGACCGGCAAGCTCTACGCGCAGATCCACAATGGCGCGCCGTTCGATGCACTGCTGTCGGCCGATGCGTCGACGCCGCGGCTGCTGGTGAACGAAGGCCTCGCCGAAGGCAATACCCTGCAGGACTACGCCACCGGTCGGTTGGTGCTGTGGAGCCGCGATCCGGCCTTGGTCCGCGACGGCGAGGCGCTGTTGCGCCAAGGCAGCATCAGCAAGCTCGCAATCGCCAATCCGGAATTGGCACCCTACGGCGCAGCCGCCCGCGAAACGCTGCAGTACCTGCGTCGCTGGAACGAACTGCAGCCACGGCTGGTGATCGGGGAGAACGTCGGTCAGGCGGCGCAGTTCGTCGCCAGCGGTGCCGCGCCGCTGGGCCTGCTGCCGGCATCGCTGGTGCTTCCAGCACGCGGGCGGCCCGCAGGCTCGTCCTGGACCGTGCCCGCGGCATGGCATGCGCCGATCGTGCAGAGTGCGGTGCTGCTGCGGCACGGACGCGGCAATGCGGCCGCGCGCGGCTTCCTGCGATACCTGCAAAGCCCCGGCGTGCGCGCCAAGATCCGCACCCTCGGCTACGACTGAGACGACCATGCCGCTTGAACCCACCACGCCGGCTTGGCTGATGGCTGCGTGGGTGTCGTTCAAGCTCGCCGGCCTCACCACCCTGATCCTGCTGGTTCTCGGCACGCCGCTGGCGTGGTGGCTGGCCCGCACGCATTCGCGCTGGCGCGCGCCACTCGGCGCGGTGGTCGCCTTGCCCATGGTGCTGCCGCCGACCGTGCTCGGCTTCTACCTGCTGGTCGCATTCGCGCCCTCCGGCCCGATCGGGCAACTGACGGCGGCGCTCGGCCTCGACACGCTGGCGTTCACCTTCAACGGCCTGCTGGTCGCCTCGGTGCTGTACTCGTTGCCGTTCGTGGTGCAGCCGCTGCAGGCCGGGTTCAGTGCCATTCCACAAGCCACCCTCGACGCGGCCGCGACCTTGCGCGCATCGCCAGTGGATCGCTTCCTCACCGTGGCCTTGCCACTGGCCAGGCCGTCCCTGCTCGCTGGCGCCCTGCTCGGCTTCGCGCACACCATCGGCGAGTTCGGCGTGGTGCTGATGGTGGGCGGCAATATCGAGGGCGAGACGCGGGTGCTGTCGGTGCTACTGTACGACCAAGTCGAAAGCATGGCCTATGGCGAAGCCCATCGACTGGCGGCAGGCTTGCTGCTGTTCTCCTTCGCCTTGCTGCTGTTGATGCAATGGTTCGGACGACGCACGGCGATGGCCAATGACTGAGCCTGCCGCGACCCTCGACATCACGCTGCAGCTGGCACGCGGCGCGTTCCGGCTCGACGTCGATGTGCAACTGCCGGCACGCGGCACCAGCGTGGTGTTCGGTCCATCCGGTTGCGGCAAGAGCACCCTGCTGCGCGCGATTGCAGGATTGGAGCCGAACACCAGCGGTGTGTTGCGCATCGCAGGCGACTGTTGGCAGGACGTAAACACCTGCCTGCCCGCGCATCGTCGCGCGGTCGGCATGGTGTTCCAGCACAGCGCCCTGCTGCCGCACCTGAGCGTGCACGACAACCTGCGCTATGGCTGGTCGCGTGCGGGGGCCCCCGCAGGGGTGCTGGACGACTGGATCGAACGCCTGGAGCTGGCGCCCTTGCTTGCGCGCCAGCCTGAGTCCCTGTCAGGAGGCGAGCGCCAGCGCGTCGCATTGGCGCGCGCGCTGGCCTGCGCACCGCGCTTGCTGCTGCTCGACGAACCCCTGAGCGCGCTGGACGCACCTCGCCGCGCCGAGGTGCTGCCTTTCCTTGAAACGGTGCGGCGCGAAGCAACCCTGCCGATCCTGTACGTCACCCATGCCATCGACGAAGTGGCACGCCTAGCCGACCACCTGGTGCTGATGGAACAGGGCAAGGTGCTCTTGTCCGGACCCGCGCTCGATCTGCTCAACCGACCCGAGCTCCCGCTGGCATTGCGCGACGATGCCGGCGTGGTGCTTGAGGCGCACGTGGTCGAACGCGATCCCCATGGCCTGCTGACCTTGCGCACCACTGCCGGCATCCTCTATGCCCAGGGTCCGGAACATGGCCCGGGAACCACCATGCGTGTGCGCATCCTCGCCCGCGATGTCAGCTTGGCATTGCAGCGGCACGACGATTCCAGCCTGCTCAACCTGCTCCAGGCCACCTTGATGGAATTGCACGGACTGCCCGGCGGACAGGTGCAGGTTCGGATGGACGCGGGCGGCACGCCGCTGCTGGCCCGCATTTCCCAGCGTTCGGTCGAACGCCTGCGGTTGCAACCGGGCATGTCCCTGTGGGCACAGATCAAGGCGATCGCACTGCTGGTTTGAAGCCTGCGAATCTGACTTCGATCAATCCACGGCCCCCGGGACGCCGCTAGGCTCGGTCACGCCCCTTGTTTCCGGTGTCCCGGAGGCGTCTTGCCGGGCCACGTCCCAACACCCACACGCATGCCATGAACCGTCTCCTGCTCCACGTGCGCGCATCGATCACCACGATGTCACCCGGCTACTTCAGCATGGTGATGGCCACCGGCATCCTTTCGGTGGCCTCCCATTTGCTTGGCGTGCCCGTCCTTCCGGAAGCGCTGTTCGCCGTGAACGTGGTCCTGTTCCTGACCATCGGCCTACTCGCACTCGCCCGCCTGTGCTGGCATCCCAAGCTGGTCATCGGCGACTTGATGAACCACCTCAACGCACCGGGCTTCTTCACCTTCGTCGCCGCTTGCTCGATCCTCGGCGCCCAGAGCCTGCTGCTGGCCAAGAGCCTGCCGTTGGCCTTGCTGCTCGGAGGCATCGGGCTGCTCGCGTGGATCCTGCTGACCTACGCGATCTTCACCGCATTGACCATCAAGCAGGACAAGCCTCCGCTCGACAAGGGAATCAACGGCGGCTGGCTGCTGGCGGTGGTGGCGACCCAGTCGATGGCGGTGCTCGCTGCACTGGTCTCCGACCATCTTCCGCAGCCCGTGCGCATGGAATTGAATTTCTTCGCCCTGTCGATGTGGCTGTGGGGCGGCATGCTCTACATCTGGATGATGTCGCTGATCTTCTACCGCTACACCTTCTTCACTTTCTCACCCGCCGACCTGTCGCCACCGTACTGGATCAACATGGGCGCGATGGCCATTTCCACCCTGGCAGGCACGCTGCTGATCCTGAACGCCCCGCACGCGCCGTTCCTTCAGTCGATCCTGCCCTTCATCAAGGGCTTCACCATTTTCTATTGGGCCACCGGCACCTGGTGGCTACCGATGCTCATCGTGCTTGCGATCTGGCGCCACGGCGTGCGCCGCTTCCCCTTCCACTACGACCCGATGTACTGGGGCGCGGTGTTCCCGATCGGCATGTACGCCGCCTGCACCACCCGCCTGGAACATGCGATGGACCTGCACTTCTTCGGCTGGCTGCCACACGTGATGCTGTGGGCCGGACTGTTGGCATGGAGCGTCCTGTTCGCCGGCCAGCTGTCCGCCCTCGGGGGATTCTGGCGACGACGGCCAAGCTGAGACACGCCACCGCCGGCATCCCCAGCCATTCGCTGGCCATCACTGGAGCCGTCAAGGCGCCGGTGGAACTCAACTTGGCCGACCTCAAGCAGCTGGCTCCGCGCAATTCCGGCCCGATGGACGTGGTCTGTGCCTCCGGCGAGATGAAGGGCCGGGTCAACAATTTCCGTGGCGTCCTGCTGACCGACGTGCTGAATGCAGTCGGCATCGACCTGCAATCCCACAAGGACGATCGCCGCATGGTGATCGTGGCGCGGGCCACCGATGGCTATACCGTCACCTTCTCCTGGAGTGAGCTGTACAACACCGAGATCGGCAAACAGGTCCTGGTGGCTTGGGAAAAGGACGGCAAGCCGCTGGACGACGGCGAAGGCCAATTCCTGCTGATCTCCGGCAAGGACATCAAGACCGGCCCGCGCCATGTGCATTGGCTGAGCAGCCCGCACGCCGTGCGCATGTAAGCGCACCCATCCTCCGCAGCATCCGGACGCCGACAGGGATGTCGGCATGCGACTTATGCCGCCACCGCCAGGATCACGTGCGATGACTTGACCCGCGCGAGCTTCGCCTTGCCCTCGCGGATGCCCAGCGCATTCGCGCGTTCATTGGTGACCGTCGCCACCAACCGGCGACCGCCCGCTAGCTGCAGCTCCGCTTCGGCATTCACCGCGCCGGCGCGACAGGACAGCACCGTTCCGGCCAGCGCATTGCGCGCACTGGTGCGCACGCCGGGCTCCGCCAGCACGACGAACGAGGCCTTGACCAAGGCGATGGCACTGCCGCCTTCGCGCAGGACGAGGTCATCGACGCTGCGATTGGTGATGATCGCGGTCAGGTGGTCTCCGCCATCGAGATCGAGGCTCACTTCGCTGTTGACCGCGCCGCGCTGGACCGCACGCACGATGCCTGCATACTGGTTGCGTGCACTGGTCTCGAGCATGAGATTCCCAAGTTGTTCGTGCAGTTGGTCCAGATCGCCGGCCTTGGCGGGATTCCCTTGCCCCGCCAGCAATCGCTGCTGCAACGCCGACAAGGCCTGATGGAAGGCCAATACGCGCCGACCCATCTCGGTGAGGCGTTCGCCGCCACCGCCGCTGCCACCGGTTTCGGCACTGACCAGCGGCACGCCCATCAGGGAATTGAGCGCCGCGATGGCATCCCAAGCCCCCTTGTAGCTCCTCCCCAGCGCGCGCGCAGAGGCACTGATGGAGCCATGCGCCTGAAGCGCCTGCACCAGCCTGGCGCGCTGCGGCGTCAGGCTGGTGCGATGGCCACGCAACTCGATCAGGGGCTCAAGGACTGCCGAAGGCATGGTGAAAATCCCTGCAAGCAATGCCGTTCGGCCTACACCACGCCCCGTGTGCGGCAACCGCGTCGCCAGCGTGGGCCTTGGTAAGGTCTGAACAACGCCATCCAAGCATTGTCAGCACACGTCGAGCCCGGCACAGGCCCGGGCTCGACTCACACGCATCAATCACTCGCAGGATTGATTCGTGGCCAGCCGTCCATGGCTGGCGGAAACCTCTGCGTCAAGAGGTTCCTTCGGCCTTGCGCTTGCGCACGGCCTCCGCTGCTGCCGTGGCGGCACGTGCGGCCTGCTCCGCGGCTTCCGCCGCAATCCGCGCCTGCCGCACGGCCTCCTGTGCCGCCATGATCTCCGGCAGATCGGTGTCGCGAGCCATTTCGGGATGGCGGGCCCGGTTGCTGCGCAGGATCGCGAAGTGCATCCACAGCAGGCTGGTCAGGGCGATCACGAATAGCAGCATGAAGCAGCTGCTCCAGATGCCGACCAGGTCATTCATCACGCCGAATGCAATCGGCAGGATGAAGCCGCCGAGGCCACCGATCATGCCGACCACGCCACCGACCGAACCGACGTGCTTGGGGTAGTAGGTCGGAATGTGTTTGAACACCGCAGCCATGCCCAACGACATCACGAAGCCGAGGATGAACAGCACGATCGCGCGTTCCAGCATGGTTGGCGCAATCGTGAACGGAATCGGCCCGTGGATGCCCTCGATGACGTAGTGGGTGTTCGGGTAGGACAACAGGAACAGGCCGACCATGCACACGGAGAACGAGATGTACATGATCCTGCGTGCGCCAAAGCGGTCCGCCATCACCCCGCCGAAGGCGCGGAAAATCGTCGCCGGCAAGCCGAAGCTCGCGGCCAGCATGCCGGCGGTGGCGATGTCGACCTTGTACACGCCCATGTAGTAGCGCGGCAGCCAGGACGTGAGCGCGACGAAGCCACCGAACACCAGGAAGTAATACAGCGAGAACCGCCACACCTGCAGGTTGCGCATGGGCGCGAGGCGCTCCTTCAGCGAGGCGGACTGGCCTGCGGCTGCAGCATCGCGGGGAGCCGGTTGCGCAAGCAGGTAGTACAACACCGCCGTCACCAGGATCGCGGTCGCGTAGACATTGACTGCCTGCTTCCAGTCCATCACCTGCAGCAGCAATGGTGCGCCGAAGCTGGTGACGGCGGCCCCCACGTTGCCCATGCCGAACAGCCCGAGCGCCGTGCCCTGTTTCTCGCGCGGGAACCACGCCGAGACATACACCACGCCCACCGAGAAGGCACCTCCAGCCAATCCGAGGCCAAGGCCGAAGACCAGCAGGACCGGGAAGCTGGTTGCATACGGCAGGGCGAAGGTGAACCCGGCCACAACCAGCATGACCAAGGCAAACACCCGTCGCCCACCGATCATTTCCGACCAGATGCCCAGCAGTGGCCGGCTGATCGATCCGGTCAGGATCGGCGTGGCCACCAGCAGGCCGAACTGGGTGTCGGACAGGCCCAGCTCCTCCTTGAGTTTCATGCCGATGATCGAGAAGATCACCCAGACGGCAAAACAGACACCGAAGGCAAACGTACTGAGCCACAGCGCCCGTTGCTGGCGGGCTGGGCTGATGGGGGAATTGTCCTGCATGGACGCACTTCCAGTCTTGGTTGGGGAACCGTTCCGGGCTCCGCGCCTCGACGTTCGTCAGGCAGCGGCCGCCTCGATTTCGTCCAGCCCACGCACCTCGTAGCGCTCCTGCAAACCCTGCAGGTAGAGCTGGAGTTCGCGCTGACGAACCTGCAGCTCAAGGTAATCGGAAATGCGCTGGCGCACTTGATCAAACGCAAGTTTTTCACCGGCACTGATCGCGTCGACACAGACCACGTGATAGCCCCAGCGTGACTCCACCGGGAAGCTGGCCAAACCTTCGCGCAGTCGGAATACCTGGCGATCGAATTCCGGGGTGGTCTGGCCATGCTCGATCCAGCCCAAGTCCCCGCCTTCGTTTTTCGATGGACAATCTGAGTGACGCAGTGCGAAATCGGCGAACAGGTGCGGCTGCGCCTTGAGCTCGACGATCATCGCTTCGCCGCGCCTGCGGGCATCGAATCGCCCGTTGACGTCATCCATCGGCGCGGCAAGCAGGATGTGGCGGATCCGGATCCGGTCCGGTGCGTGGAATCGCTCCGGGTTGCTGTCGTAATAGCGCATGCAGTCCCCTTCGCTGGGCACGCGATTTTCCACCTCGCGCTCCAACAGGACCCGGATGCAGGCCTCCTCGACCGCCTCGGCGCCGTCCGCCCGCACGTCCCCGTCCAGTCCGAGCCGGCCGACCTCACGAAGCAGCAATTCACGCACCACCAGCGCACGCGCCGCATCGGCGCGCGACTGCTCGGGTTTCAGCGCACGATGGAACTGCATTTCACGCGCGATGTCGGCCTCGCTGATGGCGGTATCGCCGACGAACAGCATGGCCGGTGCCGGTCGCCCCAGGCTGCGCGGACCTTCGCCCTGCTCGTCGTGATGGTCGGCATGGGCTTCCTGCGCCACCGACTTGCCCGAATCGATGACCGTGATCGGCAGCTCGCGCCGACCCGTCGTGCGTCCTGCCATGGTCAGGATCTCGGCCCGTAGCGCAGGCCAGGCTGGCGCCGACGCACGACCTGGTACGGCCGCCACAGGTACTCCAGCGGAATGCTCCAGATATGCACCAGTCGGGTGAACGGCGTGACCAGGAACAGGGTCAATCCCAGGATGATGTGTGCCTTGTAGACCCAATGCACGCCTGAGATCAACTCGGCCGCACCGCCGCGGAAGGTGGCGATACGTTGCGCCCAATCGGCCAGCAGGGTCATCACGCTGCCGTCCAAGTGGTGGCTGGACTGGACGATGGAATACAGGCCCAGCAGCAGCTGCGCCAGCAGCAGCACCAGCAGCAGCACATTGCGCCAGTTGTCGGTGGCACGGATACGCGGATTGAACAGGTGACGCCACAGCAGGATCAGCATGCCGATCAGGCACAGGAAACCGAAGAATCCGCCAACCACCATCGCCAGCAATTGCTTGTGTTCCTGGCTGATGAAGAGCGTGTACACCGAATGCGGGGTCAGCAGGCCGACGATGTGGCCACCGAGCACCATCAGGATGCCGACGTGGAACAGGTTGCTGCCGAGCCGCATGCCGCGGTTGGACAGGATCTGGCTGGAGCCACTGCGCCACGTGTACATCGAGTGGTCGTAGCGCACCAGACTGCCAACGAAGAACACCGCCATCGCGATGTAGGGATAGATCTGGAACGCGAAAACGTCGAAATAGCTCATCGGGTCACCTGTCGGATGGCGGCGGTGGACGCGGGTCGGCGCGTGGGCGGGCTGCAGTTTTCGTCAGGCGCTTCGGCCCCGAAACGCACCGCTTCTTCTTCCCAGAGCCGGTCCATGAACTCGGGGGTGTCGTCGCGCGGCTCTTCACTGGCGCGCTGTCTCAATGGCCCCAAGTCAAGCTTGCCGTGGGCAATTTCGACCAGCAGTTCCATCAGCAGTGCGTAGGGGCTGCCGCGTTCGCCTGCGCGCGCGGCAAGCAGGCCAACGATGTGGCTGACGTGCTGCAGCCAGTCTCGAGCCTCGCTCTGCGGCTGCAGACTGAGGTACTCCAGCACCAGTGGCAGGTAATCGGGCAACTCCCGGGCGTCCAGTTCGAAGCCGTTCTTGCGGTAATTGGAGATCAAGTCGACCATGGCTTGACCACGGTCGCGCGATTCGCCATGGATGTGTTCGAACAGCAGCAGGCTCATGGTGCGGCCGCGGTCGAACAGGGACAGCCAGCGGTCCTGCGCCTCCAGTGGATCCATGGCCATGAGGTCGTTCACGAAACCGACCAATGCGGCACGCCTCGGCGCCGGGAGATCGGCGTTCCCTGCCGCTTCCAGCAGTTCCTCGCCGTGCTCCCACAGCGCATCCTGGGGATAGTCCAGCAGCACGCCGATCAACTTGAGCAGGCTCATTCGATGACCTCGAATTTTTCCTGCCGGTTCGGATGCACGGAATAGCGGGCAGTCTTGCGCTGGGTGAACAGGTCGGCCGGAGTGTCGCCGCTGCAGCCATTGCCCCAGCTGAAACCGCAGCCGCCACGCTCGCCGAAGGCATCGTTGGCGTACTCGCGGTGCGCGGTCGGGATCACGAAACGGTCTTCGTAATTGGCGATCGCCAGATACCGATACATGTCCTCGGCCTGGGCCACGGTCAGCCCGGCCTGCTCCAGCACCTTGGTGTCCTCGACGCCATCGACGTTGCGGGCACGGCGCCAGGCGCGCATCGCCATCATCCGCTCCAGCGCACGCACCACCGGCGCTTCGTCACCTGCGGTCAGCATGTTGGCCAGATACCGCACGGGGATGCGCAGGGAGGCCACATCCGGCAATTCGCCGTTCATGCCGACGCGGCCACGCTCGGCGGCAGACTGGATCGGCGACAGCGGCGGCACGTACCAGACCATCGGCAGGGTGCGGTATTCCGGGTGCAGCGGCAGTGCCAGCTTCCAGTCGATCGCCAGCTTGTAGGTCGGCGAGGCCTTGGCCGCTTCCAGCCAGTTGTCGGGAATGCCTTCCTTGCGCGCTGCCTCGATCACCTTGGGATCGAACGGATCGAGGAAGATGTCGAGGTGGGCCTGATAGAGATCCTTTTCGGCGGGAACCGATGCGGCTTCCTGGATCCGGTCGGCGTCATACAGCAGCACGCCGAGGTAGCGGATGCGGCCGACGCAGGTTTCCGAACACACCGTCGGCTCGCCCATCTCGATGCGCGGGTAGCAGAAAATGCACTTCTCGGATTTGCCGGATTTCCAGTTGTAGTAGATCTTCTTGTACGGGCAGGCCGACACGCACATGCGCCAGCCACGGCACTTGTCCTGGTCGATCAGGACAATGCCGTCTTCCTCGCGCTTGTAGATCGCACCGGACGGACACGCAGAGACGCAGGCCGGGTTGAGGCAGTGCTCGCACAGCCGCGGCAGGTACATCATGAAGGTCTTCTCGAAGGCGCCGTAGATTTCCTTCTGCACGCCGTCGAAATTCTTGTCCTTGCTGCGCTTGGCGAACTCGGTGCCGAGGATTTCTTCCCAGTTCGGGCCCCAATGGATCTTCTGCATACGCTCCCCCGAGATCAGGGAACGCGGGCGCGCGGTCGGCTGGTGCTGGCCGTCCGGCGCCTCGTGCAGGTTCTGGTAGTCGAAGTCGAACGGCTCGTAATAGTCGTCGATCTCCGGCAGATCGGGATTGGCGAAAATCTTCGCCAACAGACGGAAGCGGCCGCCGGCCTTGAGCGTGAGTTTCCCGCGGGCGTCGCGCACCCAGCCGCCATTCCATTTCTGCTGATTTTCCCATTCCTTGGGATAACCGACTCCGGGC
>NZ_JADZDS010000032.1 GCF_020850895.1 Thermomonas sp. | reverse complement strand
GCAATACAGCGATGACGGGTTCAAGAAATTGATGCGGAGCTTGACCGATGGCTAACCAGACCGACCTGCGCGTCAAGATCAGCGCCGACCTTGCCGACATCAAGCAAGGTCTCGGCCTGCTGCGCGGCGAGTTGGCAAAGGTCAAGCAGCAGAGTGCGCAGGTGTTTGGGGGTAGTGAGAAATTCACATCTCAGCTTGCATCGATGCGCGGTGCGCTCACAGGTTTGTTCACAGGGCTGTCCGCGGGGGCGCTGTTTGCCGGCATCATCCAGAACACGAAGGAGGCGGAGGAAGCGCTGGCACAGCTTCGCGCTGGCCTGAAATCCACTGGCGGGATTGCTGGCGTCACCGAAGGCGAGATAGTGAAACTCGCAGAGGCGCTGCAGAATACCACAACGTTCGGCGATGATGCCATCGTCAGTATGGCGTCGGTAGTCGCGACCTTCACCAATATCCGCGGCGCCATCTTCAAGGAAGCCATCCCGGCAATCCTTGACCTCAGCACGCGCCTGAAGGTTGACTTGAACTCAGCGGCGCTACAGGTCGGCAAGGCGCTGAACGATCCGATCAGTGGTATTGCTGCGCTTGGTCGCGCTGGCGTGCAGTTCACCGCGTCACAGAAAGAACAGATCAAGTCACTGGTCGAAACAGGCAAGGTCCAGGACGCACAGCGGATCATCCTTGATGAACTAGCCACACAGATGGGCGGCTCTGCCGTCGCCGCTGCCGATACCTTTAGCGGTTCGTTGACGCAGCTGAAAAATGCGTTCGGCGACCTGCTGGAAGGGGATTCGTCTGCCGGCGGCATCAAGGGTGCGAAGTCTGCTGTGCAGCAGCTGACTGCGGCACTGCAAGACGCATCGACAAAACAGGCATTCGCCCAGCTTCTGGAGTTGGCAGGCAGGGCCGCGCAAGCGTTGGCGCAGGGCATGGCGTCGGCCGTGCCGGTAGTGCGTTTCTTGATCGAGAACCTTGACGCACTGGCAGTATTCATCGGTACGCGCTTGGCCGCCGCTTCGATCCCGGCGTTGATCGCTGGTGTATTGAGTTTGAAAAACGCATTCGTCGCTCTGCGCACGGCAACCCTTGCATGGAGCGCAGTTTCTGCGGCGATGGGCGGGCCGATCGCATTGGCGCTGGCCGCCATCGCGACGGCGTTGTATGTGGTGTATCAGCGCACGGATGAGGTGACGAAAGCAGAAAAGCTTCACAGTCAGGCGTTGGAAGACAATTCAACGCAGGCGCAACAGAATGCCGTTCTGGCATATCAGCTCGCCGCAGCCAAGCGGCAGCAGGCCGCCGACACGCTGAAGGCCGCGCGCGCCCTGCTGGAAGAGCGGCGCGCGCGGTTCCAGATCGAGAACCAGAGCGTTACAGCACGAGGCGGCGACCGCGGTGACGCGGCGGCGCTTGCCTCCACGAATGCGTATAACCGGCAGCAGCAGATGGTTGCGCAGCGCGAAAAGGAATTCAATGACTGGTCTGCGCGGGTGGCGGAACTTGAGCGGAGTCTGAAAGAGGCATCAGTCCCCCCCGTTATCCCGGTGACGCCGGTCGTCACGACACCACCTGTGTCGACCGCGAATGATGCGGCACGCAAGGTCATTAAGGGCATGGCCGATCAATCCGCCCTGGCGCTGGACCAGATCAAGCGCGATCTGGATGAGCTGGAACAGCGCTACAAGGACGGGCAGATCAGTCTGTCGGATTACTTCGCGCAGCGGCAAGCGAAGGAACTTCAGCAGATCGACTTGAAGATCAAGCAGGCCACCGCGGATGCCGCCGCGGCGACCAGCACGGAACAGCAATCCCGCGCACTGACCGAGATCATCAAGCTGCAACGCGACCGTGCGGAGATCGGCCCACGCGTGGCGCGGGAGCAGGCGGCGGCCGAACGCGAGGCCGCGCAGGCCACCGCCGACAATCTGCGCCAGCGCAGCAGCGCGGTGATGTCGCAAATGCAAGCCGACATGAGCTTGATCGATGCGCAGGTGGCGAGCTTCAGCATCGCGCCCGGCGAAGCGGAAAAGCAATTGCAGGCCATCCGCGATCGCAGCATCGAACAGCTGAAGGTGTTGCGTGGCCAGATGCAGGCGTACCTCGCCACGTTATCGCCTGAAAGCTCGGAGTACGTTGCCGCCCGGCTTGGGCTGACCCAGCTTGATACAGACTTGGCGCAACTTACCGCGCAGCAACAACAGTACAAGATGGCGGTGGCCGATCAGGCCACATCGTCGCTGACAAACTTTTTCGCCGATCTCGCCACCGGCGCCAAGTCCTTCAAGGATGCGTTCAAGGACATGGTGCTGAGTTTCGTGCAAGGTTTGGCGCGGATGGCTGCGGAGATGTTGGCGAAGCGCATCATCTTCAGCCTGTTTTCATCGTTTGGTGGCGGATCTGCGGGCGGCGGCGGGGGCGGCATGCCGACCATCGGGCCATACAGCGCGCTCGGCAATGTTTTTGCGCCTGGCGGCCTGCGCGCTTTCGCCAAGGGTGGCGTATTCGCCGCCACGCTGGCGGGCATTTCCGCCTTAGCGGCTGGCGGCGCGTTCACCAATCAGATCGTGAGCGATCCCACCCTGTTCGCCTTCGGCGCCGGCGGCCAGTTCGGCGTGATGGGTGAGGCCGGGCCCGAGGCCATCATGCCGTTGGAGCGTGGCCCGGATGGACGCCTGGGCGTCACCGCAAACGGCGGCGGCGGTGGACTGGTGACCACGCCTATCGTGGCGATTGGTGACGAAGCGGTGGCCAATGCTCTGGCCAGCGCCGCCGGCGAGCGCGTGGTGTTGACCCATGTGCGCAACAACTGGACGGGGTTGACGCGTGGCTGATCCGGTGCCCTTCGCATTCACCACGGGCGGCGATCGGTCCGAGCAATGGGAGTGGTTGACCGACGTGATGCAGGCGGCGACCGGGCCGGAGCAAACGCGCCGCCTGCGCGGTGTTCCGCGCGTCACGCTGTCATGCAGCGGTCAGGAAACCGGCATCGCGCGGCAGTGGCTGGAGACATCCCTGCATGCCTACGGATCCGGCGATTGGTGGGTGCCGGTGGTGACGGATGCTTTGCTGGTTTCGTCCGATCTGTCGATCGGCAGCACAAGCGTTGCTGGGGATGCTTCGATGCTGCGGTTTGAGGCAGGCGGTCACGCGCTGCTGATCGGCACGCAGCCGGGTGCGTGCGAGTTGGTATCCGTGACCGCCGCCGACGGCACCGGCGTCACGATCAGCGCCACCACGCAGGCGTGGCCAGCAGGCACGCTGCTGGCGCCGGCGTGGCGCAGCACCTTCGCGCGCACCCCGGCGCTGGAACGCTTCACCGGCGACGCGGTGACGTACAGCGTGGAGTTTCTCGCGTCCGCAGGAACACCGTCCATTGCCGCCGCCGATGATCTGCCGACCTACCGCGGCTTCCCAGTGCTGGAAATGATCTCTGACTGGTCCAGCGCGCCCACATGGGCCGCGCTGCGCGATCCGCAGGTGGTGGATTACGGCATTGCCGCGCCAACCCGCAGCGATCTTGTCGGCCAGCCGCGTGCCGAATTCGGCATCGGCTATACGGCGGTGGGCCGGGCGGAGGTGTGGGCGCTGTTTCGGCTGCTGTTCGCGTTGGCGGGGCGTGCAAATCCGGTCTGGGTGCAGTCGAGAGGGCATGATCTGACCGCGTGCGCCGGGCTGGCTGCGTCATCCACGACGATGGACGTGACGGCCTGCGGGCTGGTTGCCGCCGGCGTGCAGCCGCAGCGCCGGGATCTTCGCATCGAACTGCTCGACGGCACCGTGCTGTATCGCCGCGTGGTTTCGGTGGCGCCTGCCGGCGCGGGCGTTGAACGGCTCACGCTGGATACCGCATGGCCGTCCACCGTTGCCGTCGGCGACATCGTGCGTGTGTGCTACATGACGTTTTGCCGGCAGTCATCGGATGTCAACCGCCTGGACTGGTGGACGCGCGATGTCGTGTCGATCCAGATCGGGTTTGTTGGGGTGGCCGACGATGACGCTTGATGCTGCCCTGTTCGGTCGCCGACCCATTCGCCTGTTCGTGTTCACGCGAGCAACCGACGCGGGCACGAAAGTGTGGCGGTACTGCAATTCCGACCGCGATCTGACCATCGGCGGCAACACCTACACCGCCGCGCAAATCGACCGCAGCGAGATCAAGCAAACCAGCGAACGGGCGAAAGACAAGATCACCATCACGATGGCATACCTGCGCAACCCCGGTGCGCCGGAATTCCCGGCCACGCAGGACTTGGGCGATCAGTGGTTCCCGTTCGTGCCCAGCAGCACCATCACGGTGATCTGCATGACCACGCACGCGGGCGAAGCCGACCCGCCGGCGGTGGAATGGATGGGCCAAGTGACCCAGCCCAAGTTCACGGACGTGGAGCTGGAGCTGACCTGCGAGCCGACGGGCAGCAATGACCGCGCCCGCAACCAGGGCGCGAAGTGGCAGCGCGCATGCTGGAAAACGGTCTATTCGACCGGGCTGCGTGGCTGCAATCTGGACCCGGATGCGTTCGCGGTATCGGCCACGCTGTCTGGCGTGAGCGGCCTCACGCTGACCGCCAGCGCGTTTTCCGGCACGGCCTTCACGCTCGCCGGCGGGTCGCTGTCGTGGGTCAACGGCGACGGGTTGACCGAGCGCCGCCAGATCATGACGCACACCGGCAGCAGCATCACCGTGCTGTACGGCTCACCCGACCTCGCGAACGGGTTGGCCGTCACTGCGTTGCCGGGCTGCGAGCGCACCTGGGAAGCGTG
>NZ_JADZDS010000031.1 GCF_020850895.1 Thermomonas sp. | reverse complement strand
GACACCGTCACCATCGACGGCACGGTCTACACCCTCGATGCGCTGGTGACGCAGGATCAATCCATCAGCCGCTGGGTGGTGTCATGAGCACGCCGGCCTGGACTCTGCTGACTGCCTTCCAGACCTGCCTTGCGCGGATCAAGGTGGCCGACGGCTACCACACCGACGCGGGGCTGCACGTCTCGATGGAGCCGCGCCAGATCCCGCAATCTGATGGGCTCTGCATCGTCCCGATCATCGAGTCGCGCGCCCGTGCCACCGATGCCGCGTTGACGCGCTCCAAACGGCTGGTGACGGTGGCGGTCATCGCGAAAGTCGGCAACGCACGCAGCGATGCGCAAGAGCGCCTGCAAGAGCTGATCGACGACGTTGAACGTGCGTTCGAGCAACGCCAGCCGGATTTCCCGGCCGGATACCAGTTCCCCACCTTTGTCGAAGCCACGCCGGTGGAAGCGGCGGAAGGCATGTCGCCATGGGTGGGCGCCCAGATTCGATTCACTTCCCACATCCCCATCCGCTGACCGCGGCCCACAGCAACCCCTGCAACAAGGAGCACGACCATGATCCCCTCCACCGATTACAGCTACCTGGGCAGCGGCTCGATCCTGATCCGCGAGTTCGGCTCCGCCGCGCCGCTGGTGACGCTTGGCAACTGCAGCGAGCTGAAGTTCAGCCCGCAGGAAGACGTCAAGACTCTGATGGATTCCACTCAGCCCGGCGGCAACAAACGCAACGAAGTGCGGCGCCTGACCGGCGTGGACATGAGCTTCACCTTCCACGATTTCAGCGCGGCCAACTTCGCCATCGGCTTGCGCAGCAGCGCATCCGATATCGCCGCAGGCACGGTTCCTGCGGAAGAGGCGGTGGCCTACAAGGGCGGCTACACCAAACTGGCGAAGATCGCAGCCACCATCACTAAGGTGGAGCCGGCCGGCGGTGGTGCGGCTTACACCGTCGGCACTGATTACGAGCTGCGCGACGGCATGCTGTATCTGCCCAGCACGTCCACGATTCCTGCCCCGGTTTCCGGCGCTGTGAACGTCAATGTGACGTACACCAACGTGGCGCAGTCGAAGGTCGAAGCGCTGGTGGCCAGCAACAAGCAATACGAGCTGGTGTTCGTGGGCCTGAACGAAGCGCAAAGCGGCAAGCGCGTGCGCGTGCATGCCTACAAAGTCAGCGGCGGCGTGCTGCAGGAAATGGCGCTGATCGGCGATGACTTCGGCGCCGGCCAAGTCAATGGCGCGCTGCTGCCGGACGGCTCCCGGACCGGTGCCGGGATCAGCCAGTACTTCACCTTCGAGACCGAGGCGTGAGCATGACGGACGATGCCGCGCTTGCGTTCGTGGATCGATGCGTCGAGGTGCCGTTCGACGGCGCGGCCGTGCAAGTGCGGCCGCTGACCGTCGGGCAGTGCATCGCCCTGAGCGCGGAGCTGGAATCGGTGCTGCCGGCGCTGGGCCCGGCAATCGCCGCCGTGCAGGGAGGCGGTGATGTTGCATCGGCACTGGTGAGTTTGCTGGCCACGCGCGGCGTTGCGCTGCTGAGCGCGGTGAGCGTGTGCACCGGCATCCCCATCGAGCGATTGCAGTCCAGCCGCGATATCGCCGGGCTGGTGGCGCTGATCGTTGCCATCGTGAAACTCAACATGGATTTTTTCGCCCAACAGGCCGGCGCGGTGCGCAGCACGCTGGCCGTCGCGCTGTCCGCCAATGGGGATGGGCAGACGGCATCCACGGCCTCTGCGCCTGCGGCTACGCATTGACGGAGGTGCTGGGCATGCCACTGGCACGGTTCCACGCGCTGAGCGATGCCGAGGCCAGACGTCAACGTCGCATGCAGGTGAATGCCTGCATCGCGGCGCGCAGCGCGCAGTACGGCAATGACGATTTCAAGCGCTTGATGCGGAGCCTGACCGATGGCGACTAATACCGACCTGCGCGTCAAGATTTCGGCTGACATCGCCGATATCAAGCAAGGCCTCGGCCTGCTGCGTGGTGAGCTTGGGCAAATCAAGCGCGCGGCCGCGCAATCCGCGCCGGATGCATCGGCATGGAAGCGCAGCCTGGGCACGATCCGCGAAGGCGTTGGCAACCTTGTCGGCGCGTTCGTCGGCTTGCAGGCTGTGCGCGGCATCGTCAATGGCGTGATGGAGTCGTTCGATCGGATGGATCGGATCGATGAAATCCGCCAGATGATCGCGATGTCGAGTGAAGACATTAGTCGGTTTGCCTATGCGGCAAAGTTCAGCGGAATTGAGCTGGATACGCTGGGGAAAGCGTTTTTCTTTTTCCAGACAAATCTGTCCAAGAATTCTGGACTACTTAGACAGCTCGGCGTGGACGCGCCTACGACTGCGGGCAAACTGCGGCAGCTGATGGATGTCTTCGCCGCGCTTCCCGACAGCGCAGAAAAATCTGAACTCGCCGCCACGCTCTTCGGCAAGCGCATGGGCGGCGACCTGATTCCATTGTTGAATGTCGGCACTCAGGGCTTCGACGAATTGAGCGAGGCCGCCGCCAGAACGGGCAATGTTTTCAGCGATCAAGCAACGGCTGGCGCGGCAGAATTCAACGACAATCTGGACTCGCTCAAAGGCGTGATGACCGGCGTCTTCAATGTCGCCGCGCAGCAACTCGCGCCGGCGATGGCGGCGTATGCCGGCACGGCGGTAGATTCCGCGAAGTCGTCCGAGGCGGCGGCGGAAGGCGGCAAGTTTCTGGCTAGTGTTTTCAAAGTCGTGGCGATCGGCGCGGTGGTGGTCAAGAACGCCGTCGAGATTGTCACCACCGTCATCGCCAGCATGGCCGATACCGCCATCACTGCTGGCAAGATGATCCTCCAAGGATTGGGCGCCGCGTTCAAGACGGTCGGCGCGACGCTGAAAGCCTACATTACCGGCGGGCCGGTTGCGGCATTCAGCGCGTTTGTCGACTCCGCGAAGACCAACACGATCGCGTACTTCAATGCGGCGCGGAATGCGCAGCATCAGCTCGTCGGCAACTTGTCGGCGACGCGTTCGATCTTCCTCTCGAACGTTGCTGACATCAAGAACGCATTCTCCGCAGCCTTCGCGGACGCGCCCGCCGACGGCGGCAATGCTCGTCGCGCGGCGGACGCGGCCGGCAATGCGGCATCGGATGCGGCAGCGAAAGGCGAACAGCTGCGGCGGCAGTTGGCGGCGCTGTTCGGTGATGGCAATGGCAATGGCGATGGCAAGGGTGGTGGCAGTGCTTCTCGCGAGGCGGCGCGCAAGGTCATCGAGGGCATGGCCGATCAATCCGCCCTGGCGCTGGACCAGATCAAGCGCGACCTCGATGCGTTGGAACAGCGCTACCAGGACGGCGGCATCAAGCTGGCCGATTACTTCGCGCAAAAGCAAGCCCTGCAGTTGCAGGAAATCGACATCAAGATTGCCGAGGCACAAGCCGATGCGGCAGCGGCCACCAGCACCGAACAGCAATCCCGTGCGCTGACCGAGATCATCAAGCTGCAACGCGACCGCGCGGCCATCGGCCCGGCCGTCGCGCGCGAACAAGCCAAGGCCGAACGTGAGGCCGCGCAGGCGACTGCCGATAACCTGCGTCAGCGCAGCAGCGCGGTGATGTCGCAGATGCAGGCCGACATGGGCTTGATCGATGCGCAAATGGCGAGCTTCAGCATCGCGCCGGGTGAAGCGGAAACGCAATTGCAGGCGATCCGCGACCGCAGCATCGAGCAGCTGAAGGTGCTGCGCGGACAAATGCAGGCGTACCTCGCCACGCTTTCGCCGGAAAGCGCGGAGTACGCGGCCGCCCGTCTTGGGCTGACCCAGCTTGATACCGACTTGGCTCAGCTCACCGCGCAACAGCAGCAATACAAGATGGCGGTGGCCGATCAGGCGACATCGTCGCTGACCAACTTTTTCGCCGATCTTGCCACCGGCGCCAAGTCCTTCAAGGACGCGTTCAAGGACATGGTGCTGAGTTTCGTGCAGGGCTTGGCACGGATGGCGGCGGAGATGCTTGCGAAACGCATCATCTTCAGTCTGTTTCCGTCGTTTGGCGGCGGCGGTGGTGGTGGTGGTGGCATGCCAACCATCGGGCCATACAGCGCGCTCGGCAATGTTTTTGCGCCTGGCGGCCTGCGCGCTTTCGCCAAGGGCGGCGTGTTCGCCGCCACTCTGGCCGGCATTTCTGCCTTCGCGGCAGGCGGTGCGTTCACCAATCGGATCGTGAGCGATCCAACCCTGTTCGCCTTCGGCGCAGGCGGCCAGTTCGGCGTGATGGGTGAAGCCGGGCCGGAAGCCATCATGCCGCTGGAACGCGGCCCGGATGGACGCCTGGGCGTCACCGCAAACGGCGGCGGTGGTGGACTGGTGACCACGCCTATCGTCGCCATCGGCGATGAAGCGGTGGCCAATGCGTTGGCCAGCGCCGCCGGTGAGCGCGTGGTGTTGACCCATGTGCGCAACAACTGGACGGGGCTGACGCGTGGCTGATCCGGTTCCCTTCGCGTTCACCACGGGCGGCGACCGCTCCGAGCAATGGGAGTGGCTGACCGACGTGATGCAGGCCGCGACTGGGCCCGAGCAGACGCGCCGCCTGCGCGGTGTTCCGCGCGTCACGCTGTCATGCAGTGGGCAGGAAACCGGCGCCGCGCGGCAGTGGCTGGAAACCTCGCTGCACGCCTACGCCGGACGCGATTGGTGGGTGCCGGTGCTGCCGGATGCCTTGCTGATTTCGTCCGACCTGTCGATCGGTGCAACCAGCGTGACGGGTGACGCGGATTCGCTGCGGTTTGAAGTTGGCGGCAAAGCCATGTTGCTGGGGCTGGCGCCCGGGCAATGCGAGCTGGTGGACGTGAGCGCGTTCGACGGCTCCGGCGTGACAATCTCGGCCACCGTGCAAGCATGGCCAGCCGGCACGCTGCTGGCGCCCGCCTGGCGCGCGTCGCTGGCATCCACGCCTGCGCTGGATCGCTTCACGGGCGATGCCGTGACCTACGGGCTGAGCTTCCTCGCGGCGGCATCCACGCCGACGGTGCCGGCCGCTGACAGCTTGCCGACTTATCGCGGCTTCCCGGTGTTGGAACTCGATGCTGACTGGAGCGCGGCGCCGCAGTGGACGCCTGAGCGTGACCTGATGCCGGTGGATTACGGCATCGGGACGCCGGTGCGCGCTGATCTTGTTGGCCAGCCACGCGCAAAGCTGTCGATCGGCTACACGGCGGTTGGGCGTGCGGAGGTGTGGGCGCTGTTCCGGCTGTTGTTCGCCCTGGCCGGACGCGCGAATCCGCTGTGGGTGCCGTCGCGTGGGCATGACTTGACCGCGGTTGCCGGGGTCACGGGTGGCGCTTTCACGCTGGATGTCGCGGCGTGCGGGCTGGTTGCCGCCGGGGCGCAGCCGCAGCGCCGGGATCTTCGCATCGAACTGCTCGACGGCACCGTGCTGTATCGCCGCGTGGTTTCGGTGGCGCCTGCCGGCGCGGGCGTTGAACGGCTCACGCTGAATGCCGCATGGCCCGGCACCGTGGTCGCTGCCGACATCCTGCGTGTGAGCTACATGGTGTTCGCCCGCCAGTCCGCGGACGTGAACCGTCTGGACTGGTGGACTCTGGACGTGGTGACCACTGCGCTGGAGTTTGTGGGGGTTGCCGACGATGACGCTTGACGCCACCCTGTTCGGTCGCCGGCCCATCCGGCTGTTCGTGTTCACCCGGCAGATGAAGGTCTGGCGGTTCTGCAACGCCGACCGCGACATCACCATCGGCGGCAACACCTACACGGCAGCGCAGATCGACCGCAGCGAGATCCGACAAACCGCGGAGCGAGCAAAGGACAAGATCACCATCACGATGGCCTACCTGCGCGATCCCGGTGCAGTGGAGCTCCCGGCCACGCAGTCCCTGGGCGATCAGTGGGTCCCGTTCGTGCCCAGCAGCACGATCACCGTGATCTGCATGACCACGCACGCGGGCGAAGCCGACCCGCCGGCGGTGGAGTGGATGGGGCAGGTGACGCAGCCCAAGTTCACCGACGTGGAATTGGAGCTGACCTGCGAGCCGACGGGCAGCAATGACCGCGCCCGCAACCAGGGCGCGAAGTGGCAGCGGGCGTGCTGGAAAACGGTCTATTCGACCGGTCTGCGTGGCTGCAATCTGGACCCGGATGCGTTCGCGGTATCGGCCACGCTGTCGGGCGTGAGCGGTCTCACGCTGACCGCCAGCGCGTTTTCAGGAACCGCTTTCACGCTCGCCGGCGGCTCGCTGTCGTGGACGAACGCCGACGGCCTGACCGAGCGCCGCCAGATCATGACGCACACCGGCAGCAGCATCACCGTGCTGTACGGCTCACCCGACCTCGCGAACGGGTTGGCCGTCACTGCGTTGCCGGGCTGCGAGCGCACCTGGGAAGCGTG
>NZ_JADZDS010000030.1 GCF_020850895.1 Thermomonas sp. | reverse complement strand
TGCCATCCTGGGGCCAGCTGGACACCCCGGCGCTGAAGGTCATCCGAATCGACGGCTCGCCCGGGGCCGGGACGAACGGTTGCGCGGCAACGCTGCGGCGCAGGGCCTCGAGGCGTTCCCAGGCGCGTCCGGTCGGCTGTGGCATCACCAAGGCGAATTCCTCGCCGCCCAGACGAACCAGCCAATCCTTGTCCTCCAGTCCAGAGCGCAGGACATCCACCACGTGTTGCAGCGCCCGATCGCCGGCGGCGTGGCCGAGTTCGTCATTGATCCGACGAAAGTAATCGAGGTCGATCAGGCACACCGACAGCGACAGGCCGGACTCGCCGGCGGCGTCCGCCAGCGTCGGAAATCGGAAGGTCAGTAGGGTGCGGTTGGCCAAACCGGTCAGGCCGTCGGTTCCGGACAGTTCGACCAGCCGCTGCATTCGGTAGACCACCACCGCCATCATGACCGTGGTGACGGCGATCAGCAGCAGGCGTTGCACCACGTTCGAAAGTCGCGCGGTGCCGTAGTCCACCGAGGCGAGCTGTTCCGGGTTGTGGGCCATGGAAAACAGCACTGCCGCAAGCAGGCCGTACTGGAGCATGGCCAATCCACCGGCGTAAAGGGTGATGCGGCCGTCGTTGCGCAACGCGGTCATGCCGATCGCGATCAGGTAGAAGGCCCAGACGATCATGCTGTTCAGGGCACCTGCATACGAGCCAACGGCAAGCATGACCAACACCCCCGAGGTCAGGGTGATGTCATAGCTGGTGGTCAGCCAAGGCAACCAGCGGAAGCGGCGCTTCTGACGCGCCATCATCAGCAGGACTTGCGCCGCCAGCACGGTCAGGATCACCCCGAATACACCGGCGATGCCTTCGGTGGGCGTGTATTCGTCGGTGGCGATATTGATCAGCGGCAGCAGCAGCAGGAGCAGCGACAGGCCAGCGCGCAGCTTGGCCACCAACAGTTCGCCGCCGGCACCCATTTCCAGCACCAAAGCGTCCGGCGGCGCACGCAGGCGCCGCCAGAAATCCCGAAGGTCGGATCCGATGCCGTCCATGCACGCTCCCCTGCCGCTTCCGCAGCATAGGCTGGCGCGGCGCGTGACTCAAATCGATGGGAGTGGCTGGATCATGAAGGCCTCACCCCGACAGTCCGTGAAAGGCCGCCCACAGGCCCAATGCCAGGAACACGCAGGCAGCGATGATCCGGGCCGCCTTCAATGGCAGCCTTTCGGCGAAGCGGCTGCCCAGCACCACCACCGGCACGTTCGCCAGCAGCATGCCGACGGTGGTGCCGACGACGACTTGCCACAGGGGTGAATATTTCGCCGCCAGCAGGATCGTCGCCACTTGCGTCTTGTCGCCGATCTCGGCGATGAAGTACGCGATGACGGTGGCGATGAAGGCGCCGTGCGCCGGCAATGCCTCGTCCTCGTCCAGCGCGTCCGGCTTCAGCGTCCACAGCGCGATGCCGATGAAGCTGGCGGCGACGCTCCAGCGCAGACCCTGTGGGGTCAGCCATTGCGCGACCAGGGCGCCCAGCCAACCGGCGAGCGCGTGGTTGAGCAGGGTGGACGCGAGAATACCGGCCACGATGGGCCTGGGCTTGCGAAATCGGGCGGCCAGCAACAGGGCCAGCAGCTGGGTCTTGTCGCCGATCTCGGCCAGCGCCACGGTGCCGGCAGAGACGAGCAGGGGATTGACCATGGAGGCTCCGGGCCGGGCGCATTCGCGAAAGATGCGAAGGCAAACGCCGCGTCGCCTGGCCGGGTACGCGTCGTCTGCCTTCGGTCTTGCCCGCGTTGCGTCGAACGGATGTTCGAAAGCACCGCTGCGCGCCACGGTCTGCCGACCAAGTGTGTTGACGCGCGGACCACGGCATCGCGCCGTGGCGGGCTACTCCCCGGAGGAAGAGAGCGCGTATTCAAGCATGGCGCGGTGAATTGACTAGATAATGAGAATCATTAACATAACGACCAGTCGAATTGTCCCGCCCCCGCCATGTCTGTAGCCCCCACGTTCGAGCAACCCGCCGCGCCGCAGCCTAGGCCTGCGCCGACGCCGTCTGCGCAGATGGCTGCACTCGATAGCACGCAACTGTTGCGCGGGCAGTGCGAAGTGCTGATCCAGCACGGCAATGAGGTCTACCGCCTGCGCCACACCCGCAACGGCAAATTGATCCTCACCAAATAACCCCACCGGCGCACATGCGCCGTTCCCCGCCAGCCAGCGCGCGTGCGAGAGCCAGCAGACAATCTTGCCCGATGGATGTCCCATGCGCTCTCACCCGGTGTCCTTAGCCCTGCTCGCCGCGCTTGCCGTTTCCTTCCAGGTCCATGCCCAGGCCAGCACGCCGTCCGGTCCATCCGATGCCGGCGTCGACGGCGATATCAAGTTATTCAATCGGGTGGTGGTCACCGCCACCCGCACTAAGCGCGCATTGATCGATGTCCCCAATACGGTGGACGAGATCGACCGCAAGCGCATGGATGATCTGCTGGTCGACAGCCTGAAGGACCTGTTCCGCTACGAGCCCGGCATCAGCGTCGGCAGCAGTTTCGGTCGCTTCGGCATCGGTGATATCCGCATCCGCGGACTGGGTGGCAATCGCGTGCGCATCCAGACAGACGGTATCGCGGTGCCGGACGCGTTCACCATCGGCAGCTTCTCCAATGCCAATCGCAACTTCGTCGATCTCGACACCCTCAAGCGGGTGGAAGTGGTGCGCGGCCCAACCAGCTCGCTGTACGGCTCGGATGCGCTGGGTGGCACCGTTTCGTTCGTCACAAAGGATCCGGCGGACTACCTGCAAGCAGGCAAGTCCAGCTACTTCGGCCTCAAGCTGGGCTTCGATGGCGAATGGGACGGAGTGTCGACCGGACTGACGGCGGCCTTCGGCGGCCAGCGCTGGTCGGGCCTTCTGGCGGTGAGCCATCGGCAAGGGCATGAGACCCGCAATCAGGGCGAGGTCGATGGCGTCGGCGCTACCCGCACCCGGCCCAATCCGCAGGATCGCAGCGGTCGCAGCGTGCTCGGAAAATTGGTTTACGCGCCCAGTGCCAGCCAGCGCTTCACCCTGACGATGGAAGGCAGCGACAACAGCGCCGACACCGACATGCTGACCTCGATGGGCGTGCAGCCGATGACCGGCGCCATCAATACCCATGTCGGTGCCATCGACCAGCAGCGCCGCACGAGGATTTCGCTGGAACACCGGATCGATCTGGAAGGCGGCTTTGCCGACAGCATCGACTGGCAGGCGTACATCCAGCGCAGCAGCACCACCCAATACACGATCGAGGCGCGCACCCTGCCGCCGCCAACCTTGCAGGATGTGCGTGAGCGCTGGTTCCATTTCGACCAGCGCGTACGCGGCCTGCAGCTGAACTTCCGCAAGACCGTGGACGCCGGCAGTGTCCAGCATGACCTGGCTTGGGGACTGGATATCGCGCGCACCGACACCGAGCAGCGCCGTGATGGCCTGCGCAGCTTTCCGCTGACCGGCGCGAGCACGCCCAACATGCCGCCCGACAGCTACCCGGTACGTGATTTTCCGCTCAGCACCACCACCAACACGGCGGCCTATCTGCAGGATGAAATCACCTTGGCAGATGGCAAGTTTCGGCTGGTGCCGGCGCTGCGGGTGGATCGCTACCGGCTGACGCCGCATATGGATGCGATCTTCGCCGGTGACAATCCCGGCGTCGTCCTCAGCGGCCTGGGCAAGACCAGTGTCTCGCCCAAGCTCGGCATGGTCTGGCATTTCAACGACGACTGGTCGCTGTTTGGCGGCTACGCACGCGGCTTCCGCTCGCCGCCGTATGCCGACGTCAACATCGGCTTCACCAATGTGATGTTCGGCTACACCGCGATTTCCAACCCAAACCTCAAGCCGGAAACCAGCAATGGCTTCGAGCTGGGCCTGCGCTATTCCGGCAGCCGCGCCTACGCCAGCCTGAGCGCCTACGACAACCGCTACCGCGATTTCATCGAGTCATTCGTGTTCGTCGGCTTCAACCAGCAGGGCCTGATGGTCTATCAATCGCAGAACGTGGCCGACGCCCGCATCCACGGCGTCGAATTGAAGGCGGGGCTGGAACTGGAGGCTTTGTCGCGGGCGCTGGCGGGCTGGTCGCTGCGCGGTGCGGCGGCATGGTCACGCGGGGAGGACCACACGGCGGGCGAGCCGATGGAGTCGGTCGATCCGTTCACCGCCACGCTGGGGCTGGCGTATGACGCGGACGACTGGGGCGTGGAGCTGGCCGGACGGTTTGCCGACCGTCGCGATCGGATGCCGACGCCGCCGGCAGGCACCAGTTACTTTGTCTCGCCGGGCTACGGCGTGTTTGATCTGTACGCGCATTGGAAACTCGGCGCGCACATGAAGCTCAATGCCGGTATCCGCAATCTCACCGATCGCCGCTACTGGTCAGCCGGTGACGTTCCGCTGGCCAGCACCACCAGCCCGGTGCTGGATCGCTATACGGCGCCCGGCCGATCACTGGCAGTGTCGCTCTCGCTGGCGTGGTAGCGCGGGCGGCTTGCCGATACCGGCCGTATTTGCTTGCCTGATGCGTTGGTAGAAGGGAAGACGAGGCCTATACTCGCCAAATCAAACCCGGAGAGCGTCGATGGCATTTTTTCTTGCAATGATCCTGCTGATCGCAGGCGTCATCGTCTTGTTCAAGACCGTGCGGATGGTGCCGCAGGGCTACGAATGGACGGTTGAGCGCTTTGGCCGCTACACCCACACCATGGGCCCGGGCCTGCATTTCCTCATCCCGATCATGTACGGCGTCGGCCGCAAGATCAACATGATGGAACAGGTGATGGACGTGCCCAGCCAGGACGTCATCACCAAGGACAACGCCGTGGTCAAGGTCGACGGCGTGGTTTATTTCCAGGTGCTGGACGCGGCCAAGGCGGCGTATGAAGTCGCCCAGCTGGAGGTGGCCATCCTCAACCTGGTGATGACCAATATCCGTACCGCGATCGGCTCGATGGACCTCGACGAGTCCCTGTCCAAGCGCGACGAGATCAACACCAAGGTGCTGCACGCGGTCGACGAGGCCACCCATCCCTGGGGCATCAAGGTCAACCGCATCGAGCTCAAGGACATCCAGCCGCCGCGCGACCTGGTGGATTCGATGGCGAGGCAGATGAAGGCCGAGCGTGAAAAGCGCGCCAACATCCTCGAGGCCGAAGGCCTGCGGCAGTCGCAGATCCTGCGCGCCGAGGGCGAGAAGCAGTCGGCGATTCTCTCCGCAGAAGGCCAGAAGGAGGCCGCCTTCCGCTCCGCAGAGGCGCGTGAGCGCCTGGCCGAGGCCGAAGCCAAGGCCACCCAGATGGTGTCGGACGCGATTTCCGGCGGCAACGTGCAGGCGATCAACTACTTCATCGCGCAAAAGTACATCGAAGCGTTCAAGTCATTGGCCG
>NZ_JADZDS010000029.1 GCF_020850895.1 Thermomonas sp. | reverse complement strand
GTCAGGGTCTTCTCCGATTCGCTCATCGCCATCGAACGACGTTCGGCACCCATCAGGATCTTGTCACGCGCCTTGTCGAAGTGGTCCATGCGGACATCCTTCGCGTTTTCGCGCGCAGCGAACAGCGCCGCCTCGTTGCACAGATTGGCCAGATCCGCACCGGAGAAGCCGGGTGTGCCGCGGGCAATCGTCATCGGCACGACATCGTCGGCCAGCGGCAGCTTGCGCATATGCACTTTCAGGATCTGCTCGCGGCCCTTCACGTCGGGCAGGCCGACCACCACCTGGCGGTCGAAGCGACCGGGGCGCAGCAAGGCCGGATCGAGCACGTCGGGGCGGTTGGTGGCGGCGATCACGATCACGCCCTCGCCACCCTCGAAACCGTCCATCTCGACCAGGAGCTGGTTCAGGGTCTGCTCGCGCTCGTCGTGGCCACCGCCGAGGCCGGCACCGCGATGGCGGCCGACCGCATCGATTTCGTCGATGAAGATGATGCAGGGCGCGTGCTTCTTGCCCTGTTCGAACATGTCGCGCACACGCGAGGCGCCGACGCCGACAAACATCTCGACGAAGTCGGAACCTGAAATGCTGAAGAACGGCACCTTGGCTTCACCGGCGATCGCCTTTGCGAGGAGCGTCTTGCCGGTACCGGGCGGGCCGACCATCAGCACGCCGCGAGGGATCTTGCCACCAAGCTTCTGGAACCGGCTCGGATCACGAAGGAACTCGACCAGCTCGCTGACCTCCTCCTTGGCCTCGTCGCAGCCAGCCACGTCGGCAAAGGTCACCTTGGTCTGGTCCTCATTGAGCAGCTTGGCGCGAGAGCGGCCGAATGACATCGCGCCCTTGCCGCTGCCTTGCTGCATCTGTCGCATCATGTAAAACCAGAACCCGACCACCAGCGCCAGCGGCAGGATGTTCCACAGCAGCGACCAGATCGAGAACCCGGAATCCGGCGGTGCCTGGTTGATTTCGACCTTGTGCTCGATCAGATCATCGATCAGGGCTCTGTCACGCAATGGCGCAGTCGTGGTGCCTTCTTCGCCGTTGTTGCGAACGAACTTGATGCTGCGCTCGTTGCTGGCGATATCGATCTTCTTGATCCGGCCAGCCTCGACGTCGGCGACGAAGTCCGAATAGACCACGTCGCGGCTGGGGGCCAGCTTGGGCGAAAAGGTCTGGAACACCACCAACAGGACGCCGGCGACCACCAACCAAAGCAGGATGTTTTTCACGAAATCGTTCATCTGTTTCCCAGTATCAACCGACGTGCCGAGTCACTTCATCTTGGCCAGTCTACCCGTTGCCAGCGCATACACCTCGGGGGAGCGCTGGCGCGAGGCAGCCGGCTTGCGGATCAGCACCTTCGCGTAGCGCCGGCGCAGCTCACGCACATAGTCATCGAACCCGCTGCCTTGGAACAGCTTGATCAGAAAGGCCCCACCCACGCGCAGCTGCCGGTCGGCGAAATCCATCGCCAATTCGGCCAAATGCATCGCGCGCGGCTGGTCAACGGTATCCATACCGCTTTTATTGGGGGCCATGTCGGAAAGCACAAGGTCCACCGGTTGTCTGTCCAGCAAATCCAGCAGTCCGGCGAGTACCGCGTCCTCGCGGAAATCCCCGTGCAGGAAATCCACGCCCGCCAACGGAGGCATGGCGAGGATGTCGCTGGCAATCACCCGCCCGGGCCGGTTCGGGTCCAGCCGGTCCAGTTCGCGCCGCACCCACTGCGACCACCCACCGGGGGCCGCGCCCAGATCGACCACCACCATGCCCGGCTTGAGCAGGTGGTCACGATCGACCAGTTCCTCGAGTTTATAGACCGCGCGCGAGCGCATTCCTTCCGCCTGCGCTTTCTTCACGTAGGGGTCGGAAAAATGTTCCTTGAGCCAGCGCTGGCTGGATTTGCTGCGGGAGGCCATGGCCATCAGGCGCGGGCGGATGACGGGGCATGATACCCTGCGGTTCCTGAATCCAAGCGCGTGCTGCATGCCAACCCAACTGACCAACGCCCAGATCCGCTTCCTGCGCGGCCAGGCGCACGGTCTCAAGGCCATCTTGCAGGTGGGTGGCAAAGGCATCACCGACGCACTGCTGGCTGAGCTCGACCTGGCGCTGGAACACCACGAACTGGTCAAGATCAAGGTAGGCGCAGAAGACCGCGATCAGCGGTTCGCGCTTGTCGACGACTTGACCAAGCGCAGCGGCGCGGCGCTGGTCCAGCGGATCGGGCACATGGCGATCCTCTATCGGCAATCCCGGGAAAAGCGGCATATCGTCCTGCCTCGCCCCTGATCGCAGCGGCCTCCATGCAACTCAATTACGAACGTCCGGACTACCTGTTTTCCCTGCGTAGCGCCGGGACGTCCAGTGCCTGCGTCAATGACCGCTGGTTGTCCACGAGCTTCGTCATTGCACCGGATGCTCTGGTCGAAGAATGGCCGGTCAAGGACGCGCGTTCGCTGCAGGTGTCCGACTTGGATCCCATGCTGGCGCTGGAGCCGGAATTGATCCTGCTCGGCACCGGGGCTACCCAGGAGTTTCCCCCTGCGGTGGTGCTGGCCCACTGCCTGAAGTGCAGGGTTGGCATCGAGGTCATGGCCAATGACGCCGCTGCCCGGACTTACTCGATTCTTGCCGGCGAAGGGCGCCGGGTGGTTGCCGGCTTCCTATTCCCCTGACAGGCAAGTCCCCCGCGGATCCATTCCAACCTCCCCCATGCCCATCGCAGCCTTGCCGATGCAACATGAACGCCCGCAGTCGATGACGGTTGCCGCCAGCGCGATTCATGGCTAAGGTTTCACTGGACCAAGACAATCCGCGGGCGACGCGCCAGCCGCGCCGCCCGCGCTGCCATGCAGGAACCCATTGCAATGAATCACGAGAAACACCCGACCCTTCTGCTTTCGCGCGTTGACGTTGAAAGGATCGAGGCACTGCTGGACAGCCCCGCGTACCGAGGCATGAACACCGCGGCTTTGCGCGAGGAACTCGAGCGCGCCGAGTTGGCTGAACCTGACGCCTTGCCGCCCGACCTGATCACCATGAACACCACCGCCCTCGTCCAGGTCGTGGACGGCGACAAGAGCGAGCACCAGTACGAGTTGACCCTTGTCTACCCGCGCGACTCCGACGGCAGTGGAGAAAAAGTATCGATCCTGGCCCCGGTCGGCAGCGCCCTGCTCGGGCTGCGCGTCGGCGACAGCATCGACTGGCCGATGCCGGGCGGACGCAGTGCTCGCTTGCGCGTGCTGGCCGTGCGTTACCAGCCCGAGGCCGCGGGCGAATTGCACCGCTGACGAATCGGCCCTCCCAGGGCAAGGCCGATCCGGCGCGGGGTTCGTTCTTCCGGTCAACGGGGACGACCGGCTCCCCTGCTGGCCTGAAGCACGCATCACGCCGAAGAGTGTCTTCCGCCATCCAGGCGCAAGAGCCCGCCCAGCATGTCCCATGACTTCAGGCCGCGCCCACCAAGGTGGTGCAGCAGGACCGCGCGCAGCGGCAGGCGTAGGCTGGCGAGGCCCCCGCTGTCAGGCTGGACGTCGGCGGCCAAGTCCAGCAGTGCTTGGCCGATCGCCGCATCGCGGCACGCATCGATGCCCTCTCCACCGCAACGCCGAGGGCCAGCCTCAGGATCGAGTCGATAGCGTGCGACCGGATCGATCGGAGACTCGCCACGTTCAGTGGAAAAATCCAAGCCGGAACCCAACGCCTCCAGCAGGTCGCGCTCGAACCGGCGCAACGTCCAAGCCAGCACGCCACCGACACGCAAACGCTCCCTGACCAACGCATACGCCGCGTGCAGTTCCGGCTGCGGCGACTGCCGAGGTGTCAGCCGCAGGCACAATTCATTGACATAGAATGCCGCCAATGCCGCTTCGCCGCGCAGGAGCGGCGCCGCGTCCACTGCCTCGACCGCCTGCAACTGCGCCAGTTCCCCCTGTTGCACGGCATCGAAGCGGATCGACTGCAGCGGCTGCAAGGCAGCACGCAGTTGCTGCTTCTTCGGCGTCTGCACACCACGCGCAACGAGGCCGAGGCGGCCATGTTCGGCGCTCAGTACCTCGACCAGCACGCTGGTCTCGCGCCACGGGCGGGCATGCAGGACGAAGGCGGGCTCTTGCCGATAGCGCATGCCCCCATTGTAGGTGCGCTCAGGCGGCCGCCGAGGCAGGTTCAGTCACGGTAGCCGAGCGCCCTGAGCGCCACTTCGTCATCGCTCCAGCCTTCGCGCACGCGCACCCACGTCTGCAGGAACACCTTGGCGTCAAACAGATGTTCCATCTGCTGTCGCGCATGCTTGCCGATCTCGCGCAGGCGCTCGCCGCCCTTGCCAATGACAATCGCCTTCTGGCCCTCGCGTTCGACCCAGATCACCGCGTCGATCCGGTACATCACGCCGGTCTTGGGTGAAGGTTCTTCTTCGAATTTTTCCACCTCGACCGTGGTCGCATACGGCAGTTCTTCACCAAGCCGGCGCATCAACTGCTCGCGCACCAGCTCGCCGGCGAGAAAGCGCTGGCTCTTGTCGGTGATTTCATCCTCGCCATACATCGGTGCGGCGACCGGCATCAGCCCAAGCAAGCTGGCGACCAAGGGCTCCAGACCGCTGCGCTTGAGTGCCGACACTGGGTGCACTGCAGCAAACTCGCGTCCTTCGGTCACCCTTGCGATGAAGGGAAGCAGCACGGCCTTGTCCTTCAGGCGATCGACCTGATTGACCACCAGCACCACCGGTAGCCCGGCACCGCGCAGGGCGTCGAACGCCAGCGTGTCCTCGTCATCCCAGCGTCCGGCTTCGATCACCAGAAGTGCCGCATCCACGCCTTCCAGCGCGCCGCGCGCCGCGCGGTTCATCATCCGGTTCATCGCCTTGCCGGAACGCTTGCCTTGTTCGCCGTGGATACCGGGGGTATCGACCAGTTGCAGCTGGCCTCCGGGAAAGCTGGCGATGCCGAGCAGTCGATGCCGTGTGGTCTGCGGCCGGTTGGACGTGATGCTGACTTTGGCCCCGACCAGCGCATTGACCAGAGTGGACTTGCCGACATTGGGCCTGCCGATCACGGCGATCGCACCGCTGCGTTGCGTTGGCTCGTTCATGCCCGCAATTCCAGCAAGGCGGCGTCGGCGGCCTGCTGCTCCGCTGCACGCCGGGAATTGCCTTCGCCCTCACTTCGCAGTGGAGGCTGGAGCAGCGTGCAACGAACGCGGAACATGCGCGCATGGTCCTCGCCCCGTTCATCCAGCAGTTCATAGACCGGCAACGGGTGCTGGCGCGCCTGCAGCCACTCCTGCAGGCGGGTCTTGGCGTCTTTCCCCACCTTGTTCGGGGGTGGCAACGCATCCAGCAGCGGAGCGAACCACGGCAACACCACGCTGCGGCACGTTTCGAACCCGGAATCGAGGTAAATAGCCGCGACCAGCGCCTCGACCGCATCGGCAAGGATCGAGTCGCGCCGGTGGCCACCGGATTTCATCTCTCCCGGACCGAGCACCAGCTGCGCCCCCAGCTCCAGTGACCTCGCGACCGTCGCAAGCGCCGACTCCCGCACCAACTCGGCACGCGCCCTGGTCAATGCCCCTTCGTCAGCCTTGGGCCAGCGCCGGTACAACGTGTCGGCAACGAACTGATTGACCAGTGAATCCCCGAGGAATTCCAGCCGCTCGTTGTGCACGCTACCGGCGCTGCGATGGGTCAGCGCCTGTGCGAGCAGCGCCGGATCCGTGAAACGGTACCCGGCAATCTCCACGCAAGGCAGGTCAATCCGAGGCGCCGCCACCGGGAAGAACCTGCTCGGCATGGAACTTGCCAACGACGTCGAGATTCCCGAACAGGGTCTCACGTCGCTCGTAGTCCACGACCATCATCTTGCCGTTCTGCCCGTTCTCGAACTTGAGCACGTTCAGTGTCTTCACATAAGACGCGTAGCTCATCTCCAGACGACGCTGGAACAAGGTCCGGATCTGGTCCTTGGACGACGACGCCACGGAATTGTCCTCGGCAATGCCCTTGAGTGCCTGCTTGACCGAGTAAAACTCCATGTACATCGGTCCGATCTTCATGCCGCAATAGGCGAAGAAGATCGCCAGGGTCAGCACGATAAGAAAACCCGTCATCGACAAACCGCTTTGCATCCGCCTCATCGCTGAAACCTCCGTCATTGCCTCCCCGGCATCCGAGGGAGATTGTGCACGCTTGAGGGCCCTTGGCGCAAAATCCGACCCCGGGGACCGTGGGCAAAGCCCGACTCAGGGAATCCTCGTCCCGATCCGCGACCAGTCCAGCTTGCGTTCGGCGCTGAAATCCACGTTCAGCCAGATGAACATTGCCCTTCCGCGCAGGTTGGCCTCGGGCAGGAAGCCCCAGAAGCGGCTGTCCTCACTGTTGCCGCGATTGTCGCCCATGACGAAATACTGCCCGGCGGGCACCGTCCATTGGCCTTCGCCCAAGCTCTCCACCCCTTCCAGCACATGGTGCGGGCGGTCCGCAAGCCCCTCGGTCAGCAAGGCATCGCCGGTCTCACCGATGCCTTGGCCAACGCCGGTGTAGATGCCATCCACCCGGTACGGCAACTCGCGCCCGTTGATGCTGACCTTGTGTTCACTGTAGGAAATCACATCGCCGGGCAGGCCGATCACGCGTTTGATCCAGTCCTCGCGCGGTTGCTGCGGAGGCCGGAACACCACCACATCGCCGCGCTGCGGCTCGCCGATGGACAGGAATTTCCTGTTGGTGATCGGCCAGCGCAGGCCGTAGTCGTACTTGTTGACCAGGATGAAGTCGCCAATCAGCAGGGTCGGCATCATCGAGCCGGAGGGAATCCGGAATGGCTCGGCAACGAAGCTGCGCAGGCCCAATACCAGCGCCAGTACCGGGAAAAACGCCTTGGAGTAATCGACCAGGGGCGGGTCCTTGGGCTTTTCCTCGCCGATGGCGTCGGCCAGTCGCTTGTTGGCGAAGAACAGCTTGTCCACCAACCAGATCAAGCCGGTCAGCGCGGTCAGCAATACCAGCGCCGTTTCGAACCATACCATCATGCGACGTTCTCCATCGTGAGTTGCCCGTCCAACGCGAATGCGCGCGTGCGGATCAATTGTCGACCTGCAAGACCGCGAGGAAAGCTTCCTGCGGAATTTCGACACGGCCAACCATCTTCATCCGCTTCTTGCCTTCCTTCTGCTTCTCCAGCAGCTTCTTCTTGCGGGTGGCGTCGCCGCCGTAGCACTTGGCCAGCACGTTCTTGCGCAAGGCCTTGACCGTGGTGCGGGCGATGATCTGGCCACCGATCGCGGCCTGGATCGCCACGTCGAACATCTGCCGCGGGATCAATTCCTTCATCTTCTCGCACAGCTCGCGACCCCGGCGATCCGCGTGGCTGCGGTGCACGATGATCGACAGTGCATCGACGCGATCGCCATTGATCAGGGTGTCCACCCGCACGAACGGGCCGGCGTCGAAGCGCAGGAAGTGGTAGTCCAGCGAGGCATAGCCGCGGCTGACCGACTTCAGCTTGTCGAAGAAATCCAGCACCACCTCGGCCATCGGCAGCTCGTAGCTGATCTGCACTTGGCTCGCCATGTAGGTGATGCCGACCTGCACGCCGCGCTTGTCCTCGCACAACTTGATGATGCCGCCGACGTAATCGGGCGGGGTAAGGATGTTGGCGCGGATGATCGGCTCGCGCACTTCCTCGACCTGGTTGACCGGCGGCAGCTTGGCCGGATTGTCCATGTTGACGATGCTGGCGTCGGTCTTGAGCACTTCATAGACAACCGTCGGTGCGGTGGTGACGAGGTTGAGGTTGTATTCGCGCTCCAGCCGTTCCTGCACGATCTCCATGTGCAGCATGCCGAGAAAGCCGCAGCGGAAGCCGAAGCCCATCGCCTCGGACGATTCCGGCTCGAAACGCAGCGCGGCGTCATTCAGACGCAGCTTGTCCAGCGCCTCGCGCAGCGCCGGGAAATCCTCGGCATCGACCGGAAACAGGCCGGCGAACACGCGCGGCTGCATTTCCTGAAAGCCGGGCAGCGGTGCCGGTGCCGGATCGCCCGCAAGCGTGAGGGTGTCGCCCACCGGCGCGCCGTGCACGTCCTTGATGCTGGCGGTGATCCAGCCGACTTCACCCGCCTTCAGCGCCGGCATGACCTTGCGTTTGGGCGTGAACACGCCAACGCCATCAACCAGATGGGTGCGCCCGGTGCTCATCACCAGCATCTTCTCGCCGGGCCTCAGCTCACCCTGCATCACCCGCACCAGCGAGACCACGCCGAGGTAGTTGTCGAACCAGGAATCGATGATCAGCGCCTGCAGCTTGTCGGTAGCACGCGGCGTGGGCGGCGGGATGCGTTTGACGATGGCTTCCAGCACGTCGCCGACGTTGAGCCCGGTTTTGGCGGAAATCGCCACCGCCTCCTCGGCATCGATGCCGATCACCGCTTCGATCTCTTCCTTGACCTTGTCGATGTCGGCGGTCGGCAAGTCGATCTTGTTCAGCACCGGCACCACTTCCAGCCCCTGCTCCACCGCGGTGTAGCAGTTGGCGACCGATTGTGCTTCCACGCCCTGGGCGGCATCCACCACCAGCAGCGCGCCTTCGCAGGCCGCCAGCGAACGGCTGACTTCGTAGCTGAAATCGACATGGCCGGGGGTGTCGATGAAGTTCAGGAAATAGGTCTGCCCGTCCTTCGCCGTGTACGGCAGGGACACCGACTGCGCCTTGATGGTGATGCCGCGTTCGCGCTCGATCGGGTTGTTGTCGAGCACCTGCGCTTCCATCTCGCGCTCGGTCAGGCCGCCGCACAGCTGGATGATGCGATCGGCCAGAGTCGACTTGCCGTGGTCGACGTGGGCAATGATGGAGAAGTTGCGGATGAACCGCATCGGATCGGACTGCATGGCGGCGTGGCCGTCGGTGCGGCGGCGGTTCGAAGACAAGCCGACGATTATCGCACAGCACCGCGATTCGGACGGTGTCGAACCACGCCAAGGGCGGCGGCGTTCGCGCGCCGCCCATCCAGCGTCGATCAATCGACCGTCGACCTCAGCCTTCCCCGCTGTCCACGGCAACGTATTGGCTGACGCCGTTGCGCTGGACCAGCAGCATCACCGGTTTTCCCGCGGCCACCGTGCGCAGCTGGGCATCGAGTTCACCCGGGCTGCCGACATCGGTGCGTCCGACCGCGAGGATCACGTCACCCGGACGCAGGCCGGCATCACGTGCCGCGCCGCCCTGGACGCCTGCCACCAGTACGCCCTCGCCCGCCTGCAGGCCGAGCCGGCTGCGCTGCTGGTCGCTCAGGTCACGACCGAGGATCCCGAGGCGATTGCCGGGCGCCGCATCCGGCGCGGACTTGCCGCCGGAGTTGTCACGGCCGTCGTCATTGCGCGCGGTGGCGTCATTGAGCGCACCCAAGGTCGCTGTGACCGTGCGCGGCCGTCCGTCGCGGATGATTTCGACGCTGATCTGCGTCCCCGGCGCCATCGCGCCGATGATCGGCGGCAGGTCGCTGGCGTCGTACACCGGCTTGCCGTTGACACTGCGCACGACATCCTGGCGCTGGATGCCTGCGCGTTCCGCGGCACTGCCCGGCTCGACCGCGGCCACCAGTGCACCCGCCGCTTCGTCACCGAGGCCGAGCGCCTTGGCGGCATCGCGCGTCAAGGGCTGGATCTGGATCCCAAGCTGGCCGCGGGTCACCCGGCCAGTGGCCTTAAGTTGGTTGACCGCGTTCATCGCCACGTCGATCGGAATCGCGAAGCTCACCCCCATGTAACCGCCGGAATTGCTGAAGATCTGCGAATTGATGCCGACCACCTGGCCGCGGGTATCCAGCAGTGGGCCGCCCGAATTGCCGCGGTTGATCGCCACGTCGGTCTGGATGAAGGGCACATAGCGCTGGTCGGCATAGGGATTGGCACGACCAACGGCACTGACGATTCCTGCCGTCACCGAATGATCGAAGCCGAACGGCGAACCGATCGCCACCACCCATTGTCCCGGCTTGAGCTGGCTGGATTGGCCAATCCGTACCGTCGGCAGGCCACTCGCCTCCACCTTGAGCAATGCGATGTCCGACTGCTCGTCGCTGCCGACGATCCGTGCGGTCAATTCCCGTCGATCGGCAAGGCGGATCCGCACGCTGTCGGCGCCATCAATCACGTGGCGGTTGGTCAGGACATAGCCATCGCTGGAAATGATGAAGCCGGTGCCCAACGATGTTCCCTGCGGCCGCTCACGCGGTTGGCCCGGACCCATCCCGGGACCGAAGAAACGCCGGAAGATTTCCGGCATGTCCTCGATGTCGCTGCCATCATCGTCCCCACCGCCGCCTTGGATGCGTTGGCGGTTGGGCCCACTGCGCTGCTGATCGGGCTGCTCCTGGCGGGTCCGCTCCGCGCGGGGTCCTCCGCCGACTTCTGCCTGCACGCTGACCACCGCCGGCCCGACTCGGTCGACCAGCGCGGTGAAATCAGGCAAGCCAGCCACCAGCTGTGGTGGTGCCGAGGTCGGCGTGGCCGCCTGTGGCACGGTTGCAGCCTGCGAGCCCGCGGTGGTCTGGCCACTGCAAGCGCCAATGCCGGCTGCGGCCAACGCCACCGCAAGGACAAGTGGGCGCAGTACGGGGAATCTGGTCTGACGCATGGGGGATCCTTGGTGGTCGTGAATCGAGTCAGCTGGATTTGTAGTCGCGTAGCACGCGGCTCCAATACTCGGGCAGATGATCAGGGGGAGGGGCGATCGTTGACGCGCTGCTTGTCCGCAGACGCCGGCCCATCCGGATTCTGTGCCTTGTCGGAGCCTGCCGGTTCAGGCGCTTTCAGCAACCGTGGCGGATCGGAGAACGCAGTCTGGGTGAGGAACGGAGTGGAACCCTCCGCCCGCTGCGGAAGATCGCCGAAACCCACGGTCAACCCGTCATTGCCGAACTGCGGTAACACCGACCGTGGCCAAGGACGCGTCGCCGTTTCCTGTTCCTGCTGTTCGGACATCGCTGCCGTGGATGCGGGCACCCTGTCAGGGGCCATGCCGGTGAGCCCGGATTCCGCCTGATCCGTGGATGCGGCCCGGCGACGGGTCGGCCGCGCCGCGGCTGCGACCAAGGTGGCGACCGCCTCCGGGGCCACGGTCGGAGGCAGGGCTCCACTCGGTATCGGCGCCTGGGGCACGGGATGACCGGAAGGAAGGGCTGGCTTCACAACAGTCCGCTGGCCAGATTCGGCCAACGCAGACGCAGGTTGGGTCGAAACGCCTTCATTCGAAGGCAGCCCGAGAATCGCCATGGCCGCCAGCGCTGCCGCCAGCGCCGCGCCACCGCCCAGCCGCCGGCGCTGGGCCGTGCGTGCCGAGGCCCGTGCGGCCGCATCAAGGGGGGCATCTTCCTGCAACGCGGCGGCCACCCGGCTGGCGAAGTCGGCGGGCAGGCGCCGGCTCGGCGCGGCCCCGCGCATGGAGTCGGCGGCCGTGCGCCAGCGTTCCCAGCAGCCGGCCAAGGCCACATCGTGGTGCAGGCGGCGCAGCAGGAAGCGGGTCTGGTCCTCCGGCAAGGCGCCGTCCATCAGCGCGGACAGTTGCTCGCGGCTGCACAGTTGGGTGAGGTCGTTGCAGTGGCGGTCGGTGTCGTTGTTCATGCGCGGGAACGCTTCAGCAAGTCGTCGTGGTCCAGCAAAGGGCGCATGCGGGCGTCGATCGCGTCGCGTGCGCGGAAGATGCGCGAGCGCACCGTTCCGATCGGGCAGTCCATGCGCTCGGCGATCTCCTCGTAACTGAGTCCCTCCACTTCGCGGAGGGTGATCGCATCGCGCAGGTCCTGCGGCAATTCTTCGACCGCAGCCAGTACGGTTTGTTCCAGCTGCTGGCGCATCAGTTCGCGTTCCGGGGTGTCGTTGTCGCGCAGGCGCAGGCCGGATTCGAACAGCTCGGCATCTTCCAGCTCGACCGCATCGGTCGGCGGCCGGCGGTTGCTGGCGGCGAGGTGGTTCTTCGCGGTATTCACCGCGATCCGGTGCAACCAAGTGGAGAACAGCGCATCGCCACGGAAGCTGCCGATGGCGCGATAGGCACGGATGAAGGTGTCTTGCGCCACGTCCTGCACTTCGGCCCAGTCGCGGATGTAACGCGAGATCAGCGCCGCCACCCGGTTCTGGTATTTGCGCACGAGCAAATCGAAGGCAGCGGAATCGCCGCGTTGCACGCGTGCCACCAGGTCCTGATCCAGCGCTTGCGACACCCGATCCTCCATTGCCTGCACCCGGTGTCCTTGATCCATCGCCCGGTTGCTTCCGGGCTTGTGACACATGGTCATGGCGAAAGTTCCATCCGCCGACGACCGCGAACCGCCTCCAGCGTCTGCCGGAGCCCCTGTACCTGAACAAAACTGGACAAATATTCAGATTCTTGCGGGCTACGATACCGCCAACTCCCTTGCTGCGGATGACTGACGCATGGCTGCAACCACGATGGACCGTTTCGCCGGGCTTGGCCTGCGCCATTGGCGACCGCAACAACGCGACGACGGCGTGCTGGTGCTGTATTTCGATCGCGCCGATGCGGCGGTCAATGCGTTCTCGCAGGATGCGCTGATCGAACTGGGCGCGGCGCTGGAACGGATCGCCCTGGAGCTGCCGAAGGCGCTGGTGATCGCCTCGGGCAAGGCCAGCGGCTTCATCGCCGGCGCCGATCTCAAGGAGTTCCAGGAATTCGACCGCAAGGGCACCGTCAACGACGCTATTGCCCGCGGCCAGCGCACCTTCCAGAAGCTGGCCGAATTGCGCTGTCCCACGGTCGCCGCCATCCACGGCTTCTGCATGGGCGGCGGCACCGAGATTTCACTGGCTTGCCGGTATCGCGTGGCCAGCAGCGACGCTTCCACCCGCATTGGCCTGCCGGAAGTGCAACTGGGCATTTTCCCGGGCTGGGGCGGCAGCGCGCGCCTGCCGCAGCTGGTCGGCGCACCGGCGGCGATGGACATGATGCTGACCGGCCGTGCGCTGTCGGCCAAGGCCGCACGTGGCATTGGCTTGATCGATCTGGTCGTGGAGCCATCCGATCTGATCGACAGCGCCGCCAAGCTGGCGCTCAAGGGCTGCACACGCCCACTCAAGCAACGCGCTTTGGCCAGACTCAGCAATACTTTCGCCGCGCGCAAATTGCTGGCCCCGCAGATGGCCAAACAGGTGGCGCGCAAGGCGCCGAAGGCGTTCTACCCAGCGCCCTATGCGCTGATCGCGACCTGGGCAAAGAGCGGCGGCAGGCCGATCCGTGCCCGCCTCGACGCCGAACGCCGTGCGGTGGTGAAACTCGCCGGTACGTCGACCGCACGCAACCTGATCCGCATCTTCTTCCTGACCGAACGGATGAAAGCGCTGGGCAAGGGCGAATCCGGCATCACTCGCGTGCATGTGGTCGGCGCCGGGGTGATGGGCGGCGACATCGCCGCGTTCGCCGCCTACAAGGGCTTCGAGGTGACCTTGCAGGACCGCGAGCAGCGCTTCATCGACGCGGCCATGACCCGTGCGCAGGTGCTGTTCGAGAAAAAGGTGAAGGACGCGGGCAAGCGACCGGCGGTGGCGGCGCGCTTGAAATCCGACCTCGAAGGCCATGGCGTGGCGGATGCCGACCTCGTCATCGAAGCGATCATCGAAAACCCCGACGCCAAGCGCGACCTCTACAACGCGGTGGAACCACGGCTCAAGGCCGATGCGTTATTGACTACCAATACCTCGTCCATCCCGCTGGACGAATTGCGCGAACACATTGCGCGCCCGGCGCAGTTCGCCGGCTTGCATTATTTCAATCCGGTGGCGCAGATGCCGCTGGTGGAGATCATCCGCCACGACGGCATGGACGCGGAGACCGAACGCCGACTGGCGGCGTTCTGCAAGGCCCTGGGCAAGTTCCCGGTGCCGGTGGCCGGCAGCCCCGGCTTCCTGGTCAACCGCGTGCTGTTCCCGTACATGCTGGAAGCCGCCACCGCCTATGCCGAGGGCATTCCCGGCCCCGCCATCGACAAGGCAGCGACGCGCTTCGGCATGCCGATGGGGCCGATCGAATTGATCGACACCGTGGGCTTGGACGTGGCCGCCGGCGTCAGCAAGGAACTCGCCCCCTTCCTCGGCCTGCAGGTTCCGGCAGCGCTGGCCAGCGTTGACGCCAGCAAACGCGGCAAGAAGGACGGCCAAGGCATCTACGCTTGGGAAAACGGCAAGCCGAAAAAGCCCGAGCTGCCATCTGGCTACGTTGCACCGGATGATCTGGAAGACCGCCTGATCCTGCCCCTGCTCAACGAAGCGGTGGCCTGCCTGCACGCCGGCGTGGTCAGCGATACCGACCTGCTGGATGCCGGGGTGATCTTCGGGACGGGTTTTGCGCCGTTCC
>NZ_JADZDS010000028.1 GCF_020850895.1 Thermomonas sp. | reverse complement strand
CTTGCAGCTCGACTGGTCGCCGCACATGCCATAGAAACCGATGAGCTTGCAGAGCAATCGGAGGCGTCTCCGGTGCTGGCCAGGCAGACTGTAGAGCGCCTGGTAAAAACGGCAATGTTGGTTGATATGCCCGAAGATCCCGTCGCCCGTTGAGCTGAGGCGGGGCGGCAGCACCGTCCGGTCAAGGTCAAAGGACGGAACGTCGATCGCTTCGCATGGCCGCCCATCCGTCTTCTGCGCGGCCAACTCGCAATTTCCACGTTTTGGCAGGCAGCGTTTAGCGTCGAATCAGCGCTCGGCAGTCACCATAGGCGACTTCTCGGTAATGCTATCTCGCTATATCAGTATCTCGATCGGATATGACACCAGCGGATTTTCGTTGCCAATCTCAAGCCCCGATCAATAGATTCCGAGCGTTCGCCGCTTTTTGAAACCGCTGGCGCATCAGACCATACCGATACGGTTTTGCGAGAGCAGCCACTTCTCACGATCCTGATAGCGCAAGCGTCACTGTCGAGCCGCGACAGACGCTCGGTTTTCTTGTGCCCGATGGATTTTTGCACATCGAGCACACAACGCCTACTCGTTGCGCGAACTGATCAGAAGTCATCAAAAGCGGGCGTCATCACTCGCGTCTTGCGCGGACAACAGGCCGACCATGAGGACGGCTGCAAAAGCAGTCGGCCCTGTAGTTCTTCTCCTGGAAGGAGACGGAGCATGCACGAGAACAAAAATGATGCACCAACATCAAAGGTGTTCTACCGCCCGCTCGAAGCATCCATCCGCTGGGCCGGACTGCTGCGATACGAGCAGGTGATCCTGGCTTCGGTCTCGTCGCCTATGAATCTGCCGCAGTCGCTGGACTGCCCACGTTTGGGCGAACTGCGGCTGTACACCGACCGCATCTATGACGGCATCCTCAACGGGGAACTGCCCTTCGGGCAGCACGGCATCACGACGCGCGACACCGCGTTGATCGAATCGCCTGATCTGACGGTACGCCATGTCGATCTGAAGTGCTGGATGCGCCAGCACTACCCCGAGCAGCGGCCCGGCTTTCTCTTCTCCCGCGGCGAGCGCATCACCCATCCCTTCATCTCTCTGGAAACAGGGCAAGCCATGCTGGTCGAACGCCAGGCTTTGAAATCCGTCCTGGAACAGACCAAACGTCAGCTTCGCGAGTTGCAGGACAAGCATGACGCGCTGCTCAAGCAGCCCACGGTGATTCCGGCATGCGCGCAGTGTCCGATCAGTGATCGGGCCGAGGCCACCTACCTGAACATCGTTGGCGGCCTGTTGGAGCTGATGCTCGGCCAGTCGCCATCGGGCACGCCGTACTCCAGCTTCAAGACGCAGGAGGCCGTGGTCAGCGCGCTGGTCGCCCATCACAGCGGTGCCATGGGCATCGCGGAGCGGACATTGAACGGCAAGTTCGCCACCGCCAGGCGCCGGCTGCGTAGCACTTCCCTCTGAGATTTGCCAGCTTGTATGTGCAGTCGCGGAGATTGCATTTGCAATGTCTTTTCGCAGCCGTGTCTATTGAATAGAGGTCACGCCAACAAACGCCACTGAGCGTTCAGGAGTGACCGCCATGTCGCAAACACCTGTACTGCAGCCAAACGAGCGCCGCATCCTGCGCCTGGAAGAAGTCGAAGCGAAATCCGGTTTCAAGCGCGCCCACATCTACAACCTGATGAAGAAACGCCAGTTCCCGCAGGCGCTGCGTCTGGGCGTGCGCGCCGTGGGCTGGGATTCCATCGAAATCGATCAGTGGATCGACGAGCGCGTCAACAACCGGGCCTGACCCGTCCTCCCGCGGACTTTCCATCCTCATACGGAGAACGCCATGCAGGTCGTATCCATCATTTCAACCAAAGGTGGGGTCGGCAAGACCACCACGGCTGCAAACCTGGGTGGTCTCGCTGCGGACGCCGGGCTGCGCGTGCTGCTGCTCGATCTCGATGTGCAGCCCACCTTGTCCTCCTACTACGAGCTGGCTCACCGCGCGCCGGGCGGCATCTATGAATTGCTGGCCTTCAACGAGCGCGACCTCGACCAGCTTGTGTCCCGCACGATCATCACGGGCCTGGACTTGGTGCTCTCCAACGACCACCGAGGCGAACTGAACACCTTGCTGCTGCACGCGCCAGACGGGCGCCTGCGGCTGCGGCATCTGCTTCCGGCGCTCAAACCCCTCTACGACCTGGTGCTGATCGACACCCAGGGCGCGCGCTCGGTACTGCTGGAGATGGCGGTGCTGGCCTCCGACCTCGCGCTGTCGCCAGTGACCCCAGAAATCCTCGCCGCCCGCGAGCTGCGGCGCGGCACCATGCAGTTGCTCGCGGACATTGCGCCGTACCGGCAGCTGGGCATCGAGCCGCCGCCGCTGCATCTGCTCATCAACCGCGTCCATCCGGTGTCCGCCAACGCCCGTCTGATCCAGCAGGCGCTGCGCGATCTGTTCCAGGGCCACACCGGCATTCGGGTTCTGGCCACCGACGTGCCGGCCATTGAGGCTTATCCGCGTGCCGCGACGCGCGGCCTACCGGTGCATCGGGTCGAGTACCGCCAGCCAGTGGGCAGAGTCGCTCCCGCCGCGCTCGCCACCATGCGCGATCTTGCCGGCGAATTGCTCCCGCAGTGGCAGGATCGATTTGCCGCAGTGTCCGGCCGTCCGCCACAGCCTCTTGATACCAGGAGGCCCCATGGCCAACGCACATGAACTGGCCCGAGGCCACAGCCGGCTGCGCGCCCTGATCGAGTTCGCCGTCGGCGAAGGCTGGCACGTCAAGCGCACGGCGGGCGGTCACCTCAAGTTCACCAAGGCAGGCTGCGCCGCGATCTACACCAGCTCGACGGCCAGCGATCACCGGGCAGCCCTCAACGCCCGTGCGCAGATCCGTCGCGCCGAGCGCGAGACCCGATCCCTAGCGCAGGGGGGCGGCCATGACTGAGATCACCTCCCAGCAGATGGCCGGCAAACTGCTCGCGTCCGGGTTCGAGCGCAGCGGCCCGTCAGCAACGACCTTGAGCGACCCGATCGCCGACACGCCCATGGTCGTGACGCTCGACCAGTTGCGCCCCTACGACCACGACCCGCGCAAGAAGCGCAATCCGGTGTACGAGGAAATCAAGGCATCCATCCGCGAGCGTGGCCTGGACGCGGCTCCGGCCATCACCCGGCGGCCCGGCGACGATCACTACATCATCCGCAATGGCGGCAACACGCGACTGGCAATCCTGCGCGAACT
>NZ_JADZDS010000027.1 GCF_020850895.1 Thermomonas sp. | reverse complement strand
GGTGAAATACGCGCCGAATCCCCGCCCTTTGCTACCTCGATGCGGGCGCCGCTCTTTCGGCAGATGAAGCTGCCGGCGCGAAGCGATAGAACAGGTTGGGTTCACTGACGATGTACAGCCTGCGGTCGGGATCGATGGTGACGCCTTCCGCCTGCGGCATCGGAGTCTCGCTTCCGAACACGCCATCGAATCTCCGCACGCCGGCGATGCGGCCGTCGCGGCGGACTTCGGTGAGCCGCTGCCCGCGTTCGCTGAGGAACAGCAGGTTGCCACTGCGTGGATCCACCTCCACCGACGACAGGTCATCGCTGGGCCGCAACCCGGAGAGCAATTCGCTGCGATTGCGGATGTGAAGTGCCGACATGTTGCCCTTGTCACGCAGGGAAGCGATGCCGGTGATTTCATAGAGCTGAACCGGGGTGTCCTCGCGCACGACGTACAGCGCATCGGCCTGAGGGTCGTAGGCCAATCCTTCGAACCCAAGGTTCGACGGAGCGGAAGGGTGCAGGTCGAGGCCCAGGATCACCGCATCGACATGCCGGACCTCCCCCCCGGATCGACCCGGTGGAACACGGAAAAACGCGAGCTGTGATCGACGCTCTTCAACCACAACGTACCAGCCATTCCCGAGCGCAGCCACGCCCTCGGTGTCGTGGAAATCCTGCAAATGGTATTTGGCCAACTGCTTGCCGTCGCGATCAAGGATCACCAGCATCTCAGGCTTGTTGAGCACCGCCACGAGATGGCCTTCGGCATCGCCCCAGGCCAGCCCGGACAGGTTCTGCACCTCCGCGAGCGGCAGCGCATCGATTTCGACCACATAGTCCTGCAGCTGTCCTGTCGGCACCGCGTGGTCCGCGGCGGGCGCATCGCGCAGCCACACCTGCAGTCGGTGGCCGAGATGGTAGTGGTGGTCACCGGCATACAGGATCGCTGCAGCGACGCAGAATCCCAGCGTCCAGTAGAGGACACGCAGGCGACTAGAAGGCTTTTCGGCGGCGAGGCCGTGGACTGGGGTCAAGACGGAGGGCCATACGGCATGACAGGCGCATGCTACGCGAAAGCAGCACAGGATGGCGAACCACATGACAAAGGCTGTTGCGCCCGGGACGGCAATCATCGCCCACCCCGTGCACGTCGCGAGGAGGATGGCTCCGACACGGCACGCCCAGGATCATCGCCGAAGTTGCCGAGCCCGCCGTGATGGAAACGCTGCGCGCCGTCAGTTGATCGCGGCGATCACTGCCCAGGCGGCGGCTCCCACAATTCGATCTTGTTGCCGTCCGGGTCGATCACCCAGCCGAACTTGCCGTGCTCTGAGTCGTCGGTCTTGTCCAGCACATCGCAGCCCTCTGCCCGCAATGCAGCCAGCAATGCAGCGACATCGGCCACGCGGAAATTGACCATGAACGACGCCTCGCTTGGCGCCATGTAATCGGTACCTGCGGCGAACGGGCTCCACAGCGTCATCCCCGGCGCACTGTCGGGGCCACCCCAAGGGAAGATCACCCCGCCCCAGTCGGTCACATCGAGACCGAGGTGATCGCGATACCACGCGCACAGGCGCTTGGGGTCGGCCGATTTGAAGAAAATGCCGCCGATGCCGGTGACGCGTTTCATGGCTCGTCCCTCCCGTGGTGAGCCTCGATCATGGCGCCGATGCCATCACGCCGCCAGCGGTGCCGGCCCGGCCACCTTACAATGCCGCCCCATGCGTCTCTTGCTGCAACAACGCCCCGATGGCCGCGAAGCACCGCGCTTCGTCCAGCTCCAGCTCCAGCCCGACCTGCTGGGCGGCTGGGAATTGCTGCGCGAGACCGGCCAGACCGGTGGCCGCAGCACCCTGCGCAGGTCGCAATATCCTGACCAGAACTCGGCCATGCTGGCGCTGGAAAAAGAGCGCGATGCGCAGCTGAAGAAGGGCTTCCAATTGATGTTTGCGCAGGGCGCCGACGCGCCCCGCTGACCGGAGTGTCCATGGCACTGAAGAATGATCGCTTCCTGCGTGCCCTGCGCCGCGAGTCCGTCGATTGCACCCCTGTCTGGCTGATGCGCCAGGCCGGTCGCTACCTGCCGGAATACCGCGCCACCCGCCAGCAGGCCGGCAGCTTCCTCGGCATGGCGATGACGCCGGAGTTGGCCTGCGAAGTCACCCTGCAGCCGCTGCGTCGGTTCCCGCTGGATGCCGCGATCCTGTTTTCCGACATCCTCACCGTGCCCAATGCCATGGGCCTGGGGCTGTACTTCGTCGACGGCGAAGGCCCGAAGTTCGAACGCCCGCTGCGCAGCCAGGCCGACATCGACCGACTGTCGGTGCCGGACATGGAGACCGAACTGCGCTACGTGATGGACGCGGTGCGCCTGATCCGCCGCGAACTCGACGGCAGCGTGCCCCTGATCGGTTTTTCCGGCAGCCCGTGGACGATTGCCTGCTACATGGTGGAAGGCGGCGGCAGCAAGGACTGGGGCAAGGTCAAGGCACTCGCCATCAATGACCCGGCCGCGATGCATACGCTGCTGGGCGTGGTCACAGATGCGGTGATCGCCTACCTGTCGGCGCAACATGCCGCGGGTGCGCAGGCCTTGCAGGTCTTCGACACCTGGGGCGGCACGCTCTCACCTTCGATGTACCGAGAATTCTCGCTGCCCTACCTGACCCGGATCGCGCACGAACTCAAGCGCGGCGACACCCCGCTGATCCTGTTCGTCAAGGGCAATGCCGCGCATCTGGAAGCGCTGGCCGAGAGCGGTGCGGAAGGTGTCGGCGTGGACTGGACGGTGACGCTGGACGAGGCCGCGCGTCGCACGGCGGGCAAGATCGCGCTGCAAGGCAACCTCGACCCGGCGATGCTGTACGGCAGCCCCGATGCGGTGCGGTCGCAGGTGCGTGCGGTGCTGGACAGCTACCGCACCGGCAACGGCGGCTCCCGCGACGGCCATGTATTCAACCTCGGCCACGGCATGTCGCCGGACATGAATCCCGAACACGTTGCCGTGCTGGTGGATGAGGTGCATCGCTACAGCGCGCGCTGAAGCCTTCCCCAACCCGCGCAAGCACCACGCGCAGCAGCCCACAACGCACAGTGCCTGCGGCTCAGTGCCGCAGCAGCGCGGCCAGCGCGTCCGCAAGCTGCTCGCCGCTGACCGGTTTGCGCAGGAAGGCGTCGAACCCAGCGTCGCGCGCCGAGGGTTCAGCGTCGGCATCCGATCGCGCGGTGACGGCCAGCAGCGGTTCAGTAAACCCCTGCGCCCGCAATGCGCGCGCAAGGGCCAGCCCATCCATCCCGGGCAAGTCCAAGTCCAGCAAAGCCGCGTCGAACGAATGCAGCACGACCTCGGTCAAGGCCGCCAGTCCATGCGCGGCGTGAGTCACCGCATGCCCTTGTTCGTGCAACAGCCCAAGCATGACCTCGGCCACGATCGGATCATCCTCGACCAGCAGCAACCGCAATGCGCCAGTGTCCACGG
>NZ_JADZDS010000026.1 GCF_020850895.1 Thermomonas sp. | reverse complement strand
CTGTCGCTGTTCAAGATGATCAAGAACACCCAGGCGCGCACCCCGCAGCACGTGTTGTCGGCTTACAGCGACAACGCCGCGGTGGTGGAAGGCTATCCGGCTGCGCGCTGGCGTCCGGATCCGGTCAGCCATCGCTATCGCCGCGAGGCCGTGGTCGATTCCGCTTTTTGCATCAAGGTCGAAACCCATAACCACCCGACCGCGATCGCGCCGTTCCCCGGCGCGTCGACAGGTGCGGGTGGTGAAATCCGCGACGAGGGTGCCACCGGGCGCGGCGGTCGCCCGAAAGCGGGGCTGTGCGGATTCTCGGTCTCGCACCTGCGCATCCCGACCTTGCCGCAGCCGTGGGAAGGCGAGCGTGCGCTCAATCCGCGCATGGCGTCGGCATTCGAGATCATGCGCGACGGCCCGCTGGGCGCCGCGGCGTTCAACAACGAGTTCGGCCGGCCCAATTTGACCGGCTATTTCCGCAGCTTCGAACTGCCCGAGGCCGAGGGCCTGACCCGCGCCTACGACAAGCCGATCATGCTGGCCGGTGGCCTGGGCGCGATGGATCGCGTCCAGGTGGAGAAGCTCAGACTCTCGCCCGGTGACGCGGTGATCGTGCTTGGCGGGCCGGCGATGCTGATCGGCCTGGGTGGTGGCGCGGCATCGTCGGTGGCCTCTGGTGATTCCGCCGAGGATCTGGACTTCGCCTCGGTGCAGCGCGACAACCCGGAAATGGAACGACGCGCGCAGGAAGTCATCGACGTCTGCGTGGCGCTGGGTGGGGACAACCCGATCCTGTGCATCCACGATGTCGGTGCCGGCGGCCTGTCGAATGCGATCCCCGAGCTGCTGCACGACTCGAGCGTGGGCGGCGTGATCGATCTGGGCAAGGTGCCCAAGGACGATCCGTCACTGTCACCGATGCAATTGTGGTGCAACGAATCGCAGGAGCGCTATGTGCTCGGCGTGGCGCAGGCGCGGTTGCCGGAATTCGAGGCGCTGTGCGCACGGGAGCGCTGCCCGTTCGCGGTGGTGGGCATGGCGACGGCGGAGGAACGGTTGGTGGTGGGGTATGGCGCTGGCACTTCCCTTCTCCCTCCGGGAGAAGGTGCCCGCAGTGCGGATGAGGGTACGGCATCTGACCAGGCGGCTGTCATGCATACCGACCCTCACCCCAACCCCTCTCCCGAGGGGAGAGGGGCTTTGGCAATCGACCTGCCGATGGATGTGCTGTTCGGCAAGCCGCCGAGGATGCATCGCGATGCGGTGCATCCGCCGCCGCCGCGCTGGCCGCAGGTCGAGACCGATGCGCTGGACCTGCGCGAGGCCGGGCTGCGCGTGCTGGCGCATCCGTCCGTTGCGGCAAAGTCGTTCCTGATCACCATCGGCGATCGCTTCGTCGGCGGGCTGACCGCACGCGACCAGATGGTCGGGCCGTGGCAGGTGCCGGTGGCCGATTGCGCGATCACCTATGCCGGCTTCGACGGCAACGCGGGCGAGGCGATGGCCGTGGGCGAGCGCACCCCGCTGGCGCTGCTGGATGCCGCTGCCTCGGCGCGGATGGCGGTGGGCGAGGCGATCACCAACCTGATGGCGGCGCCGCTGGACGCGCTCGATCGGATCAAGCTGTCGGCCAACTGGATGGCGGCCGCGGGCCACGCCGGTGAGGACGCGCGGCTGTTCGATGCGGTCAAGGCGGTGGGCATGGAATTGTGCCCCGCGCTCGAACTGGGAATCCCGGTCGGCAAGGACTCGCTGTCGATGCAGGCGCAGTGGGTTGCGCCCGGGATTCGGGAGATGGGAGAGGGGATTGGAGGGAGCGAATCACCGCACTCCGACGAGCGCCGCCCTTCCGAATCCCGAATCCCGAATCCCCAATCCACCGCTCCATCTCCCCCGTCTCGCTGATCGTGACCGCGTTCGCGCCGGTGGCCGATGTGTCAGGCCAGCGCACGCCGCTGCTGCGGCGCGATGTCGATTCCGAATTGTGGCTGATCGGGCTGGGCGCAGGCCGCCAGCGCATGGGCGGTTCGATCCTCGCGCAGTGCTTCCCGCAGGCGAACGGCGATGGTGTCTTGCCGGCGTTTGGCGGTGAGGTGCCGGATCTCGACGAGCCGCAGCGCCTGCGCGCCCTGTTCGACCTGATTCGCGATGCCCGTGCCGAAGGCGTGCTGTTGGCCTACCACGACCGTTCCGATGGCGGCGTGTTTGCAGCGCTGTGTGAAATGGCGTTTGCCTCGCACCTTGGCCTCGACATCCAGCTCGATGGCTGGGGCGACAGCCGCACCGGCGATCCGTTGCGGGTGCTGTTCAACGAAGAACTCGGCGCGGTGGTGCAGGTGCCGGTCGCCGAGCGCGCCGCGTTTGCCGACCTGGTCGCGCAACACGGCCTGGTCGAATGCGCGCAGCGCATCGCGGTGCCGACCAGCGCGCCGGTGATCCGGATCAGCGATGGCGATGAGCAGTTGGTGCAGTGGCGCTGGGAGGAGTTGTTTGACGCGTGGTGGGCGACCACCCATGCGATGCAGAAACTGCGCGACAACCCGGACTGCGCCGACAGCGAGCGCGCCGCGGCGCGGCGCTTCGATGCGCCGGGCTTGCAGCCGCGGTTGTGCTTCGATCCGGCGGAGGACATCGCCGCGCCCTACATCGCCAGCG